>DASYTV010000319.1:0-4980 GCA_036001885.1 Actinomycetes bacterium
CCTGGGCGTGACCTCAGCACGAGTCTTGGTGTCAAGCCGACCAACGGCGACGACACCGAGGAGATGCTGATCATGAACCACGAGGCCGTTCTGCGAGCAGAGGTGGACTACCGGCAGCGTCGTTTCCTGGACGAGGCGGAAGCAGACCGAGTCGCCAAGCAGGTCCGCAAGGCCAAGTAGGCGCCCCCGCTCACCACCGGCGGTTGAACCTGTGCCGCTGTCAGGCAGGCGTCTACCGGATCAGGCAAGCCACCCCGCACCCGACCCCCAACCGGTCCACTGAACCGGCAGGGAAATGGATCTGATCAACGGTCCAATTCCTTTCTACCCTTAACGACGCAGCCACGAAAGACGGAGGTCACCCATGTTCGCCATCGACTGCCCGGTACACGGATCGAAGGTTCTGGTCGGAACGCGGCGGATCCGCTCCCTGGTCAACACCGGGCGCGGAATCCTGCTCGACGTCGAGTGCTACTGCGGCACCCGCGTGATCACCGGCACCGGCCGCCACCACCTCCGCCCGTCCCAGCCAGCGCTAGCCGCCTGACCGTACCGCCACCCACGAGCGGAACGGGGACGACCACCGGCCGGCCGACCGCCGCTCTCCCGTGGCAGCCCAAGACCAGCAAGGGGGTGACCCGCGATGCGACAGATCCACATCCGCAAGCCGACCAAACCGACCACCGTCTATCAGCTCGACCTTCGCACCCCCACCGGCCGACACCTCCCCTACTAACCCGCCCGTGCTATCGGTCAGACGAAGCGATACGGCCAAGTGATCTAGTGACGTTGTCCCGCTCATCGCCCATTCGGAATGCCGTCGGTTCGGGACCTGAACTCTGGCCGCCCCGTCTACGTGTGTACGGAAGACCGAGCCGCGCAGGTCGCAAGAAGCGGCGCGTATCCGATGGGAGAGATCATGACGATCAAGCACTCCCTGGCGCGGACAGGTGCCGTGCTGGGTGCCCTCACGGTCCTTGCGGCATGCGGCAACTCCTCCGACGACTCGACGGGCAGTACCGCACCGCCGGCCACTCCGTCGGCGTCGGCGTCCTCATCCTCGCCAGCAGCCACAGGCACCGCCGTCACGGTCAAGGAGACGGAGTACAAGCTCAATCTCTCGCAGTCGACGTTCACCCCGGGCACGTATACGTTCACCGCCGAGAACGACGGCGGCACGACGCATGCGCTGGAAATCGAGGGACCGGGCATCGAGGAGCAGCAGACTGGCAACCTCTCGCCCGGCGCCTCGGGATCGCTGACCGTGACATTGCAGTCGGGCAAGTACGAGCTCTTCTGCCCGGTCGACAGCCACCGTGACCTGGGGATGGAGACCGATATCACCGTCAGCTGACCCGAACGGGTTGGCAAGGTTTCCAGCCGAGCTAGTGAAGACCTGGCACCGAGTAGTTGTGGAAGACCCACAGACCGGCCGAGTACCAGAGCGTGACGAGGGTCAGTGCCACCAGCCCGCCGGCGACAGGCAGCGCCCACCCCGGTAGCTGACGCGAGCGTACGACGAGCACCTTGGCCACGAATGCGCCGTAGAAGAAGCAGCCGGCAAGAGTATGCAAGGCCGCGCGGCTACCGCTGTGCAGCTCCACGCCGTACGCCTGGATGCAATGCGCGGCGACGGGAACGCTCAGCGCGAATGCAAGAAACCCGATCGTCCGATGCGTACGGCGGACTGTCTTCGTCGGGCGTCCTAGTGCAGGGATCTTGCGGTACATCCACAGCGCCAGGAACACCTGCACGCCCACAAGCGCCAAGATCACCGAGGCGAACCAGGCCTTGAGTCGGGCCGCATCGTTGCCTGTCCGGCCGAAGAATCCCACCGTGTAGTCGTTCGTGACCGAACTCGCGAGGACATACACGAGGACCGGTATCAGAACGAGGCAGAGGACCACTGCCACCATGCGGCCCGTGAGCCGCTGGCTGCCTAGATGTGCCATGCTCACCTTCCCCCGCCAGTGAAGGGACGCCGCTGGCTTTGGTCAATCCCCTACCGCGTACGTCCCCGCCCTCGCTTCCGCTGAGCGCGATGTACGACGCCGTGCTACTGCGGATGTCCGGTCGGTTCGGCGATCAGCCGCGCCTGATGCTAATGCACTCGGGACGCACTTGTGGTGCAGGGCTTGGTCTCGTTCCGGTCTTGCAAGGTAATGGCGTGAACCGAACATGGCTGGCCGCCGTAGTATGAGGAGTCGGCACTTCGTCAGGGCCGATCGCAGGGGGAAGAAGAGACAATCACCATCCCGCACGTCCACGTCCGCGCGTCCATGGTCAATGAGGAGGCTGCTGTGCCGGACTTTCCACCCGTCACCCACGTCGCTGTAACCGTGACCGATCTCGAGCGAAGCACTCGCTGGTACAGCGAGCTGTTCGCGGCGACACCCGTCCTCGACGAGGACGAGCCGACCGGATTCCACCACACCGTGTTCGCCCTCGACGGGGGGCAGCTGTTCGGCTTGCATACACACTCTCAGACCACAACTGAGCGCTTCGACGAGCATCGCACCGGTCTAGATCATGTCGCTTTCGCCTGCCGGGACCGTGCCGAGCTACAGAAGCAGGCGGCGCGCCTGGACGAGCTGGGCATTGCCCATGGCGGGGTTAAGGACGCCCACTACGGCTCTGGCGTCTCCTTCCGCGACCCCGATGGGATTGCGCTGGAGTTCTTTGCACCGCCTGCTTGACAGGGAGCCACCGGCCCGCCTGCGAGCCATAGCGTTTCGATAGAGGGCACACGTGATGACGACACCGGCGCTGGCGGCGTGGGGCGCGTACAACCAGGACGACCCTTTCCCGGTGTTCGCCGAGGTCCGCGAGCTCGGCGCGGTGCACGAGGTGACGTTGGCCGACGGGCACCGCGCCTGGCTGGTGGTCCGCTACGACGAGGCTCGCGCTGCTCTGAACGACCCGCGGCTGTCCAAGGACATGCACGCGGCGCTCGCCACGGGCGCCGATCTTGTGGCAGAGGGGCTTCCCGGACCAGCGTTCGCGCGGCATATGCTCAGCGTTGATCCGCCCGATCACACTCGGCTGCGGCGGCTTGTGTCGGCCGCCTTTTCTCCCCGCCGCGTCGAAGGGATGAGGCCGCGGGTGCAGACCATCGTGGACGACCTCCTCGATGAGCTCGCCCTGCAAGGACCCGACAGCCGGGCCGATCTCGTCGCGGCGTTCGCGTTCCCGCTGCCGTTCACCGTTATCTGCGAGCTGCTCGGCGTGCCCGAGCCCGATCGGGCCGCGCTAGGTCAGGGGCTCACCGCATTGCTCGTCCCCACCTCGACTCCGGCGCAATACGCGCGGGCCAAGGAGGCGTCCGATGCTGTCGTGGCAATGTTGGGCGCGCTCGTCCAGGTCAAGCAGGACACGCCCGGCGACGATCTGGTTAGCGGGTTGATCAGCGCCCGTGACGGCGACGAGCGCCTCAACAACCAAGAGCTGCTCTCGACGATCTTCCAGTTGATCGTTGCCGGCCACGACACGACCACCAGCCTCCTCGGCAACAGCGTCGTCGCCTTGTTCCGCAACCCAGCGCAATTCGCGCAGCTTCGCTCGGACTCCAGCAAGATCGCTGCGGCGGTCGAGGAGTTCCTGCGCTATGACCCACCCGTCCCCCACTCGACATTTCGCTACGCGATCGAGCCGGTGGAGATCGACAATGTGACAGTCCCCGCCGGGGGCCAGGTCGTCATCAGCCTGGCCGCCGCTAACCGGGATGCAGGTCGATATTCGAGCCCGGAGCTGCTCGACCTCGGCAGGGCCGAGGCCCGTCACCTGGCGTTCGGGCACGGCATCCACCACTGCCTCGGCGCTGTGCTTGCCCGCATGGAAGGCCAGCTTGCCCTCGGATCGTTGCTGCGCCGCTTCCCCGAGCTTCGCCTCGCCGTCCCCGCCGGCGACCTGCACTGGGGCCACGGCGACGGCCTCGTACTACGCGGCCTGTCCGAGCTGCCCGTCATTCCAGGCCCCGCCCGCCCCAGGTAGCGATCGATTCGCCACACAACCACTGGTCAGACGGGGAACAAGGCTCACCCCCAGCCCGATCATCCGGGCTGTTCAGTAGTCTCGGTCGGCGTGACTACGCCACAACACCGGGCGGACAGGTTCCTCGATCCTGACTCCGACCCGCGCGAAGGCGGCCCGCGGCTTGGGGATGAGCGGGCGACCCTCAACGAGTTTCTGCGTGCCCAGCGGCTGACGCTGCAGCTGAAGTGCGATGGGCTCGATGCCGAGCAACTGGCCCGCCGCGCAGTAGAACCGTCGACGATGTCACTACTCGGCCTGGTCCGGCACCTGGCCGATGTCGAACGCGGCTGGTTCCGTCGTCGGTTCGCCGAGCACGACGTACCAAAGCGCTACCAGACCCAGACCGACCCCGACGCCGACTTCAACGGGGCGGTCGCCGACCCTGCTGTCGTCGAGGAGGCGTGGCTGGCGTGGCGCGAGGAGATCGCCTTCGCTGAGCAATTCACGCGCGACCACGACCTCGACTTCGTCGGCCGCGACTCCGAGGGTGAGCCAATCTCACTGCGTGAGCTGCTCGTGCACATGATCGAGGAGTACGCCCGCCACAACGGACACGCCGACCTACTCCGCGAGCGCATTGACGGGCGCATCGGCCAATAGGTCGCCGCGCGGGTGAAAGGCCGCTTTGAATGCGGACAGACCCACCCCGGCAGGAATCACGCTACGACCTGCCGTGGTCGCTGACGCCGCGGTATTCGACGCCGCCGTCCGCACCGGCTGGGCCTACCCCGGTGGTGCAGGCGATCGGCGATGCGAAGGTCGCTCACGTTGGCAGCTCCGTGCCGGCCTGCTCTGCCACCATGTACTGGGCGTACCAGTCGGGCCAGTTCGGATCTGCCTCGCCGGTGCGCCTCTCGTGTTCGCCGTGGGCGATTTCCGCGCGCCGCATCGCACTCGCCAGGTCGCTTGCCGAGGCGAACGAAGTCGCGGCAGCCTCGACGCGCCCGG
>DASYTV010000320.1:0-17332 GCA_036001885.1 Actinomycetes bacterium
CGCTGATAGACCTCGGCGCGGCGCGGATCCTTGATGCGAGCAACGACGTTCTCGACTCCGAAGGTCTCCCTGGCTACCCGCGCGGTGATGATGTTGGAGTTGTCGCCGCTGCTCACCGCGGCAAGGGCTGCCGCCTGCTCGATGCCGGACTCGAGCAGCGTGTCCCGGTCGAAGCCGACGCCGGTGACCCGGCGGCCGTTGAAGTGGCCACCGAGACGCCGGAACGCCTCCGGGTTCTGATCGATGATCGCGACTGAGTGGCCCCGATCCTCGAGGATGTGGGCGAGTGTCGAACCCACCCGACCGCATCCCATGATCACGATGTGCACGGCCGTCCTTCCGTCCAAATCGCCCACGCGTTCGTACCGAATTTCGCGGCACTCCCGAGAGGTTCCTCAACGGGCCCGGCACGACGCTACACGTCCCCGCCCCTTGTGGATGTTTCCCACCTTGCGTCTTGGAAAGCCGTCGCGGAGGCGCCGCAGGCGAGAAATCCCTCGGCTGCCAATACGATCCATTCGTGTCGAAGTTGACCGAGCTCCCCAAGCGCATCCTCGTCGGTCAGGCACTGCGTAGCGACCGGCTGAACGAGACTCTGCTCCCCAAGCGCATCGCGCTGCCGGTCTTCGCCAGCGACGCACTCTCGTCAGTCGCGTACGCACCGCAAGAGATCTTGCTGGTTTTGTCCGTGGCCGGCCTGTCGTTCTATCACTACAGCCCCTGGATCGCGGGCGCGGTCGTGTTGCTGATGCTGACGGTGGTCGCCTCCTACCGGCAGAACGTCCATGCCTATCCCAGCGGGGGCGGCGACTATGAGATCGCCAAGGTCAACCTCGGCCAGAATGCCGGGCTGACAGTCGCGAGTGCTCTGTCCGTGGACTACGTGCTCACCGTCGCGGTGTCCGTGTCCTCAGGAGTCGAGTACCTCGGGTCGCGGGTCGGCTTCTTCGCCCAGCATCAGGTGCCGGCCGCTCTGCTCATTGTAGCGATCTTGACGTTCATGAACTTGCGAGGCGTCCGCGAGTCAGGAACCGCCTTCTCGATCCCGACCTATGCGTTCATGGCGGGCGTGTTCTGCATGCTCGCGTGGGGGTTCTTCCGGGTGGGGGTGCTCGGTGACGAGCTGAAGGCGCCGACCGCCACCTTCGGCATCCAGCCCGAGCCGGGTTATGCGAACCTGAGCGGCTTCGCCCTGGTCTTCCTCGTCCTGCGTGCTTTCTCCTCCGGCTGTGCCGCGCTCACGGGTGTGGAGGCGATCAGCAACGGTGTGCCGGCGTTCCGCAAGCCAAAGAGCCAGAATGCGGCGACGACGCTGCTGCTGCTCGGGTTGATCGCCGTGACGATGTTCTCAGGGGTGCTCGCCCTGGCCCAAATCTCCGACACCCACCTCGCCGAGAATCCGGCCGAGGATGTGCTCATCAACGGCGAGCCGGCAGGCCCTGGCTATTACCAGCAGCCGATCATCGCTCAGGTGGCGTCGGCGGTCTTTGGCGAGGGCTCCCCACCATTCAGCTTCATCGCAGTCGCCACCGCGCTCATCCTGTTTCTCGCCGCCAACACGGCGTACAACGGCTTCCCGGTCCTCGGCTCGATCCTGGCCAGGGACGGGTACCTGCCGCGACAGCTGTACACCCGGGGTGACCGGTTGGCCTTCAGCAACGGCATCGTCCTGCTCGCTGCCTTCGCCTGCATCCTCATCTATGCGTTCGACGCCCAGGTCACCAAGCTCATCCAGCTCTACATCATCGGTGTGTTCGTCTCGTTCACGCTCAGCCAGACCGGCATGGTCCGCCACTGGACGCGGTTGCTGCGGACCGAATCCGATCCGTCCGTCCGCCGGCGGATGATGCGATCACGCGTCATCAACTCCATAGGCCTGGTGTTCACCGGTCTGGTCCTGGTGATCGTGCTTGTCACCAAATTCACCAAGGGCGCCTGGATCGTCTGCGTGGCAATGCCGATCATCTTCATGACCATGCGCGCGATCAAGCGCCACTACGACCGGGTTGGCGCAGAGCTCGCGGTGGACGGCAGTGACGACGTGATGATGATGCCGTCACGCGTTCATGCGATCGTGCTCGTCTCGAAGATCCACAAGCCGACGTTGCGGGCTCTGATGTACGCGAAGGCCAGCCGGCCGACCACTCTGGAGGCGGTGACGGTCAACGTCGATCCGGCCGAGACCAAGGCACTCCAGGACGAGTGGGATCGGCGGGGCATCTCCGTGCCGCTCAAAGTGCTCGACTCCCCGTTCCGCGAGGTCACCCGGCCGATCATCGACTATGTGAAGTCCGTGCGCCGCAGGGGACCGCGCGACCTCGTCTCGGTCTTCATCCCCGAATATGTGGTCGGCCGCTGGTGGGAACAGTTGCTGCACAACCAGAGCGCACTGCGGTTGAAAGGCCGGCTCCTGTTCACGCCTGGTGTGATGGTGACGAACGTCCCGTTCCAGCTGCGCTCCTCGGTATCCGCGGCTAAACGACCGGAACTGCCCGCGCCCGGTCAAGTTCGGCGCGGCGAGCCAACCCGTGACGGAGCCAGCAGGACTGACGCCCGCACAACGACTGCGCCTGCGCCGGACGACTCGCCGGACGCCTAAGGGAGACTAGTCACATACGCAGCCAGCCGAATCCCTTGCAGTCGGGGCACTGCTTCCATTCGGTGGCGGTGCTGATCGTCTTTCCGTCGCGGCTGAGCTTCGCCCTGGGAACCTCTTTGACACCCGTGCTCTCGCACGTGGGGCACTGCGGCTGCCTCCCCTCACCCTTCCTTGGCCAGGGCACATGCGCCTCCACAAACCGCAGCGATCACTGAGGGTGATCTTACGCGTACAGGACGCTAAATCGATATCCGGCACGCCGAAGGCCTCACCCAGCGCGCATGGTGGCCGCGACAGCCAGCTCGCGCAGGGCCTCCCGGGCATCCCCGACGACGTTTCCACCATCCAGCGCGTGCAACGCCCCCGCGGTGAGCCGCTCGATAAGCGCTTCGACCGCCGCGAGCGCGTCCGTCTCGACGAGCACCGCACGGAGGGCATCGACACCCTGGTCGTCAAGCGTGCGATCGCCGAGGCTCTGCTCAAGCAGATCACGTTGCGCCGGCCCAGCTCGTTCGAAGGCGAGAGCCACGAGCAGGGTTCGCTTGCCCTCGCGCAGATCGTCGCCCGCCGGCTTGCCGGTCTCGGCCGGGTCGCCGAAGACACCAAGAATGTCGTCGCGGAGCTGGAAAGCCTCACCGATCGGCAGCCCATAGGCCGAGTACGTCTCGATGAGGGCGTTCTGCCCCCCGGCGAGCAGCCCACCGATGTGGAGTGGCCGCTCGACCGTGTATTTGGCCGCTTTGTAGCGGATCACCTTCAGCGCACGATCGACGCCGGTTCCGCCGGTGGCTTGCGCAAGGACGTCGAGGTATTGGCCGGCCATCAGCTCGGTCCGCATGTACTGGAACGTCGGTTTCGCTCGCAACAGCTCGGTGGGTCCGATGCCGCTGCTCTCGATCATCGCGTCACACCAGGAGAGACACAGGTCACCGATGAGGATCGCGGCGGCCGCACCGAAGTCGGTCCAGCGTCCCGGGTGCCCTCCGCTTTCCAGCGGCGCCGCGAACTGCCGGTGAATCGAGGGCTTACCCCGCCGGGTATTGCTGTCGTCCATCAGATCGTCGTGAATCAGGGCGGCGGCCTGAAGCAGCTCGAGCGACGCCGCGGCAACGATGATCTCCGGGCAGTCCGGAGCACCGGCGCCTCGCCACCCCCAGTAGCAAAAGGCGGGCCGCAGGCGCTTGCCGCCGTCGAGGAAATCCCGCACGGCGTCGGTCACCGGGGCGAGGACGGGGTCGATCGCCGTGAGTCTGCTCGCCTGCTCGGCCATGAACCTATCGAGGGCTTGCTGCACACGCTCCCGCAACGGGTCATTTCCGGCCTGGCTCACGGCGCCGAGCGTATCGACAGGTGGACCGTGGCCAGTTCTGTCCTCATGTTGGATAGCCTCGCGACATGGCACTGGGGACCCCTTCGACCATGCCGGGGGGCGCAACGACAATTCGCGACCTGCTCGCAGGTGGCGGCCGGTCGTACTCCTTCGAGTTCTTCCCACCCAGGACGGACGAGGGCGAGCGCCAGCTGTGGACGGCGATCAGGCGGCTCGAGCCGCTGCATCCGACATTCGTCTCGGTCACGTACGGCGCCGGCGGCTCCACTCGAGACCGAACGGTCCGCATCACCGGCCGGATCGCCCAGGACACCACGCTCACCCCGGTTGGCCATCTGACCTGCGTCGGGGCGTCTCGCGCTGAGCTGCGCGGTGTCATCGGGTCGTACGCGGACGCTGGCGTACGCAACGTTTTGGCCCTGCGCGGTGACGCGCCCCGGGATGCAGTCGAGTGGACCCCACACCCGCAGGGTCTGCGGCACGCGGATGAGCTGGTCCGGCTGCTGCGGGAGCTCGGCGACTTCTGCGTCGGCGTCGCCGCGCACCCCGAGGGCCATCCGGAGTCACCCGACCTCGACACTGACGCGAAGTACCTCGCCGGCAAGGCTGCTGCCGGCGCCGACTTCGCGGTGACGCAGTTCTTCTTCAACGCGGTGGACTACGTAGGCCTGGTCGACCGGGTGGCGGCCTATGGCAGCCACGTCCCGATCATCCCTGGGATCATGCCGGTGACGAACGTGCGGCAGATCCAGCGCATGGCCGAGCTTTCCGGGGCCGCGTTTCCGAGCGATCTTGCCGACAGCTTGTACGCGGTGGAGGACAACCCGGAGGAGGTGCGCCGCATCGGCGTCGACTATGCCTGCCGCCTTTGTGCGGAACTGCTTGATCGGGGAGCGCCCGGGCTGCATTTCTATACGCTGAACCGGTCCACCGCCACGCTGGAGATCTACCAGACGCTTGGTCTCGGTGCAGCGGTCTAGCTCACACCGAGTGCCTGGCCACCATCGCAAGTGACCTCACCGCCGACAGCGAGTCCGCGTATATTCGCGGATCAAGGCGTGCCCGATCCAGGTACAAACAGGGACAACGATGGACACAGGGATCACGGTCACGGGCGTGGGGCTGGCCACGGCGCCACCGAACGTGTTCCGGCTCGACCTCGGCGCTCAGGTGGTCGCGGAGAGTGCAACGGCAGCGCTGCGTGGAGCGGGGCAGGCTCTTGATCGCATGCGCTCGGTGCTCGTCGCCGGCGGAGTGGCGAGGGAGGATCTCGCCAGCGGAGCGATCAACCTGTGGCCGGAGCAGGGGGACCAGGGGCGGGCAATTGTCGGCTACACCGCGACGCTTCGGCTCACGGCACGAATCCGCGACCTGGACAAGGCAGGAACGCTGCTTGCGGAAACGGTAGCGGCGGGCGGCGATGCCAGCCGGCTAGAAGGTGCCAGCTTCGAATACGCCGACCCGGCGGCACTGCTGAACGGCGCGAGAGAGGCCGCCTGGCGAGACGCAGAGGATAAGGCGGCGAAATACGCCACCCTGTCCGGCCGATCGCTCGGCCGGATCATTGCGATCTCAGAGCAGGTCCACGGCGGCGGACCGAGCCCGATGCCGCGGGTGATGTCGGTGGCAACGAGGGATACGGTGCCGGTCGAGCCGGGCACCTCCTCGGTAACCATTCAGGTGAATGCCCGCTGGGAGTTTGCCTGAGCAGTACCCTGCGGCATTTGTCGGGTGAGCTCGGGAGGGTGCTTGGGGCTCTACACGATGGTCGCCTGGCGGAGCCTTCGCAGGCACGCGACCTACCGCGCCGCTACAGCCGCCGGCGCCTTCACGAACACGATCTTCGGCTTCATCCGGGCGTACATCCTCATCGCGCTCTGGACCCAACACCCCAACCTCGGTGGGTATGACCTGACCGCCGCGGTGACCTTCTGTTTCCTCGGCCAGTCACTTATCGCTGCCGTCGGCGCGTTCCTCCCGACCGTCTCGGTCGAGCTGACCGAGCGTATCCGCAACGGAGACATCGCCATCGACCTCTTCCGCCCGGCGGACTTCCAGGGCTGGTGGCTGTCGCATGACCTTGGTCGCGCGGTGCACGCGCTGGTCTTCCGCGGCCTGCCGCCGCTGCTCATCGGCGCCGTCTTCTTCGACCTCACCTGGCCGGCCGGATGGCGGGTCGTCGCTGTCGTGGTGTCCATCGCTCTCGCCATCGTGGTGAGCTTCGGCCTCCGCTATCTCGTCACACTGACCGCGTTCTGGCTGCTCGACGACGCCGGTCCCGGCGCAATGGCGATGTTCGCAGGCACCTTCCTCTCCGGCCTGCTCATCCCGTTGGTCCTGCTGCCCGGGTGGCTCGGGATCGTGGCGCGGTCAACGCCATGGGCGGCCACTATCCAATCCCCCTCCGACATCTGGCTGGGCGTGTACGGAGGTGCCGGCACGCTCGCGATCCTCGGCTTGCAGGTTTTTTGGGCGGTGTTGCTACTCCTGACCGGCCGGCGGCTGACCGAGCGGGCCCGGCGGCGGGTCGTGGTGCAGGGTGGCTGAGGCATTCGCCAGGCTCGCCGATGCGGTGCGGGCATTCGGCCTGCTCTGCTGGGCGTGGACGCGGGCGGCCTGGCAGTACCCGACCTCGCTGCTGCTGCTTACCGTCGGGCAGGCAATGGCCATGACCCTCGATGTCCTTGCGATTGTGGTGATCTTCGCCAACACGGACGAGCTTGGTGGCTTCTCGGCTGCAGAGGTTTTGTTCCTCTACGCCACGACTAGCACATCGTTCGCCATAGCCGACACGCTGCTAGGAACCGTCGAACGCTTAGGCCGCCATATCAGGAGCGGCGCCTTTGACGTGATGTTGCTGCGCCCGGTGAGCGCGCTCGTCCAGGTTGCAGCTGACACCTTCTCGCCTCGCCGGCTGGGGAAGCTCGTACCGGCGCTGGCCGCTCTTGCTCTGTCACTGACCTCGCTCGACACGGAGTGGACTGGTGGCCGGATCCTTATGGTCCCGGTCATGATCATCTGTGGGACACTGATCTACTGCGGGATCTGGGTGCTAGGCGCTTCCTACCAATTCGTCGCCGCTGACGCCGCCGAGGCGATGAACGTCACGACCTATGGCGGCAACTACGTGACGCAATACCCGCTCACAGTCTTCAGCTCCGAGTGGGTGCGCGCCCTCACCTGGGTTGTGCCGCTGGCGTTCGTGAACTGGTACCCCGCGCTTTACGTCTTCGGGCGCCCCGATCCGCACGGCTATCCCAACGCGATGCAGTTCGCCTCACCGATCGCCGCGATGCTCGCGCTGATCGCCGCAGGCTTCGCGTGGAAGGCCGGCGTCCGTCACTACCGCTCGACAGGCAGCTAGTGTCGCGACACTAATGTCGCATCAGGAAGTCTGTTCTGAGCTGCCGGATCCTGGCGCGGCGCACCCATCAAGCAGTCCTCCGGCCTCCGTCGAAGGACCTCCGTGACGGGACACTAATGGCTGTCATCGAACTCGATGGGGTGGAGAAGCACTTCACTGTTCGCAAGCGCGCGCGAGCGGATAGGGGCGTTGCCGCACCGCCTCCCGGAAAAGCTGGATACCGGCGGCCCCGCACAGTGGTCCGCGCTGTCGACGGGTTGACCTTCGCAATCGAGCCCGCAGAGATCGTCGGATACCTCGGCCCGAACGGTGCAGGGAAGTCGACGACGGTGAAGATGCTGACTGGAATCCTCGTGCCCAGCGCCGGCCGGATCCGGGTCGCCGGTCTGGACCCCTCCAGAGACCGGGTGGCGCTCGCACGCACGGTCGGCGTGGTCTTCGGACAGCGAACGACCCTGTGGTGGGACCTCCCGCTCAGGGATTCATTCGACCTGGTTCGGCGGCTCTACCGGGTCGATGCCCCGCGGTACCGGCGCAACCTCGACCGTCTCGTCGGCCTGCTCGAACTGGCGGACCTGCTCGACACACCCGTCCGCCAGCTCAGCCTGGGGCAGCGAATGCGCGGCGACCTGGCCGCCGCCCTGCTCCATGACCCTGAGATCGTCTACCTTGACGAGCCGACGATCGGCCTCGATGTCGTCAGCAAGGCTGCGGTCAGAGAGTTCCTCGAGTCGATCAACCGCGAGCGCGGTACGACAGTGCTGCTGACCACCCATGATCTGGGCGACGTGGAGCGGCTATGCAGTCGGGTCATGGTCATCGATCATGGGCGGCTCGCCTTCGATGGGGACCTCGCTGGTCTGCGCTCTCTTGTCCCGTCAGAACGCGTGGTGGTCGTCGACCTCGCTGTCCCGCAGCCGCCGCTGGTCGTGGCCGGCGTACGCGCGTCAAGGACCGACGGCCCGCGCCAGTGGTTCATGGTGCCAGCGGGCGGCAGCGTCGCGGACCTCGTCACCCAAATCGTCGCGGGTCACGAGGTCAGCGACCTGACGGTGGAGGAGCCGGCCATCGAGGACGTCGTCAGCTTCCTCTATCGCCGAGGAGCCCATGGCGGTTGAGGACCGGTTGGTGGAGACCCGCCACGCGGCCGGACTCGGACGGTCCCAGCGTCCCGCTGACGAAGTCTCTTTGCGTCTGCCCAGCGCCCGACGACGACCGTCGCCGCGAGGTCCGCGTCGCTCGCGACGGTCGTCGTGAGTCCGATGGCGACCAGCGCCTCGATCGCCGCGTCCGCCTGGTCGGCGCTTGTCTCCACCAGCAGGTGACCGCCCGCAGCGAGCCAGTCGGGCGCCGCTTCCGCGACGCGCCGCAAGACGTCGAGACCGTCGGGCCCGCCATCGAGCGCCACTCGCTGCTCATAGACGCGCGCCTCCCGTGGCAAGAGATCGACGGCTTCCGTCGGCACGTAGGGAACGTTGGCCACCAGAACGTCCACCTTGCCACGCAACCGGACGGGGAGGGCCTCGTACAGGTCGCCGGCGTACACCTTGCCGCCGAAGGCCCGGAGGTTGCGCCGGGCACAGCGCACGGCGGCCGGCTCAATGTCCACTGCATGCAGCACGACGCTGCCGACGAGCGCCGCGACGGCCATGCCGACCGCGCCCGACCCGCAGGCCAGGTCGACGACGATTGCTCCCGGCGCGGCGACCCCCGCGGCCCGGCGGACGAGCAGTTCGGTGCGGCGACGGGGCACGAAGACCCCCGGATCCACGGCAACGCGCAGCCCACAGAAGTCTGTCCAGCCGACGACGTGTTCCAGCGGCACCCCGGCGGCTCGTCGCTCCACCATGGTCGCGAGCTCGCGGGGCGTCTTCGCGGAGTCAACCAGCAGTTGCGCCTCGTCCTCGGCGAACACACACCCCGCGTCCCGCAGCTTGCTGACGACGGCTGCCCGGTGCAAAGACGGGACGGGCATCATACGAATCGGCCTATGGGCCGACGTCGGCGACCGAGCCGCCGCTGATTCGTACGAGCTCCTCGAAGGTCGTCGGGAAGACCCAATGTGGATGGCCGGCCGCGGCCCAGACAACGTCGTACTTGGCCAGCCAGGTGTCCACGAGAGTCTTGACCGACTCGGGATGGCCGACAGGCGCGACGCCACCGATGGCGAATCCGGTATGAATACGAACGAAGTCGGCGTCCGCTCGCCGGACCGAGGCGGCGCCGACAAGCCGTCCCACCCACGCCGTGTCGACGCGGTGGGCACCACTGGTGAGGACGAGCAGCGGGGAGCCGTCGGCCACGAAGACGAGGCTGTTTGCTATCGCGCCTACGGCGCAACCAAGCTGGGCCGCCGCAGTCGCCGCGGTCGGCGCGGGCTCCGCCAGCTTTCTGGGCGTCCCCTGAGCGCCTGCCTGCTCGAGCACGCGGCCCACCCGCGCGACCGTTGGATGCATGCGCTGACCATACCTAAGCGCACACCAACAGCACGGGCGGTGACTCAGGGCCGCCTCCTCTCCCGGCGGACGGTCGAATCCTGCTCGTCGGGCGGGCTGCCGGGTGAGTTGGGGTTGACCCGGCGGAGAGAATCGCGGTTAACTTGACTTGTTCGAACACATGTTCGAGCAAGGGGTGGTCTCTAGCGTCATCGGAGCCCACCTTCGGCGGATCCGGCCGCGAGGTGCTTCCCGCCCCTCGACTCGTGCCCGCGGTCGGATCGCCGGCCCAGGCGACGGGTGTGGGGAAGCGCCCCGAGCCGGGGCCGGCTCCGCCGCCCGCCGCCTTCCCCCGGCACCGATAGCTCGATTGCGCCTCGCCTCGAGCGTCTGGCCGGCCGCGCCGTGTCATCCCGTCGGTGCGGTTCGGCCGCCGATCGGCGGCCGAGAGAGCGCTGGTGGCCGGTACGGCGTAGAAGCCGTGCCGGTGCGGAGGAGTCGACGGTGGCAAGGGAGCGTGGGGAGCGCGTGGATGTGCGCAGTGTGGACGATCGTCCGGTCGAGTTCATGTGGCGCGGCCGGCTTTATGTCGTGACCGAGGTGCAGTCGGGCTGGGTCGAGTCGTCTCGGTGGTGGCACTCGACGGCGACGACCGGGATTCCGGCAGATACCGAGGAGCACGAGATGTGGAGGGTGGTTGCCACCACCGGTCGTCGCGGACACTCGGAGGTTTTCGAGCTGGCATACGGGAGGGAGTCGGAGCAATGGTTCGTCACTCGACCCGACGAATGAGCCGGGCGCCGGTGCGTGCGGAGGCACCGGAAGGGCGGGCGGCTCCTGTCCCCGTCGGCGTCTTTGACCTGCTCGCGCAGTCCCGCCGGTGCCTGGCCGACAGCGCGCGCGAGCCTGCGGCTGCCCGGCGGTTCGCGACGGCGCACCTCGCAGCCTTGCGCGCCGCCGCAGCCGTGCTCGGAGTCCGAACTCGACCGGCAGCCAGGGCGGGGGGGCGTCCTCCGAATGCTTGGGCGCTGCTCGCCAAGGTCGCGCCCGAGCTCGGAGAGTGGGCCACCTTCTTTGCCGCTGGGGCCGCGAAGCGGGCCGCTGCCGAGGCGGGACTCGCGCACGTCGTCACCGACCGAGATGCCGACGATCTCCTTCGCGATGCCACCCGGTTCGTGAATTTGTGCGAGGCATCGATCGGAGTGCTGTCGAGCCCTGGTTAGGCCGCCCTCCCATGATCAAGGACTCCGACAGACACGCTAGTGGCGCGTGTCCGAGGTCCGTTGCCACTGGCGCAGGATCTGGCCAACGCAAAGTGACTTTGGACACGCGACCCTGGTGCCGCCTGTCCAAGGTCCGTTGACGGTGGCGCAGGACCTGGCCAGCGCAAAGTGACTTTGCACACGCGGCACTAGGGTTGGCCCTCTGCAGCCCGGATGGCTCGAGGTGAGGTGACGGGATGTCCGATCGCTCTCGGTCGCGCGGGTTGGCCCGCGGGGCGGTCGTCTGGGACCCGCTCATCGCCCGCCTCGATGAGCTGGCGGCCAAGACAGGGCGGTCCGGACTGGACGTCGTGGACGCCGGTGGGGGTACCGGAGGTTTCGCGGTCCCGCTGGCTGAGCTCGGTCACACGGTCACGGTGGTGGATCCGAGCCCGGACGCTCTCGCGGCGCTGGAGCGGCGAGTCGCCGAGGCGGGTGTCGGTGATCGGGTGATCGGATTGCAGGGAGAGCTGGCGCTGCTTCCCGGGCTGATCGGCGCCGAGCGTGTCGACGCCGTTCTCTGTCACGGCGTACTGGAGTACGTCGAAGATCCCGAGATTGCCCTGGGCGCTGTTGCGAAGTGCCTGCGTCCCGGTGGTCTCGTCAGCGTGATCGTGGCCAACAAGACCGCTGCCGTGCTCGCGCGCGCGATCGCGGGCCGTTTCACCGAGGCCCGACACGCGCTCGACGACCCCGCCGGCCGGTTCAGCGACCTTGATCCGACGCCGCGCCGCTACACCGTCGACAGCGTCAGCGAAGTCATGACCGGGGCCGGCCTAACCGTGACGGCGGTGCACGGTCTAAGGGTCTTCACCGATCTTGTCCCAGCGGCACTCGTCGAGGGCGAGCCGCGAGCCCAGGAGCAGCTGCGCCAACTCGAGATCGCGGCGTCGACCCACCCCGCGTTGCGAGCGGTGGCCGGCCGCCTTCATCTTCTCGCAACTCGCTCGTGACATGGGTAGATACCAGACAGGGCGGGAACCGATGTCTTCGGGAGAACCAGGCTGCATGGTCGTGGCGGGGAAACCCCACCCGTGTCGCCGTCTCGGGTTTCCTGGAGGCACTCGCCTGCCTACCATGGGAGGGCAAGTCCGGTCGCCCGAGCGACCATGACCGAGGAGGATTCCGTGCCGCTCTCTGAGCACGAGCAACGTTTGCTCGAGCAGATGGAGCGCGCGCTGTACGCCGAGGATCCGAAATTCGCCTCGAGTATGCGCGGCGCCGACGCCCGCCGTCATCACCGACGCCGGATTGTCCTCGCGCTTGCGGGGTTCGTCGCCGGCGTCGTTGTGCTCTTCACCGGCCTGGTCAAACAGATCATCCCGGTGGGTGTGCTCGGCTTCGTCGTCATGCTCGCCTCGGTCTGGTTCGCGGTTCTGAGTTGGCAGCGGCTGTCCAAGCCCGCCGGCTCGTCATCCGGTGGCGGAGTGGTGACCCCGCTCAACCCGAAGCGCAAGCAAAAGGCTCAGCGCGGCGGCTTCATGGACCGCATCGAGGAACGTTGGCGGCGCCGCCGCGAGGAGCGCGGCGACTTCTGACCTGCTCCTCCCTGGTGACGGACTCTTCCAGTCTGCCGGTTCCGCGTGCCCGCACGGTCGGGGGCCGAGCATCACGGCGACCGCGCGGCCCGATATGCGACGGCGATGTACGAGACCTCAACAGGATCGGGAAGGTCGGCGATGACCGCGCTCACCCCGTCGTCGATCCGCTGCCGGGCGTCCTCGTCCCCGGCCAGCCATGTCGACCGGCTGTGCGCGAGATCGAGCAGCTGGCTCGGCGAGTACGAGAGCGCATGGCGGAATTCGCCCCGCTCCCAGGGTTCGAACCACGGACTTGCGTCCGGCATCCCGCGCCAGAAGCCCATCCCGGTCGTGCCGTCCTCGAGCGAAGCGGCGCGGCCGAACGCCGCGACCCACGGGACGGACTCGTCGCGGATGTTCCAGATCGCGCCGAAGACACCGCCTGGGCGCAGCACGCGCGCGATCTCGGGGTGGGCTCGCTGCCGGTCAACCAGTGGTACGACTGAGCCGCTACGACGGCATCGACGCTGCCGTCAGGCAGCGGCATGTCCTCGGCCGAGCCGGCAACGGTCGTGATGTGGGGTGAGACCGCCACGAGCCGGTCCCGCATGAGCGGGTCAGGCTCGACGGCGATCACGTGGTGCCCGGCGGCGCCGAGCACCCGAGAGAAGATGCCCGTGCCTGCACCAAGATCGACGACGGTCCGTGGCTCCGCGCCGAGGAGCCACTCCAACGCCTCAGCCGGATATGTGGGACGGATGCTTTCGTAGTGCGCCGCGGCCTTCCCGAACGATAGCCGTTGCTCGTTGGCATTCATCGCCTGCCCACGGTAGCTCCCACTGTATTCGCGAGGGTGGTGCCGAGGTCCCGGTGGGCGTCTGCCTCCCGCGCTCGGCTGAGCGTGCGATGGCTGCGATGCCGAAGGTCGAGGACGTGAATCGGGAGGAGGCCATGTCCTCCGGCCGGCGGACTCGAAGAGCGATGATCACCGTTCGACCGACGCAAGGAATGCCTTCCCACGCGGCGATAGCCGGTAGCCGACGTCCAGGCTCTCCGTGAGGCCCAGCTCCTTGAGCTTTCGCACGTCCGCCTTGAACGGCCTTTTCTCGCATCCGAGCTGGGCCGCCAGGTCGGGCGCACGCACGGCCGGCTGCTCTTGGATCATCCGAAGAACGGCTAGCGTCCACGGCCCAGAGCGGCGTGCCCGATCCATGCGTTCGAGGCTCGCACTGATCGCCTGCACCGCCTCCTCGCTGAGGGCCGCATCGTCGCGAAGAGCGACCCGTGGATCAGGGCCGTGCAGGCTCAGCCGCACGCGATAAACCGAGCCCTCGCTGCGCTTATCAAGCTCTGCCACCAGCTCTGAGGCGTCGCGATAGCCGGCCGCTCGCGCGTCGCCGTCGGTGATGGAATCGGGGTCCACCTTCTCAACGGAGCCGATGCGGATGACGCCGATCCGAGTGCGGATGAGTGTGCCCGGCTTGACTCGGGGTCTGTCCCATCGCCGGAAGGCAAGGCTGATCGTCTTGTCGGCGACCCCGTCGAGGACACGCTGACGAAACAGCATGATCAGCAACTACCACGACGGCCGTCAGCGCACAAGGGAGCCGGCCGTGGCCGCGAGGCGACGATTCTGCCTAATTACCGGGAGCGGCACGGGTGCGCCTGAAGACGGAAAGCAACCGTCTCTTGGCTGCTGCGCCACTGCGGTCGATCGCATCCAGCAGGTCGGCGATTCGCTCGCCGAGCCAGTGGAGCACCACGACCGTGGAGGCGGGCAGGACGACAGACCGTACCCGCTGACCACGCCCCACCCGCCGCGCCAAGCCCGCACGGACGGCGCGTACGTCGGCGATCACTGTCGAGGTGTCTCCGGCGAGGGGCGCATAGCGGGCCTGCTCGACCGCGGTCGTGAGCCGCGCCAGTGCGTCGATGTGCTTGTGCCTCAGCTTTCCCTTGCGCGCGAGGCGCGCCGAGGCCTGACGGGGGGTTTCGCTGGCCGTCCAGGAGTATCCGAGATCGCGCGCACTGTCGCGCAGTTCGTCCCAGGCGGCGTTCGCCGTCGCGACTTGGTCGGAGCGGGCTCTGCGGTAGCGCCGCCGTCGGATACCGATCCTGAGCAGGCTCGGCGCGACGAGCAGCGCCAGCAGGAGCGGGATGGCGATGGCCACCCAGAGCGGGATGTCCCGCCCGACGACGCCGCCAGCGCCGGTGTTGTTGGTCCCAAGGTCACGTTGGCACTGCGCGAGAGCCTGACCGGCGAGTCCCTTGCATTGGGCAGCCCCGTTAGCCGTCGGCGTGCTCCCGGGGCCACCTTCTGACCCAGGCTGCGTCGGGTCCGCGCCCGCTCCGTCGTTGCCGTTGGGCGCACCTATCGCGGCCTTCTGGTTGGGTGCGGACGCGTACGCGGGGACGCTTGCGCTGCCCTGCCCCGCCCCGCCGAGCGGGGTTGGCTCGAAGCGCACCCAGCCGATGTTGTTGAAGTAGAGCTCGGGCCACGCATGTGCGTCGTGGGCGGTGATCAGGTAGGTGCCATCCTCCTGCGCTTGCCCGGCGGTGAACCCGACGTCGACTCGGGCTGGGATCCCAAGTTGGCGCGCCATTACAGCCATCGTGGAGGCGAACTGCTCGCAGTAGCCAACTTTGTCACTAAGGAATGTCTCGATCGCCTTCGAGCCGGTGCCACCATGGTTGCTGGTCGCGTTGTAGGTGAACCCGCCACTGCTGCGCAGCCAGTCCTGCAGCCGCAGTGCCTTGTCGTAGGGCGTCTCCGCGCCCTTGGTGGCTTGTTGGGCGAGACGCCCAACAATTGGCGGCATACTCGGGACGAGGAGGTAATTGGCGATATTCGCGTTCGGGCCGCCCGGCCCGCTCGGGGCGTCCGATGCGTCGGCGAGCTGGTTCGCAGTGGGCGCAATGGCCAGACTCGTTGTCTCGTAGTTCTTGTCCTGGATCTGGCGGCTGCTCCTCGCGCTCAGGATGTTCTGAGTATTGACGTCGACCCGCCAGGAGCCCTCAGAGATGTTGATGTCGGTCAGCGGATAGGGCACCGGGAGGAACGACGACTCTATGTTTTTCGTCGTCTTGATCTCGCTGTGGACGATCTGCCGCTGCACTCCCTTTGTCAAGCCGGCCGCCTGGGGTAGGCGGTCGAGACGGGCGACGTCCGTAGTCGAGCGTCGCCATTGGGTCCCGTCGAACTTGTCGAGCGTCGCCATCCGCATATAAAGGTCCGAGCCGCTGGTGGCATCCGACTTCACCGTCATGACCGGCAGGTTCTCCCTCTGGAAGAAGTTCCTTGCCAGGCTCACAAGCGGGTCGACGGTCGTCAGTTTGCTGTTGCCGCCGCCCTTGCCGTCATTGCCGAACAAGCCGCCTGCGCCCTTGGTCAGCGCGTCGTTGGCAAGCGGGAAGGCTGCGGGGACGACAATCGCCAGGCCGATCACCGCGGCACCGATCCGGCGCCCTACGGCGGCGAACGGCGCTGTCTGCACCTCAGCGACCGTGCCGCGGCCGGCACGGCCAGGATCGGAGGAGGGGATGAGCGGTCGCCCCCAGCGGCTCAGCTTGTCCCGTCCCTCGGCGATCAACAGCGCGATGTAACCGACTGCGGCAAGCACGAAGAGGAGCCAGTTCAGCCCTCCGTTGACGACCGAGGCCGGCACGGTGTAGAGCGCGAGGAGCGGCAGGCCGGCCAGCGCCGCCCGCCGGAAGGTGACTGCCAGGGCGTCCACCATCAACCCGACCGTGCACGTGCCGAGGACGGTGAGGAACTCCAGACCCTTGGTCGGGGGCACCGGGGTTCCGTAGTCCTGTGCATCCGTCGCTCCGGCGGACGCCAAGCGGGAGAAGTCGCGGAACGCGCCCGGTCCTGGCACGAGGCCGAGGATGGCATTCGGTGCATACTGCAAGGTGATCCACAGCGCGGTGACCCCCACCTGCGCGAGGATGACCACCGCGACCGGCGCCGATCGTCGCCGGAGCAGCGCGCCGGTGCCGCCGATGAGAACCAGCGCGGCGAGCACCGGCCAGAACCAGGTCTGCACGGTGAACACAGGCGTGAAGGCAAGCGAGGTGAGCAAGGTCGCGAGACCGGCGAAGAACGTGACGCGAACCTGTCCGCTCATTGCGCGTCTCCGTTCGAACCGGTGCGGTCGGGCCCGGCCAGATCGGCGGTGGAGCCACTGGCACCCTCGGCGGCGGCCTGCTCAACCCTTGAGAGCACACCTGCCGTGTCGCGGCTTCGTCCTGCCCGGCGCGCGGAACCCCTCATCGCGGCGGTCAGCGTACGGATCCGGTCCAGTGGGAGCTCGAGCTCCTGCCCGCCGCGCGCCGCCTGTGGCCACAGCGGAGGGAGCTCGTCACCGGCGTGTACCGGGATCACCCGCCAGCCGGTCTGGCGCAGCAGGCCCGCGGCGCCGTCGAACGCCTTCCTCTCCTCGGCTCGCAGGTCGTCGGGGAGATGCAGCCACGACATCGAGTCGACGAGCACCGCGATGGCGACGGTCGTCCCGTGTCGGAGCTTGGCGAGCGTCTCCGCCTGCTCTGTGTCGATTGCGCCGAGCACGGCGATGAGCAGACCGTCGGCCCCACCGTGCCGCAGCGCCGCGCCGACTCGGTCCAGCCGCCGGTTGGCCGACGGTGTCACGATCGCGAGTGCATCCATCAGGAGGCCTTCGAAATTGCCGTCGAGAGCGGCTCGGTGCGCCCCGGTGTCGACTCCCGTGTCCGCATCGGTGACGAAGCGGACCAGGTAGCCCTCCCGGATCAGGTGCACCCCGATGGAGGCGACCGCGGACACCGACCACTCGAAGGACGAGCC
>DASYTV010000321.1:0-8859 GCA_036001885.1 Actinomycetes bacterium
CCTGACCAATCCACGAGGCGAGCGGATCGGTCCCGTCTCACGATTCAATGTCCGTGCGACGAACTTCGGCCGTGTCGGTTTCTACATCATCGGCGGAGCCATCGCCCTACTGTTCATCTCCATCGTGTTCCGTCTCGGCCGGCGGCACATGCGGCGCGCCCCGCCGGGCGGTACTGCAGTGCCCGACCAGCCGACCACACCAAGGGTGGGCGTGTGAGTGCCAGCGTGGCGCGGTCGACGACGTCGATGGCTGCGGGCACGGTGGTGTCGCGATTGACCGGGTTCTTGCGTGACATGGTCATCGCTGGAGCGATCGGCACAGCAATATTCGCGGACACGTACAACGTGGCGAACACGGTCCCGAACATCATCTACATCCTGCTGGTAGGCGGCGCGCTCAACGCGGTCCTCATCCCGCAGCTGACTCGCGCCATGAGCAGCAACAAGGACGGTGGGCAGGCGTACACCAACCGGATGCTCACCTCGACGATGCTCGTCCTGCTTGTGGTGACCGTGGTTGCGGTGGTCGCCGCACCCTTAATCATCAGGTTGTACGCCTGGGCCTACACCGGTTCTGACATGGTCGCCGAGTTCGACGTCGCGACGACCTTCGCGCGGTACCTCCTGCCCCAGATCCTTTTCTACGGCCTGTTCGTAATGGTCGGGCAAGTTCTCAACGCCAGGGGCAGCTTCGGCCCGATGATGTGGGCACCTATCGTCAACAATGTCGTCGTCATCGCGACCGGGGTGCTGTTCATCGTCGTGACGAGCGGCCACAAACCGGCCGCAGAGACGGTGAGCTCGGGCGAGCTTCGGCTGCTCGGCATCGGGACCACCCTCGGCGTGGTCGCCCAGGCTGCCGTGCTGTTTCCGCTTCTGCACAGGCTCGGGTTCCGGTTCCGACCCCGCTTCGACTTCCGGGGCGCAGGGCTTGGTCCCGCGTACAAGGCAGCGATGTGGACGATCATCTTCGTCCTGATCAACCAGATCGGTTACCTGATCGTCGTCCAGTTCGCTACCGCAGCGGGGGCGGCGGCGACGAACGAGGGCATCACCACCGGTGTCGGCTTCACGCCGTATACGAAGGCGTACCTGATCCTGCTGCTCCCGCACGCCGTGATCACCGTCTCCGTCGTCACCGCTCTGTTGCCGCGGATGAGCAGGGCCGCGGCGGCCGGTGTCGCCACGGCGGTGCGACTGGATATATCGGAAGGCCTGAGACTGGTGGGCGTCGCCATCATTCCGGCGGCGATCGCATTCTTCGTCCTCGGGCCTGACCTTGCCGTTGTGATGTATGACGTATTCGTTGGACTTAAGAACGCCGAGTACATCGGTTGGGTCTTGATGGCCTTCGCCCTGTGCCTCATCCCGTTCTCGGTGCACCACCTGCTGCTGCGCGGCTTCTATGCCTTCGAGGACACCCGCACGCCAGTGCGGATCAACGTCTGGATCAACGTGATCAACATCATCGCGGTCCTGCTCGCTTGGTGGCTGCTGCCGACGCAGTGGGTCGTGGTGGGTATGGCGGCGGGCTACACGCTGGCGTACGCCGTCGGCGCTCTCATCACGTCGCGCACACTGTCGGGGCGGCTCGGCGGCCTGGAGGGGCGCCGCATTGCCCACACGTACGGGCTGCTGGGCCTCGCCGCTTGTGCGGCCGCCCTGCCCGCCGCGGTCCTGGCTTGGGGAATGCGCGCCACCATCGGCCCGGGCCTAGGCACCTCGATCACCTCGCTCGTGCTCGGCGGCGGTCTCATGATCGCGCTCTACCTGATCTTCTGTTTCAGGCTGCGCATTAGTGAGTTCGCGATGCTCGTCGCCATGCTCCGGCGTTCGCGCACCTGAGCGCACCGGGGCGTGGCGGCCGGTCAGGCGCTGTTCGACCCGATCATCGACTCAACGGGGTAACCGCTGGCTGTGTAGCCCGTCAGGCACGGGTTGGTTTCGCATCTGTGCCGTCTGGCCGGGTGACCCGAGCAGCGGCACTAGCATGGCTGTGCATTGCAGTCGAGGGAACGGACGACGGACGCGTGGAGCCCATCACCGTCGCAGTGGGCCAGCGGCTCGCCGGACGCTACCGGCTCGAGGAGCGCGTCGCTAATGGCGCCGACGTCGAGAAGTGGCGCGCCGTCGACGAACTGCTCGCTCGCCAGGTGGGCGTAGCCGTGCTCCCTGCCGATCATGATCGGGCCACGGCGGTCGTCGAAGCCGCGCAGCTCGCCTCTACCGTCGGGGGCAGCCGCTTCCTCCGGGTTCTCGACGCAGCGGAAGAGGACGGCTTGTTCTACGTCGTCCATGAATGGGTCGACGGCTCTACATTGACGCAGATTCTCGATGCCGTCGGCCCGCTCGAGCCATCGGATGCTCATTTCATGGTCACGGAAGTGGCCGAGGCACTCGCGACCGCACATCTCGGCGGACTCGCCCATCTGTGCGTGACACCCGACACAGTGATCTTCGGGCACAACGGGCAGATCAAGCTATCCGGTCTCGGCGTCGACGCCGCATTTGACGGCGTGACCGCGGACGACCCTGCCCTCGCCGACGCTCAGGCGATCGGCAAGCTGCTCCACGCCGCGCTGACCGCGCGCTGGCCGGATGGGCCGGCGTACGGCCTCGGCGCGGCGATGCGTACGGAGGGGAATCTAGCTACTCCCCGGCAGGTACGGGCCGGCGTACCTGCGCTGCTCGACGAGGTGGTCGACCGGACGCTCAACTCGCCCCCGCGGCACCATGCCGCCCCGCTCACAACTCCTGCGGCGATCGCCGCCTCGCTCAAGACACAGTCGCAACTCGCCGCGGCCCGCCGGATCCAACCCGAATACCGCTCCGACACTGCCGTGCGTCGCAGCATGACCACCACACTTCCGTCGATTGGCGCCGGTGGATCGGTCGTGCCCGCGCCGCAGGGCGACGCACCGCCCGACTGGGTGCCTTCGCGGGGGATGCGTACGGCGCGTGCGGTCGTATCCGTGCTGCTGATCGCCGGTCTCATCCTGCTTGGCGCGCTCATCGCGCGGACGTTGCTCAACCGGTCCAGCGCGAACGGAAGCGACGAAGAGCCGCCCAGCGCCTCTCCGAGCGCGTCTTCGACATCGCAACCACTGTCGATTCAAGCGGCAGCCGGTTTCGATCCCGTGGCAGGCTGCAGAAGCTGCGACGGCAACGAGAACAACGGCGCCGCCGCGAATCTGTACGACGGCAACCCGGCTACGGCCTGGACGACCAAGACCTATCGCGACGATCCAATCACCACCTTCAAACCGGGAATAGGCTTCGTCGTCGATCTAGGCTCGACGCGGCAGGTCCAGGCCGTCAGGCTCAGCATGAACACCGGACACACCGACGTCGCCCTCATGGCCTCGACTGCCGGCGAGATTGCGACCGCGCTCGATGGATTCCAGCGGGTGACCGACGCAACCTCCAACGACGGCGGCACCTTCACCCTCACTCCGAAGGACGGACCGGTCCAAGCGCGCTACTTGTTGGTGTGGTACACGCGGCTGCCCCCCGTATCCGGCGGATACAGGGCCGAAGTGTCGGATGTCACGGTTCAGGGTTAGCCGGGGGCGCCAATCGCCGGTCGCGGACACCGATCCGGCCGACGAGGTATTGCTCGCCCGACATCTGGACGGTGACACGGACGCCTTCGGCGAGCTCGTCCGCCGCCACCGTGACCGGCTGTGGGCGGTCGCCCTCCGTACCCTTGGCGATCCGGAGGAGGCGGCGGACGCGGTACAGGATGCGCTCATCTCTGCCTTCCGGAGCGCGCACACTTTCCGCGGCGACGCCGCGGTCACGACGTGGCTGCACCGGATCGTGGTCAACGCCTGCCTGGATCGCGTCCGGCGCCGTCAGGTGCGGCCGACGGTGCCGCTGGCGGACCAAGAGACAGAGGGAGCGCCCGGCGGCGTACTGGCGACAAGCCCAGACCATGCTCCAGAGGGAGAGCTGCGGCTCGACATCGCCGCTGCGCTGGCACAGCTGCCCTTCGAGCAACGCGCCGCGCTCGTGCTCGTCGATATGCAGGGCTACTCGGTCGAGGATGCTGCGCGAATCCTTGACGTGGCGGTCGGCACGATCAAGAGCCGGTGCGCTCGCGGCCGCGCTCGCCTGCTGCCCTACCTCGCCCATCTGGGGCCCCCGGCGGCGGCCGACGCGGCGGCGGCAGGGGCACGGCATGGGCCGGGGCGTTCGGCAACCGGCTCCTTTGCCCGCGGGCTCGAGCGATCCGGCCCGCTGGTGGAATCCGCTGGCCGCCCGTCGGGGCAGCTGCGATCGAGGCTGCCTGCCACCGCCGATACAGACGGCCAGAACCCAGATCCGCAGCTGACGGACCCTGTGATCGGGAGGAACCCTGAGGCGACCACTCCCGTCAAACCTGCGAGTGCGAGACCGAGTGTCGTGACGCCGGAGGTCACTGGTACCCCCGGCTCCGTACCCATCGAGGGAGGTGACCACGACTATGCACCATGAGCACTTGAGGGCCGAGGCGGTCGCGGATCACCTCGAGGGTCTCCTCGGCCCCGGCGAGGCGGCTGAGGCCGAGCACCACCTCGCCCTTTGTCCCGAGTGCTCGACCTTGCGCGAGGACCTTCGCCGTCTACGCGCCGCCCTCGCGTCAGACTCGACCGTGCCAATGCCGGCGTCGGTCGCGGCCGGGATTGACCTGGCGCTCGCAGAGGAGGCCGAGGCGCGTACGGCGGGGTTGTCGGCCGGTGGGAGGTACCCATCGGGCCAGGGGCAGACCGCAGAGCAGCTCGCACGCCCACCGGCCGGCGGGTGGATCGGCGATCGCCCGGCCGGCTCCGTTCCGCGCCGCCGCCGTTGGTTGCCGGCTCTCGGTGGGGCGCTGGCGACGATCGCCATTGTGGTAGGCGCTCTGGTCGTTCTCCCGCGACTCACAAGCTCTCATGACGAGAACGCCCAGGTCGCCACTGCCCGCGAAGGCGGAGCGACGAGCCCGAGCGAGGCCGGCGGGAGCCTGGCGCCCGGCTCGTCGCCGGGGCCAGACGCGGCTGCCAACGGTTATGGCTCGGCCACTGGCGGTCAGTCGGCCGGCGCCGATGGCGTCGTCAGGTCCGGCCGCGCATATACGGCCTACACGCTCTCTGCCGGTGTGCGCGAGCTGCTGGCCGAGCAGGAAGCCGCCCGAGCTCCGGACGCGGCTCCGCAGGAGGGGGTGGCCCCGTCCAGTGGCCTCCTTGCGGATTCCGACGTTAGGCTCGCTCGGCTAAGCAGCCAATCAGCGCTTGCAGCCTGCATCCAGGGTCTGGTCAAAAGCGATGTCGCCCCCATAGTTGTAGATCTCGCTACTTATGGGGGAAAACCGGCAGCCGTCATCGTGCTGCCCGACCCGGCAGATTCCACCAGTGCAAATGTCTACGTCGTCGGCCCGGACTGTGGCCCGGGCGAGTCCACACCGATCGCTACTACCACGGTCCGCCGACCGGTGACGGCAGCGCCCTCGCCGAATGCGCCATCCGGTACACAGTCCACTCCCGCGAGGCCATCCGGCCCCTAACCCCCACGCTCGATGCCCTTCGCTAAGTCGACGACAGGGCCCTCGCTCCCCGCAGGCCCGACTTCACTCCCCGCAGCATCGTCTTCGGCCCGAAATGCCCGACTTCCCGATGCATTCAGAGCGCGAAGTGATGCATAGAGGCACGGAGTCACGGCCCCCGGGAACCCAGGAGCTAGCCAGGTCACCCGCCCCACGGCTCCTCCTGATCGCCGCGCTCTGCTTTCCCTCCTCGCCGACGGTCCAGAGGCGAGGCCTCGGGGACCACGCAGTGGCAAGGGTGGGCTTTCTCAGGGAGCACCCACTCCCTACGACAAGGCTCAGGCGACGCTGTGTGGCCCGGGCCGCCACTCTTAATCCCACGAGGCAGGCCGGGCACCGAGCACCCGCAAGCCCGACCTCGCCCCCCCGCAGGCCGACCTCGCCCCCCGCAGGCCCGACTTCGCTCCCCGCAGCATCGTCTTCGGCCCGAAATGCCCGACTTCCCGATGCATTCAGGGCGCGAAGTGATGCATAGAGGCACGGAGTCACGGCCCCCGGCAACCCAGGAGCACGAAGTCATGACCCCCGGCACCCAGGAGCGGGAAGGTGAGGCGGGATGTACTGGTTGGGAGGACTACAGCCGGCCCTCCGTAGCCCACTGGTGAATAGTCCCAGCGACCCGGCGGAGCTCATCGTTGGAGCGCCCCGGGGATCTCGACAAGCCGTAGCCTTCGGCATGGGTGATGTACGCACGGACGGGAATCTCTGCAGCCTAGGATCGGTTTCCCCAGGCGGAGTCCGCAGCAGGTGGGCTCTGATGCGGCGAGGGAAGGCAAGAAGTGAGCGACGTCCGCAACTTGATCATCATTGGCTCGGGTCCGGCCGGCTATACGGCCGCGATCTACGCGAGCCGTGCGAACCTCGCGCCGCTGATGTTCGAAGGCTCGGTCACCGCAGGTGGCGCGCTGATGAACACGACGGATGTGGAGAACTTCCCCGGCTTCCCTGACGGCATTCTCGGACCGGATCTCATGGACGCGTTGCGCAAGCAGGCGGAGCGCTTCGGAACCGAGATCATCACAGATGACGTGGTCGAGGTCGAGCTAACAGGAGATGTCAAGGTCGTCAAGGCCGGCGACGGCTCGGTCCATCGAGCACACGCGGTGATCATCGCTACTGGCTCCGGCTACCGCGAGTTGGGACTCCCCAACGAGAAGCGGCTGTCCGGGCATGGCGTCTCATGGTGTGCCACCTGTGACGGCTTCTTCTTCCGTGCCCAGGACATCGTTGTCGTGGGTGGCGGAGACTCAGCCATGGAGGAGGCGACCTTCCTCACCCGGTTCGCCAATTCCGTGACCGTCGTCCACCGGCGTGACGAGCTGCGAGCTAGCAAAATCATGCAGCAACGGGCGTTCAGCAACCCCAAGATTAAGTTCGTCTGGGACAGCGAGGCCGTCGACGTGCTCGGCGAGGACAAGGTCGCCGGGGTTCGCATCCGGAACCTAACGACCGGGGTCGAGAGCACACTCGATGCAACAGGTATCTTCGTCGCGATCGGCCATGACCCACGGACCGAGCTCCTGACCGGGCAGGTGGACTTGGACGAGGCGGGCTACATCAAGGTCGTCCAACCGACAACGCGCACCAACCTGGCCGGTGTCTTCGCAGCCGGTGACGTCGTCGACCACATCTACCGGCAGGCCGTTACCGCCGCCGGTACGGGTTGCGGGGCCGCACTCGACGCGGAGCGCTACCTGGCAGCGCTGGAAGGCCACCCGGAAGCGGCGCAAATCGCCGGGACCATCGCCGAAGACACGGCCGAACTCGCGTCCACCAACAACTGAGCGCATCTCCAGCGATCCAGACCACTCGAGAAGGAGACAAGTAGTGAAGACCGTGACCGACGAGACGTTCGAGGTTGACGTCCTCAAGGCCGACAAGCCCGTCCTCGTGGACTTTTGGGCAGCTTGGTGCGGGCCGTGCCGTCAGGTCGCCCCGATTCTCGCGGAGATCGCGGAGGAGACCGAGAAGCTTCACTTTGTGAAATTCAACGTCGACGAGAACCCAGTGGTCTCGGCGCGTTACGGCATCACGTCCCTGCCAACGCTGGCCGTGTTCCACAACGGCGAGATGGTGAAGACGATCATTGGTGCGAAGCCGAAGCGGATGCTTCTCTCCGACCTGGAGGAATTCGTTTAAGCCTGGCCAGTACTCGTCCGGCCAACGGCTGCTCCCTGTTACGGACACCGCGACGCCAACCGCGTCGCGGTGTCCGTTTCACGTGAAACCGAGTGAACCGTCGCTCGCGGGCTGGTGCCCCGTGTCCGATGTCATGGTCATAGAGGCCGGAGGACCGCTGGATGCCTGGCAAAGCATCAGTGAGCCCGGCGTACTGGAGGGGTGCGCGGGCGACCGACAACGCAGCCCAGTCTTTGCGGGTTCCCTACGTAACGCGCAGCAGCGCGGAGCGTTCCGCGGGGTGCGGACCAGCGGGACCAGCCAACGCAACGAAACTTGGACATGGGACCTAGTGTGCCGAACCAGAAATTCGCCACCTATCTCCATGCCCGGGTCGGCGCCTCGCCGCGTTCTCGTCGTCGCCGAGAGCGCCGCTATCGGTCTCCTCCTCGGCCTTGCGATGCATCCGCCCGGCCATGGATCTACGCGCCGAATTTCTGGTTCGGCACACTAGACAGGCTTGAAGATCGGTTCCGGAGACATGGAACCAAGTAGCCGCTCGAGGGCCACTTCGACGTCCTCTCGCCAGGAGAGGGCGTTCTTCAGTTCAAGCCGCAGACGGGGATAGCGGTGATGCGGCCGCACCGTCTTGAAACCCACGGCGAGAAGGTAGTCGGCTGGCACGACGCATGCCGGCCGCTCCCACTTCGCGTCGCCGAACGCCTCGATGGCCTTGACGCCACGCCGAGTCAGATCCTTGGCCATGCCCTGAACGAGCATCCGACCGAGGCCGCCACCGGCGAAGTCAGGGAGTACATGAGCAGTGAGCAGGAGGACCGCGTCGGCACTGACCGGACTGGTCGGGAATGCAACCGAACGCGGCACGTAAGCCGGCGGTGCGTACAACACATAACCCGCCGGCGCTCCGTCGACGTACACGAGCTTGCCACACGACCCCCACTCCAGGAGGGTGGCGGAGACCCAGGCTTCCTTTTCTAGAGCAGGATCACCCGCCTGGACGGCCCGGTCTCCTGCCGCCGGATCGAGCTCCCAAAAGACACAACGGCGGCAGCGCCTCGGCAGGTCGTCGAGGTTGTCGAGGGTGAGGTTGGCAAGCCTTCGGGACATCTCCTACTGCCCTTGCCCGGGCACCTCCGCCGCCTCTCCGACTGACCCCA
>DASYTV010000322.1:0-4377 GCA_036001885.1 Actinomycetes bacterium
TTCCGGCGGTCGGTTCGCCTGGAACGCCTTCGCGTTCGACCACCAGGTAGCGGTTCGGCTGGACGGGCGGCACCAGAACGAGCCCGTGCCCCACACCATTCGCTATGCGGTCGGCGACAACCGCATCGACATCACGCTCGACGAAGGCGGCACCAGTTCGATCTGGTGGGCGACCAAGAACGAATGGCTCGGGCTGCTGGATGTCGCCGGGCTTCAGCTCGAGGCTCTTTACGGAAACTTCGAACAAGAGCCGGTGGACGATAACAGCCGGGAGTACGTGTTCATCGCCCGCCGCTGAGCGGGCGTGGGTCCATTCGGTCTCGCCACCCATCTGAAGGCAGGCCCCGCTGGCGCTGATCGATATAGCAGTACTTATATAAGCACTGTTACAATTTACTCATGTCCAAGTCTGCTGAGCCCGACCCGACCGAAGAGAGTCGGTGGCGCGGGCTGCGGTTGTTGCAGTCCGCCATGGATGCGGAGATCGCCCGCCTCTACACCGAGGCGCAGATCCAAGGGCTGAAGCCAAGCTTCGTGATGGAGTTGCTGCGGCTGAATGCTCGTGGCCCGATGACGATCACGGAGCTCGCCGAGTCGGTCGAGCGAACCCACTCGGCCACGAGCCAAAAGGTTGCCGCGATGCGGAGTGCCGGCCTCGTGAGGACCATGCCGGGCCCGGATGCGCGCAGCAAGAAGGTCGCCCTCACGACCAGGGCCAAGCGGGTGGTACGTCGCCTGGCTGCCGAGTGGCGAGCGACCGAGGCAGCGATCGACGAGATCGAGACTGAGATCCCGTATCCGCTGAGCCGGGTGGTCACGGATATCGAGGAAGCGCTTCAGCGCAAGAGCTTTCACGACCGCATCGCCGAGAAGCTGGCAGCTGACGACGCATGGGCCTGAGCAACACCCTCGTCGATCTCGGCCCGCTGCGCACGTCACCCGCATTCCGGCGGCTGTGGATCGGTCGGTCGTTCTCCGAGTTCGGCGGCCAGATGACGCTCCTTGCGGTGATGTACCAGGTCTGGCAGACGACCGGCAGCACTGTCTGGACCGGTGCGGTGGGCATGGCACGGGCGGTCCCACTCGTCGCGCTCGGGCTTTTCGCCGGATCGATCACCGATCGAAGCGACCGGCGAAAGGTCTATTTGATCACGACGACCGGCCAGGCCACGTGCTCGGTGCTCCTCGCAGTGCAAGGCCTCCTCGGGCGTCTGCCGGTACTCGGAGTTCTGTCCCTTGTGGCAGCGCAGGCCTGCTTCGGTGCGGGTGGTGCGCCTGCGTTTCGCACCTTCATTCCGCGACTACTTCCGGCGCCTCAGGTCGCGGCCGGCCTGGCGCTGAACCGGATAACGTTTCAGGCCGCGATGCTGGTGGGGCCGGCCATCAGCGGCCTGATTCTCGGCTGGCGAGGTGTCGGCCTCTGCTATTTGATCGATGCCGTCACTTTTGTCTTCGCCTTCTACGGCGCCTTCGGACTGCCGACCATGCGCCCGGAGGGTGAGCCGGCCCGGCCGGGACTGCGCGGCGTGGTCGACGGTGTCAGCTTCTTGCTGGGCCATCCAGCGGTTCGAGGGGCACTGCTCACTGACCTTGCGACCACGGTGTTGTCCTTTCCGATCAGCCTCGTTCCGCTGATCAATGCCGAGCGCTTCGACAACGACCCGCGGTCCCTCGGCCTCTTCCTCACCGTGATCGCCGCAGGTGGCGTGATCGCGTCAATCTTCTCGGGGGCGTTCACTCGGTCGACCCGTCCCGGTGCGGTCATGCTGGTCGGATCAGCTGTCTGGGGCGCAGCCCTCGCGCTGTTCGGCGTCGCGCCGAACCCGTGGCTCGGGCTGTCCTTCCTCCTCCTGGCGGGCGCTGCGGACACGATCTCGGTGGTGTCCCGCAGCACGATCGTTCAATTGCACACGCCGGACGAGCTACGTGGGCGAGTCGCAGCAGCCGAGCAGATTGTCGGGCAAGCGGGCCCCGATGTCGGCAACATGCGGGGCGGCCTGGTCGCGGACGTGACCTCGGGTCGCGCTGCTCTCGTCAGCGGCGGACTGCTCTGCGTCGCCGCCGTAGCCCTAATCGGCCTGAGAACGCCCGACCTCCGCCGTTTCTCCACCCCAAACGTGGTGGCCAGTGGACTGATCAGGGTTTCTGACTGAGAGATGACGTGCTCGGGGACTATCCCTACCTGGACCGGGAGGACGGGCTCGCCGCATTTGCTATCGCCACCGAGTCGACCAACGCGACCCGCCGTAGCGCTAGGAAGGTAGGGGGCCCCCGCCGCATAGGCTCTCCTGCGTGGCGAAGAAGAAGCACGGTGAGGGCCGGCCAAAGCAGCCGCAGCGACGTCACCCGACCTCGCAGCCCACACGTCCGCGTCGTGGTGGCAGCGCGGAGGATCAGCAGTTGTTCCAGAGTCTGCGGCGGGCACTGCGCTCGGACGAGCCGCTCGATCTGCTGGCGCTGGTGAGCGGGCTCCTGGAGGTCACCGACCCACGCAGCCGTGATCCCTTCGCCCGCGACGAGCGACGGACTGGTCTGGCCGAGCTGGTGGAGTCTTTCGTAGGCACGTCGTACGCCGAGACGACGGCGGCATTGATGGCGATGCGCGCGCTGGTGCCCGACGACGTGATGGTGGCGCGGATCGGCCGCGAGCTCGCGACCCGGCGACACCCGATGCCGGACTGGCTGAGCGGGCTAGCACGGGCCCGGGTCGAGCACGACGTCTGGTTCCTGACGCACGTGCTCGGCGACGGCGACGACTACCTCCTCGGCGTGTCCCTGCCGTCGGGACACGCGCTGTCGGCGTTGGTGTATGTCGACCACAACCTCGGCACCGTGGCGAAGGACGCCTTCGTGGTCCCGGACCCGCTCGAGGACTTGGCACTCAAGGTGGGCACGACGATCGACGACCCCGACCAGTCGCTGACCCGCACGGATCACGCAACCGCACGAGCGGTGATGGAGGCGGCGATCGAGCATGGCTCGCGGCTGTACCCGCCGCTTTCGTCGGAGAGCTGGCCGATGTGCCGCCCGCTGGTCGAGTGGATGCTCCGGCGGCTGCCGTCCGGTGGTGTAGCCCCCGAGCGCAAGGAGTGGTCGGAGGAGGAGACTGCGGCGATCGCCGCCGACTTCTTCGCCTCGCCGTACGGCGCACCGCTCGACCGCGATGACGAGCGGAGCCTCCTGGAGAGCGTGTTGTGGTTCGGCACCGGCTACGCGACGGGCGACCCACTGCGTTGGAGCCCGGTGACCGTGGAGATGCTGTTGGCCGACTGGTTCCCGCGCAAGGTCATCGCGGAGCCGGCCTATCTGACGAAGCTGCCGGACCTAGTGCGTGCCTACGTCCGCTACTGCCACGACCGGAAGGGCATCCGGGCAGCGCTGACCGAGGAGACCCTCGCTGCGGTCGGCGATTATGAGCCTGAATACCAGCGCGTCATCCGCTCGGCACGGCCGCAGGGGCCGGCGGCGCTGCTGGCCGGGATGTTCGCGTCACCGTATGACGACGAGGACGACCTCAGCACCGGCGAGATCATCCTGGAAGGCCTTGACCGCAAGGTCGGCGGTCGCTTCGAGTTGCAGAACCTCGACGACCACCCGCTGCCCGACGAGCCCTTCGAGTGGGCTGGCGTCGCCGCCGACATCCGTCCGGTTGTCCAGGAGATGCTGGACGCCTGCGACCAATGCGCGGACGAGCTCCTCGACATCGAGCACCGCACAGCGATGCGACGGTTTCTCAGCCGGGCCGCGGTCGGCGATCCAGCGGCGTTCCGCCGCAAGGCCTCTCCCGTCCGAGGTGCCGCTGCGGTGGCGTGGGTGATCTGCCGCGCGAACGACACCGTCGGCGCCTACTCGTCGGACCTGACGGTGCAGCAGCTCTTGGCTTGGTTCGGCGTGAAGGGCAGCGTCTCCCCGCGCGCAGAGCCGCTATTGCGCGCGAACGGCGTCGACCCCCACAGGCTCTACCGGGCGATGGACCTCGGCGCACCTGACCTGCTCACCTCGAAACGGCGGGCCGACATCATCGCGAGCCGGGACACCTGGCTCTGCAGATGATAGGGCCGGGTCCCCCAAGCCGGTGCGGTTCGCCAGGTGCCCGGACTGCCGGAGAGCATCGCGCGCAGGTGCTTGGCCCGGGTGGGCTTGCTGTTCTTCCTCAGCCCTCGGTGAACCCGGCCCCGAGCGGGTCACCACCCCATGTCACGCGACATCGCGACCCGCGCGGCGATGGCTGGGTCGCGCCTCTATGGTGGACCGATGGCGTCGGTCAAGCAGATCCAAGTCACCTTCGACTGCGCAGAACCTGAGCGCGTCGCTCGTTTCTGGTGCGAGGTGTTGGGGTACGTCGTACCGCCGCCACCGGAGGGGTTTGCTACTTGG
>DASYTV010000323.1:0-3043 GCA_036001885.1 Actinomycetes bacterium
CGGGCGCGCCGTCCAGCTGGGCTCCTGGCTCGGGCTCGTCCCGTCGCGCCAGCAATCCGGCGAGACCGACACCCACGGGCCGATCACCAAGACCGGCTCCAGATACGCGAGGCGGATCCTCGTCGAGGCGTCCTGGCACTAGTGCGCCGCGAGGCGCTCTGTTGTATCCCCGGCGCAGCCGGGATGAACTCGAAGGAAGGTTCGTGGGTCTGATGGCTTACCCGGATCCGAGAGGTGAACGGGACAATCGCATGCCAGCAAAGCGACGGTCGGCTCAGGTGTCAGGGCTGGGGTGTTCGCGGGACCCGCGTGATATGGCGAAAGCTGGATTGCCTGAATCCCAATCTCCAGATGATGCAAAGGCCCGTCCGTCGGAAAGACACCCGATACCGGCGCCATGCTGTGCGACGGCCTGGTAGTGCGGCCGTTGCAACCTTCGGAGCGTGGAGCGTTGCCCAGCGAGGGCAATCAAGGAGATTAGTGGGACGCCTACGTCACGCTCGGACGTACAACAGGGACGAACGCGGGATCAACCCTCCGGGCGCGAGCCCCGAGGATGACGGAGTGCCCGTAGTAGTCGTGGGAGCAACGACCCACCAAGGAGGACGGGAGAGCCGTCCACAGGGCGAAGGGGCACAGGTGGCTGGACATCGAAGCGCCGCGAGGTATGCGTAATGCAGAGCGCCGAAACGGTCCTGGATGTCCTCCGTGAACGCGGCAGGCGCGGCCTGCCGTTGGAAGGGATCTATCGACAGCTGTTCAACCCGCAGCTGTACTTGCTGGCCTACGGGCGCATCTACTCCAACAAGGGAGCGATGACGCCCGGACCCGACGCGGAAACCGCGGACGGCATGACCACGGCCAAGATCGAGCGCATCATCGACGCGGTGCGTCATGAGCGCTACCGGTTCCGGCCCGTGAGGCGGCGCTACATCCCCAAGAAGGACGGGAAGCAACGACCGCTGGGTCTGCCGTCGTGGTCGGACAAGCTGCTCGGCGAAGTCGTGCGTCTGCTGTTGGAGGCGTACTACGAGCCGCGGTTCTCCGAGCACTCCCACGGCTACCGGCCCGGCCGGGGCTGCCACACCGCCCTGCGCGAGGTGGCAAGAACCTGGACCGGGACCAGCTGGTTTATCGAGGGCGACATCTCCCAGTGCTTCGACCGACTCGATTCCCGGGTCATGCTCGAGACGCTGGGCGAGAAGATCCACGATCGGCGGCTGCTTCGGCTGATCGGCCAGATGCTGCAGGCTGGGTACCTGGAGGACTGGGTGTGGAACGCCACGCTCAGCGGCGTGCCGCAGGGCGGGGTTCTCTCCCCGTGCCTGTCCAACATCTACCTGGACCGGCTGGACAAGTTCGTCGAGACGGTCCTGATCCCGGGATACAACCGAGGAGTGCTCAGGAAACACAATCCTGAGTACCAGAGGGTGCAATACGCGCTCGCCAAAGCTCGCAGCCGTGGCGATCATGCCGCGGTGCGGGCGCTGCAAAAGCAGCAACGCGGTCTCCCAAGCCACGATCCCCGTGATCCTGGCTACCGGCGTCTGCGGTACACGCGATACGCCGACGACATCCTGCTCGGGTTCACCGGACCGAAGGCCGAAGCCGAAGAGATCAAACGTCGTCTTGGCCGGTTCCTGCAAGAGGATCTCAAGCTGGAGCTGTCCGAGCCAAAGACGCTGATCACCCACGCCAGCACGAAGGCGGCGCGGTTCCTCGGCTACGAGATCACGGCCCAGCGCGACAACCGGAAGATGACCGCGGGCCGCAGGTCGGTCAACGGCCAGATCCGCTTGCGCGTGCCAGAGGACGTGATCAAGGCCAAATGCTCCCAGTACATGAAGCAGGGTCAACCCGCCGACCGCTCCGCGTTGATGAACGAGGAGAACCACGCGATCATCAACCGCTACGGCGCGGAGTACCGGGGCATCGTCCAGTACTACCTACTCGCCGGCGATGTCTACCGACTCGACCGGCTGCACTGGGTAATGCAGACCTCGCTGCTCAAGACGCTGGCTGGCAAGTACGGCTCGACAGTCCCGAGGATGGCTCACAAGTATCGGGCCACGATCGAGACGCCACACGGGCCGCACAAGTGCCTCCAGGTCAGCGTCGACCGCGGCAAGGGCCGCAAACCACTGGTCGCGACGTTCGGTGGTATCCCGCTCCGACGCCAGAAGCAAGCGGTCCTCAAAGACCGCGAGCCGGTCCCGGTCACCGGCCCCCGCAAGGAGCTGATCTCCCGGCTCCTGAAGGGACGGTGCGAGCTCTGCGGACAGCCGGACGTGGTGCAAGTCCACCAGATCCGAAAGCTCGCTGATCTCGAACAGCCCGGGATGCCCGAACAACCCGAGTGGGCAAGGATCATGGCCAAGCGGCGGCGCAAGACCCTCGTGGTCTGCGCACGCTGCCACGCCGGCATCCACCATCGGAGACCAACCGCGTCAATCACGGAATAGTCGCTGGAGAGCCCGGTGATCGGAAACGGTCACGCCGGGTTCGGGAGAAGGGATGCTGGAAAAGGACCCCACGGCACCTCGCCAGCATCCCTATCTCACCCGCAAGCCTCCCCGGCTGGGCAAGACGCTCAACGAGCGCCACGACGGCCAGCCTGCCGAGGCCGTCGCGATCGCCTGGAGCGCCCAGCGGCGCCTGCACCGCACCTGGACGCGGCTGGAGGCACGCGCCAAGCGCCGCACCGTGATCGCGGTCGCCGCCGCGCGCGAGCTGGCCGGCTTCGTCTGGGCGATCACCCAAGTCCAGGAGCCGCCCCAGGCCTGAACACCCCTCACAGCCCGTCGGCTGGGCCGGTGGCGGCCCGGCAACGCGCGGGGAACCCGCGGCGCTAACTATGAGCAACCGACCCTGACCATTCAGGAGGCCACGCCCGATCTTAGACAGCGGAACCCCACGACGAACCATGGTCATGCGGTGGCAACCCGCGGATATCAGTCTGACACGCGTCGCGCGACATCAGCACCGCCGGACCGCCACCGGCCCAGCCGACCACATACCAGCCCAACAAGCGTCAACGCGCCAC
>DASYTV010000324.1:0-7884 GCA_036001885.1 Actinomycetes bacterium
GGCCGAGGATGCGGTTAAGGTGACGTTCCTGCCGCTGCTCGATCATATTGACGCCTTCGATGCCGTCGTCGTCCTGACCCATCAGCAGCGGGAGGACATCGCCCGGCGCTTCCGTGCCGCTAACCTCGCCGTGATCAACCATCCGACGGCTCCGCCACCGAAGCTCCAGGTGTCCCGGCAGCCGGGCTTGCTGGTCGCCATCGCCCGGCTGGAGCAACAGAAACGCCTAGACCACGCAATCCGCGCCTTCGCGTTGGCCGCGCCCCAGGTCCCTGGTGTGGTGTTCCACATCTATGGCACCGGATCGCAGGCGAGGGCGCTCAAAGGGCTGGTCAGGACCCTTGGCATAACCGACCTTGTGCAGTTCCCCGGGTTTACCAACCGGTCGAGGGAGGTCTTCGCGAGCGCTTCCGCGGCGGTTTTGAGCTCATCGTTCGAGGGCTTTCCCCTGGTGCTCAGCGAGGCGATGGCGGTCGGCACGCCGTTTGTCGCATACGACATCAACTACGGCCCTGCCGAAGTGATCAGGAACGGTGTTGACGGCCTGCTCGTGCCGCCAGGAGATGTCCAGGCGCTGGCCCGTGCGATGGTCCGAATCCTCCGTGATCGCAGATTCGCGGCCAGGCTGGGCGAGCGGGCCCGCGAGGTGGTCGAGCGATTCCCCGTCGAGATCTGGACCGCCGAGTGGACCGACCTTCTTGCCCGGCTCACTGGTGGCCGGCGGACGCGACTGTGGCCGGCCGGGGGTCCGAACCCAGGTTTCCACCGATCGACTGACACAGGGCGGCCGGCCCGGGACCGGTTGCGGGGTCTGCACAGCCACCTGTCATCGGCGATCGGCGCCGCTGCTAGCGACGTCGATAAGCTCGTCAACCGGCCTGGTGAGCGGCTCGCTGGAGAGGACCGATGAAGACGATCGACGACCTGGGTGACCTGCGCAGTCGGCGGGTGCTCGTGCGGGATGACCTCAATGTGCCGCTGGACACCGCGACAGGCGCCGAGCCGGTGATAACCGATGACCTCCGGATCCGAGCGAGCCTGCCGACGATCAGGACGCTGAGCGAGCGCGGTGCCCGTGTCATCGTGTGTGCACACCTTGGCCGTCCGAAGGGCCAGGTCAAGCCGGAGCTCTCGCTCGCGCCTGTGGCCGCCCGCCTCGGCGAGTTGCTGGGCGCTTCGGCTCCTCTGGCCGCCGACGTCGTGGGCGACAGTGCGCGCCGGACGGTGGACGCACTCGCTGACGGTGGCGTCGCGATGCTGGAGAACCTGCGTTTCGAGCCGGGCGAGGAGAGCAAGGACGATGCACAGCGGTCAGCGTTCGCGGATCGGTTGGCTGCGCTGGCCGAGGTGTACGTCGGCGATGGTTTCGGTGCCGTACATCGCAAGCACGCCTCCGTGTACGAGGTCCCGCAAAGGCTGCCGCATGCCGCCGGCAACCTCGTCCTCGCCGAGGTGGCGGTGCTCCGCAAGCTCACCGAGGACCCGCAGCGGCCTTATGCCGTGGTCCTCGGCGGCGCGAAGGTCTCTGACAAGCTCGGCGTGATCGCGAACCTGCTGCGGACGGCGAACAGGCTGCTCATTGGCGGTGGCATGGTCTTCACCTTCCTGGCCGCCCAGGGCCATGAGGTCGGCAAGTCGCTGCTTGAGAAGGACCAGCTCGACGCGGTCCGCGGCTACCTGGCCGACGCGGACAAGCACGGCGTCGAGGTCGTCCTCCCCACCGATATCGTCGCTACCGCCGAGTTCGCCGCCGATGCGCCGCACGACATCTATCCCGCCGACTCAATCCCCCCAGACCGGATCGGAATGGACATCGGGCCTGAGTCCGCCCGTCGGTTCGCGCAGCGGCTATCCGATGCCCGAACGGTCTTCTGGAACGGCCCAATGGGTGTGTTCGAAATGGAGCCCTATTCCCGTGGCACGAGGGCAGTCGCCGAGGCGCTGACCAAGGTCGACGGGCTGACCGTGGTCGGCGGCGGAGACTCGGCGGCCGCGGTCAGGAAGCTCGGCTTCGCCGAGGACCAGTTCGGGCACATCTCCACCGGCGGCGGCGCATCCCTTGAATACCTCGAAGGCAAAACACTTCCCGGCCTTTCCGCCCTGGAGGACTAAGTGGCCAAGACCGAGCCGCGCCGCCCGCTGATGGCGGGCAACTGGAAGATGAACCTCAACCACCTCGAGGCGATCGCCCATGTCCAGAAGCTCGCCTTCTCGCTGAGCGATAAGGACTACGACGCGGTCGACGTGGCTGTCCTCCCGCCGTACACCGCCCTGCGCTCAGTTCAGACGCTGGTCGCGGGGGATCGACTATCGATCCAGTACGGCGCGCAGGACGTGTCGCAGCACCAGAACGGCCCATACACCGGCGAGGTGTCCGCCGCCATGCTCGCCAAGCTCGGCTGCCGCTATGTCGTCGTCGGTCACTCGGAGCGGCGCCAGTACCACCATGAGGACGACGCACTTGTGAACGCCAAGGTCAGGGCGGCCCAGACCCACCTGCTCACCCCGATCGTGTGCATCGGGGAGGGCCTGGACGTACGCCGCGAGGGCCGTCAGGTTGAGCACACGCTTGGCCAGCTCGATGGTGCCCTCGCCGGTGTGGAGGCGGCAGAGGCCCGCGGGATCGTGATCGCCTACGAGCCTGTATGGGCGATCGGGACGGGCGAGGTAGCCACCCCAGAAGACGCCCAGGAGGTTTGTGCTGCCATCAGAACCAGGCTCGCCGAGCTGTTCACCGGTGACGTGGCCGACCAGGTAAGGATCTTGTACGGGGGCTCGGTCAAGGCGGACAACATCGCCGGGATCATGGCGCAGCCCGACGTGGATGGGGCCCTCGTCGGCGGCGCCAGCCTCGACCCCGAGGAGTTCGTCCGCATCTGCCGCTACCGCGAGCAGGAGACCGTCGGGTAACCCGCCTGACGTAGGCTGTCCTCTGCCACTGGTGGTGTCCTGCCGCCTGGGGCGACCGTATGAGCCCGCTCTCATCCGACGAGAATCTGGAACCGATCGTGGTCATTGTGCTCTCGCTGGTGCTGATCGTCACCAGCTTCCTGTTGGTGCTGCTGGTCCTCCTGCACAAGGGGAAGGGAGGCGGCCTGTCCGACATGTTCGGTGGCGGCATGTCCGCGTCGTTCGGTGGCTCCTCGGTCGTGGAGCGCAATCTCGACCGCATCACGTACTTCATCGGCGTGGTGTGGGCGGTATCGATCATCGCGCTCGGACTCTTGCTTAAGGAGTAGCTCCGCTCACTGCCGGTCTGCGAAGCCGGCTCTGGGAAGACCGCCGCGTTCCTCCTGTCCCGTCCATACACTTGGCTTTGGCCGCGCGTCGCGCAGCAGAGAAGAACCCAGGGAGTACGTCAGTGGCAAGTGGTAACGCCATCCGAGGCAGCCGAGTCGGTGCCGGACCCATGGGAGAGGCCGAGCGTGGGGACTCCGCGCCGCGGCTTCGCATTTCCTACTGGTGTGCGAACGGGCACGAGACACGGCCGAGCTTCGCTGAGGACAGCAGTGTCCAGGTGCCGGATACCTGGGACTGCCCACGATGCGGCCTACCTGCCGGCCGTAACAACGCGAGCCCACCCGCTCCGCCGCGTACCGAGCCATACAAGACCCACCTGGCTTATGTCCGCGAGCGGCGCAGCGAGGCGGACGGCGAGGCGATCCTCGCGGAGGCACTGGAGAAGCTGCGGACGACCGGCCGTCCGTGGTGACAGCGTCCCGCCGGGGAGCAAACCTCTAGGTGCACGGCGGGGCGATGGCCCGGAGTTCCGGCCCCCGCCCCCCGCTTCTTGCACCCAGCGCGGGGAGGCTGCCGGACGTTAGGCCGCCGTCAGGCCTACGCGAAGGATTCGGTGACGATCTCGCCTGCTGGCTCGTACGTACCTATCACGACTCCAGTGCTGGAGACTTTGCTGTCGACAAGCTTCAGCCCGGCCGGGATGGTGCCGTCGGAGAACAGGCGTTTGCCCGACCCGATGACGAGGGGGAAGGTCCACAGACGGTACTGATCGACAAGGTTGTGGCGCAGCAGCGTCTGGATCAGGTTGCCGCTGCCGTGTACCTGCAGCTCGGGCCCGTCCTCCCTCTTGAGCTCGGCGATACCTTCGGCCGCGTCCCCGTCGATCAGGACCGAGTTGCTCCACTCGAGGGTGGGCTGCCCGCGCGACGCGACGTACTTGGTGGCGTCGTTGAATACCTTGCCGCCGGCCTCCTCACCGGCCTGCGGCCAATACGCGGCCATGATGTCGTAGGTCTTGCGTCCCAGAACCATGGCGAACGGCCTGCTCGTCGCCTCGCCCATCACCTCAGCCATCTGGTCGTCCCAGTAGCTGACCGACCAGCCACCGTGGGCGAAGCCGCCACTGTCGTCCTCACCAGGTCCGCCCGGGGCCTGCATGACCCCGTCGAGGGTCAAGAAGGTGCTCACGATCAGCTTTCTCATCTCTCGTGTCCTTCCCATCGGATCGTCGGCTTGAGGTCTGCTCACCCCCCGCAGTATGAAACGAGGCCCGCGAACCCTCGTGCGGGGCCCACGACCTCAGGGACTCGGCCATCTGCCCGCATGGTCACCGCAGACCTGAACGTGGCATAGGCGGACTTCTGCGGCCTTGGCGCATAAGGTCGCGTCGTGGTCAATGTGTGTCTTGCCGGCGTCACCGGGTGGACGGCTAAGTCGCTCGTCGCGGCGGTCGATGCTGCCGACGATCTGTCCCTCACCTGCGGGGTGTCGCGGTCGGCTGCAGGCAAACCGCTGTCAGCCGTTGGGTCGACCAGCGACGGCTTCGTCTATGCGAGCGTCTCCGACGCTTTGGCGTCCTCCGAGGTCGATGTCCTGGTCGACTTCACCAGCGCTACTGCGGTGAAGGACCACGCCTGGTCTGCGGTCAGTGCGGGTGTCCACGTCGTGATCGGCTCCAGTGGCCTCACCTCGGGCGACTACGACGAACTCGACCGGCTGGCGCGCGATCGCGATGTCGGCGTGATTGCGGCTGGCAACTTCTCCATCATGGTCGCGGTGCTGGGCCGTGCCGCCGCGATCGCCGCCCGGCATCTGGCGTACTGGGAGATCGTCGACTATGCCAGCGCGGGCAAGTCGGACGTGCCGAGCGGTACCTCCCGTGAACTCGCCGAGACGCTCGGACAGGTGCGCGTGCCGGAGTCGGCCGTGCCACTTGCCGACCTGCACGGACCGGTAGAGGCGCGCGGCACCGAAGTGGCCGGCACCCGGATCCACTCGGTCCGCTTGCCCAGCTTCGTCGTCACTACCGAGATCGTCTTCGCCGGTGCGGGAGAACGACTGGTGATGCGGCATGACCCTGGCGAGAGTCCTGAGCCCTACGTTGCGGGCACCCTGCTCGCCATCCGCCGGGTCCACGAGTCCAACGGTGTCCGCAGAGGCCTCGACTCACTGCTTTTCGACGAGCCCGTGGGGTGGCCCATACTCGAATGAATGGAGTTGGCGGCGGTCTGCGAGCAGTACCGGGTTGGGTTCCTCGGCGAGCCGGCCAGCGCGGTGTCGAGCCTCGCGTTCGTGGCGGCCGCGGTCGGGATTCTCGTTTCCCATCGGCACAGCGGGGCCCGTTGCGACGCACAGGTCCACGATCGGCAGACGGTGGTGTTCGCGGCGCTCGTGGCGGGCACCGGGGTGGGTTCTTTCATCCAGCATGGGCCACACCCGGCCTGGCAGGCCTACGCGCATGATCTCCCGCTCGCGGCGGTGCTGATGTTCGTCGCCACCGACGCGGTGTCCGATCTCACCGAGCGCGAGCTGTCGCCAGCCTGGTGGCTCGTCCCCGTGGTGGCGATGGTGCCGGCCGCGGCGTCAGGTGCGACGGCGTCCACCATGCTGCAAGCGGCGATGGCGACCGCCGCGATCGGGCTGAGCCTGGTGCGGGCGGGACGCCGGCCGGCATTGCGCAGGACGCTGATTGCGGCGCTGGTGACCGCGGCCGCCGGCGCTGCGATCGGCGCGCTGACGGACCGGACCCCGCTATGCCGGGCCGACAGCCTCGTCAACGGTCACGCCGTGTGGCACGTCCTCGCGGCGGCAGCCTTGTGGCGGCTGGCCGCGGCCATGGGTGCGCGCCACCGGCCACCATCACCCCCCGTGGCGACGCCTACTCTCGCCACCCAATCCTCGCCAGCAGGACAGCGATGAATCCTTGGGTTGTCGTCGCCTATGCTGTTCGGCTCCCCTTTGGCGCCCATCCAGCCGGAGGATCCTCACCGACCCGCCCGTCCACAGCCTCGCGGATGAGGTCGGCGTGCCCGGTGTGCCGGCCATACTCCTCGATCAGATCGCAGACGAGCCGGCGCAGGCTGGCGTGGCGGCCATCAGGCGCGGAGACGTGGACGAGCTGGTCGAGTCCGCCGTCGGCCAAGGCTGCGTCGAGCCTCGCGCGGGACCGTTCGACGGCGCCGTCCCACAACGTGTAGAGCTGTTCGGGGGTGTCGTTGGCGGCGGAGGTGAACTCCCAGTCCTGGTCGCTGTCCCAGTCGGCGGTGTCCCACGGCGCCCCGAGCGGCTGCCCGCTCAGCTTGGTGCTGAAGATATGGTCCTCGACGAGAGCGAGGTGCTTGAGCAGGCTGCCTAGGGTCAGCGAGGAGGCGCCGACGCGGGTCTGCAGCCCAGCCGGGTCGAGGTCGTCGGCTTTCCAGCGGAAGGTCGTGCGCAAGCGGTCGAGCGCACCGACAAGGTGCTCGTCCTCGGTCCCGGCGAGGGGCGGTTCCCACGGGAGGTCACTGTTGGCCATGGCGCCACCGTAAACCTCATCGCTGACATTCCTGCAGACGCTGCGGGAGCGACACTAGGGAGATGCGAGGCGGCTGAGGGAGGCGGGCAGCTCGGCCGCGGCGGCGCGGTCGACCAGGACCAGAGTCCGCAGCTTTCCCCTGGCTCCGGCGGCCGGCACCTGGACCGGGCCTGCTCCGGACGACAGTGCGAGCCGTACCGCCGGCGCCTTGTCCCGGCCCGCCGTGACCAGCCATACCTCCTTGGCTGCCTGGATGGCGGGCAGGGTCAGGGTCAGCCGAGTAGGCGGCGGCTTGGGGGCGCCACGCACCGCGACGACGGGCCTCTCCTCTTCATAGAGAGCGGGCATTCCAGGAAACAGGGACGCCACGTGTGCATCAGGGCCGACGCCAAGGAGCAATACGTCGAAGGACGGGACGTTGCCGTGGTCGCCGGGCTCCACTGCCTTGCGCAGCTCGTCGGCGTAGCGCTCCGCCGCCGCCTCGGGATCGTTCCCGTCCGGACCATCCGACGGAGGCATGGGATGGACAAGCGCGGGATCGAGATCGACGTGGTCGAGCAGCGCCCCGCGCGCCTGGGTCTCGTTGCGCTCCGGGTCGCCCCGGGGAAGGAATCGCTCGTCACCCCACCAGACGGCCAGCCGGCGCCAATCGACCGCATCTCTGGCCGGCGAGGAGGCGATCGCCGCGAGGCTGGCCGATCCCATGCCGCCGCCGGTCAGCACGACCGACGCATGACCCTGCGCCGCCTGCGCGTCCACGATCCGCGTGACGAGCCGGGCCGCAACCGCCTGTGCGAGGAGGCCCTGGTCCCGGTGCACGATCACCGTCGGCGTGCTCACAGCAGCAAGCCGATCTTGCCGATCAGAGAGGTCACGGCGCCGCTCGCGAGCGGTCGGTGGCGCCAGGCCGGCCGGCGCAGGGTCATGAGCCGGCTCCGGCTGCCGCAGGGGAGGGCGGTGGGTTCTCGCCTCGACTGGGCGGACCAAGGGGCCCCGCGGCAAGCTCCTCGAGCGTCGCGGCATAGATCTCGTCGGGATCGAGCCGACGCAGCTCTTCGGCGACGAGCTCGGCGAGCTCGCGCCGTTTGAGCGCTACCGACCGCTCGGGCCGCCCGGGGACCGATAGCTTG
>DASYTV010000325.1:0-2730 GCA_036001885.1 Actinomycetes bacterium
GCGATCTGGTTCTCGAACAATCAGAGTGAACGTGACCTTCGACCCACGAAACTGCAGTTGAAGATCAGCGCGACCTGGCGGTCTCTGCAAGGACTCGCCGACTTCGCGACCCTACGGTCCTACCTGTCCACCGCCAGCAAACACGGCGAAGACCTCCTCGACGTCCTCACCGCCCTGTTCACCACCGGCCCCTGGCTCCCACCAGACCCAGCCCGCTGACCCGAGCTAAACACGTACGCTCGATCGCGCTGATGGACGGCAGGTGGCGACGACACATATCCACGCATCCGGACAGTCGGGGCATCCGGGCCTTCTCGCTGACCACCCGACCCGTCACCGAGCCGACCAGAGTCGAGTTCCCGCCCCGGCTGCAACCGCGCTGCAACCGGTCCAGGTCGATGATGAGGGCACCATGCTCGGTCAGATGGGCCGCGGCGCGATGGCCATTACCGTTGCCACTGACATCGGTGTCCCGATCGGCTGTTCACCTGCCAGCTGAAGTCGAAGTTGCAGATCTTCCCGGCGGCCGATTGAACCCGCGGGACGAGGTGCGGTGATCCTGATCGGGGACCTCAGAAGGGTGTGGAAGGCTGTACTTGCCAGTCCTGGTCGTTGGAGGATTGGCCACATCGAGTTCCCGTGAGTACCGGGCGAGGGAGCCGGGCAAGGAAGAAGGCTCCGACAGGTGGAGGGTGGAACACGTGACGTCGAGACGGCGGACTTCCGCTGGCTTGGTCGGTGTGGGCTACGAGGGCCGCACTGTGGAAGACCTCATCGCCCAGCTGCTCGCGCTAGGGGTCTCCCGGCTGTTCGACGTCCGGCAGACCCCGCTGTCGCGCAAGCGGGGTCTGAGCAAGACCGCGCTGGGGCAGGCACTTGACCACGCGGGCATCGTCTATGAGCACCGGCGGGAGCTCGGCAATCCGAAGGCCAACCGTCCCGGGTTTGCCGGAGCCGATGCAGCTCGCGAGGACGCCCGGGCCTACTATGCGGAGCTCTTGCGCCGACCGGAGTCGCACGGGGCGCTTGAGGCTGTTGCCGCGGCCGGCCGGCAGGAGCGGATCGCCGTCCTGTGTTTCGAGGCGGACGAGAGTCGTTGCCACCGTCAGGTGGTGATTGAGGAGGTTCAGCGTCGCCTGGGCCGGGACACGGACCGCTTGGGCGGCCAGTAGACGCCCAGCACGCTGAACACGTGAGCCCGCTTGGCCTGGTTGCCGACGTAGAACGCGACGTCTCGGCTTGGGGCGCACAGTTCGTCGAGGAACTTGCCGGAGATCGCCTGGCGTAGCTCCTCGTCGCCGACGCGGGCCAGGCGCCCCTGGAAGGCCACCAGTTCCCAGTCCAGGACTCCTTGTCGGTGGCCGCCGCAGTGTGGGTCATGGCGGTTCCGCAAGTACGACCTAGTCACGATGACCGCGAAGCCGAACCCACAGGATCAGCGGCGGGAAAGTTTCCGGCCGGTGATGGACACAATGGTGACCGAGCGGCACCTCGAACCGTGGAAGCCGCGCCGTGACCTGCTCGACGAGTACGTCGAGGACTCGATGTGCCGGCTGAACCGTGACGCCCGCGCCGACGCCAACGCCCAGTCCCTCGCACTGGTCCGCCCGGTCGTCGCTGGCCAGCTCACGGAAGTTGATCGGGTACAGGCGGATCCAGCCTCGCCGCTGCAGGTCGGGTACTCAGCCCGGCAACACAGACCGTCTCGCCGTAACGCTCCGACAGCTGGGGGGGCCGCCTTCACCCGTGATCAACACATGCAGCCGCACCGCTTGGCCCGCCGCCGGTTTGGGATCGGGCCCGCCCTCGGGTGGGCCAAACAGCGACATTTGCGTCATGCCAAAGCCCCGCTCGTCGCGTTTGGTTACGAGTCGGCTACCCATAGACAGATTGTCATGCCTTCGAGCGATGTGGAAGCGGTAAGCACTGCACCAACCGGTAGGCGCCAACCCGACGACCCGGCGCTCGTGCCCAGAGCCGGCGGTCGACGAGGCTGGGCAGGCGACCGTCGTGGGCCTGGCCTATGCCGAGGTACTCAACGCAAGCGATCAAAAGGCAGTCGTGGCGGCGTTGAACCACGCTGCCGACGTGCTGCCCGGCGTCGTCCGCGCCTGGAAGAAGCCGTCGGCCGGATGATCCAGTCCTTGCAGGCCCCAGGGCGCGTCGGTTTCAGCGACGAGCGGCTCAGCCGGGAGCGCACGAGGATCGCGGCTTCAGTCTCCCGATGCGCCCAGGAGCTGGCGCGTCGACGGGCTCAGATCCGACCCACCGGTCGTGTCCATGGGCGAGCGCCACGTTCTGGTTCGTTGCGCTCGGCCGGGAGCGCGGACTGCGGCAGATCGGTGCGCGTTGCTTGTGCCCATGGATACGGCGACGATGATCGGCGCTACCGGTGATCAGAGTCGTAGGCACAAAGGTGTGAAGTTGCCGGTGCAACGTCAGGGTGTTCGTCGCGACCGCAACACCAGCGCGGCGGTTACCGCCAGGATGATCGTGCCGATGGACTCCACCACCAGCGTGGTGGGTACCAGTTTGAAGCTTAATACCTCGTGAATGCCAAACAGTCCCACGGTCAGCGCGAGCACCAGGGCAAGCAGCGTGCCCACCATGAACAGCAGGCTCAGCCCCGTTGCCAGCAACAGGAGCCGCCCACGCAGCACGATGATCGCGATTGCCAGCACGAGCGCGCCAACCGCGTTGACCACGAACAGCCCGCCAAGCAAGCCGCCT
>DASYTV010000326.1:0-2218 GCA_036001885.1 Actinomycetes bacterium
ATGAGCCGATGACGGTGGGAATCGGTGCCGGCTTCCTCCTGGTACTCCTCGGCTCTGTCCTCGCCACTCAGCGAACACCGGCCCGGCCGGTCGCCGAGCCCGAGCGTGCCCCAGCCGTCGTCGGCGAGCGATGAGGAGGGCCCTCGGCCTTTAGGCACGACCCGGCATTAAGGACAAATCGGCACGGCAAGAAACGCCGGGATCGAGGCGGTTCCTCGGGCGGCTTGCTGACATCCGAGGCCATAGGGTGGTCGCCGTGAGCGCACCGGCGGCGGCAACGTACGCCCTCGACGCCGGTGGCTCGCGGACCGTCGTACGCACTCGCGGGCCGGACGGCCGGGTGCGGACGTGGGAGGGGTCTTCCTGCGCAATCGCGACAGTCGGCGAAGCGCGCGCGGTCCGGCACATGAGCGCGATCCTTGGTGAGGTCCGCGCCGAGCTAGCCGGCGCAACTCCCTTGCGAGGATGCATCGCGTCCTCGTCCTATCCGGTAGCGGGCGAAGCACCCTCGCCTGAGGCGCTGGTGCGCACAATCATGGGGTCGGGGTGTACCGGGCGGGTCCTGCTCGTCAACGACGTGGTCCCGCTGCTCTGGTCAGATCACCTGCGAGGGTGCGGGGTGGTTGTCAACAGCGGTACGGGTAGTGCAGTCGTCGGCCGCGGCTACGACGGCAGGTTGATCAAGCTCGGCGGGCACGAGCACATCCTCAGCGATCAGGGCAGCGCTTACAGCCTGGCGCGGGAGGGTTTGCGAGCCGCGACGAGGGCGGTCGACGGGCTGGGTCCGGCTACGACACTGCTGGCCCGAGCGGAGGCCTTTTATGGCCGGTCGATGCCTGCGCTGGGCCGCTGGCTTGCCGAGCTTGGTCGGGCGCGATCCGAGGTTGCCAGGTTCGCGGCGGAGGTTGTGGCCGCCCACGAGGAGGGAGACGAGCAGGCAGTCGCGATTGTGGCGGCCGAGGCGGAGGCGCTCACCAGTGCGGCGGTACTCGCTGTCACCCGGCTCGGGCTCGGAGACACGCCCGTCATGGGACTGTCCGGTGGGGTGATGCGGGGAAGCGTGAGTTTCCGCTCGCTCGTCGTCGAGGGTCTGACCCGCCGCGGGCTGTATCCGAAGGTCACGGTCCTCGACAGCACGGATGCAACGGTGGCGTTTGTCGATCGGGCTGAGGAGCACGGGACCGAGATGCTCGCGGCGGTCGGGGGCCTGGACCTTGCAGTCGCGTGACCGTTGGTCAGGCCACCATGCCGAACCCGCAAGTCTTCCCGTCACCCGCCGCCACCCCTTACGGCAGTACTTGGATCTTGCGACCCTGGCCTGCGCGGAACATCTCGATCGCGTCGGCGTACCGTTCCAGCGGCAAACGGTGGCTGATGAAGACATCGGCATCAAGCAAGGCGTCGGCGAAGAGCTCAGCCGCCCGCTCGAAGCTGTGCAATACGGCCATTGACCCGGTGATCGTGATCTCCTTGTTGTAGATCCGGTATGGCTCGATGGTCACGCGCGCCGCGTAGGACGACACGCCGAACTGAAGGAACGTTCCGCCTGGTCGGACTCTGCCGATGCCGTCTTGGATGGCCGCCTCGTTGCCGGTTGCGTCCACTACCAGCTCCCAGCCCTCAGGGCGCTCGAGTTGGTCGGCACTCGTGGCGGCTGCTGTGCAGCCGAGAAGCTTTGCCGTGCTCAGTCGCTCGGGGTTGATGTCCACGATGTCTACCGACACTGCACCGGTACGTTTCGCCAGTTCGAGCATCATCAGACCCATGGTTCCCGATCCATAGATGAGGACGTGTGCGCCAAGCTGTGATCGAAGGACGTCGTAGCCGCGGACGGCGCAGGCGAGCGGCTCGACGAGGGCGGCATCCTCCAACCGGACGTGCTCGGGTAGCGGCACGCAGTTGGCGACTGGCACCGCCACGAACTCCGCGGCACCGCCGGCGGTGGTGACGCCGATCGCACCCCATCGCTGGCATAGGTTGTTGCGCCCGATCCGGCAGTAGTGGCATTCGTGGCAATAGAGGGACGGGTCCACTGCGACCCGCGTGCCGACGGCCAACTCCTCGACGTCCGCGCCGACAGCAGCGACGACACCGGCGAACTCGTGTCCGGGAATCACAGGCAGCGAGGGGGCGAACTCCCCGTCGAGAATGTGCAGGTCGGTTCCACATAGGCCGCACGCAGACACTGCCACCACGACCTCGCGAGGCTTGGGCACAG
>DASYTV010000327.1:0-13152 GCA_036001885.1 Actinomycetes bacterium
GCGCTGGGCGTCGCGCAGCCGGCGCAACAGCTCGCGGCGCTGCGCGTCCACGATGGTGAGCGGGTCCGCCAGGCCGGCTGCCGCAGCCGCGATCAGCTTGAGATGGAACTCCGCCAGGTCGGGCTTGGGCCAACTGACCTCCGCCAGCCACTCGGCGACCCGCTGCTGTCCAGCGGCGGTCAGCGCGTACGTCTTTCGGTCCGGCCTGTCCGCACCAGTGGTCGACGGCTCGGACACCACCAGGCCCGCCTTCTCCAGCCGGGTCAGCGTGACGTAAATCTGGCCAGCATTCAGGGCGTCCCCGAGCGGGCCGAGCGCGTGGCGCAGCCGCGCGCGGAGCTGGTACCCGTGCGAGGGCTCTTTCGCCAGCATCGCCAGCACGACCTCTTGTTGCATCGGGCACCTCTCTAACCGTTAGCCATAGCATATAACGGTTATCTATTACCTTGGCAAGCCCTATTTCCGCGCGCCGAAGCACATGGCCGACGGGCGACCGGCGCTGGCATCAGGCGCCTAAGCCCGAAATCAGCGATCTCGGATTTGCAGCCGTACAGGACGACCTGCCACGGCCGCCCCCGGCCAACGAGGCGCGCTTACGGTTTGCAGAGCAGTAGGGTGACGCGGATATGTCTGCACCCCGTGAGCGGCAGGTCGGCCCGTCGAGGTGCTGGACACCCAGTCGGCCAAGATGTTCTCCCTCCGGCTCGAGGCCGACTTGTGAGCACGAACCAGCCGAGTGGATACCGCGATCGAGCGACGCTGACGGCGGCGCTCACGCTGAGCCTGACCGGACGTTATCGGCGCCAAGGAAACGAGGCCGCAGCCGGGATCCGACTGTGGGCCGATGCCGAAAGCGTGCAGCTGACGCTGGTCGACGATGGGGGCGTCGCCGAGGCAGCCATCGAGGCGTACACCAGCTGGGTTGGCACGGTGGACCTGCTGATCGGCCCTTACTCCAGTGGCCTCGTCCGAGCGATTGCCCCCTATCTCCGCCATGTCGGCCAGCTGCTCTGGAACCACGGCGGATCGGCCGATGAGCTCGCCCGACCAGGGATCGTCAGCCTGGCGGCCCCGGCCTCCTCCTACCTCCATCCGGTCCTCGACGAAGCGTTCCGCCGCCGGATCCCTCGCATCCTCATCGTCAAAGGCGCTGGCCGCTTCGCCCAAGCCGTCGCCGACGGCGCCGTCGCCTATGCGGTCAAGCGCGACCTCACCGCCCAAACCATCAGCGCGGACGACATTGCTGACCACGCCTTCGCAGCGGTCGCGGTCCTGGTCGCCGGCGACTTCGATCACGACCTCGGCGTCATCGAACGGCTCCACCGGCTAGCCCCGCCACGGCGCCCACCGCTTCTCGCAGCCGTCGCCGCCGGGATCCAAGCATTCGGCCAGGAAGCTGGCGCGGCCGCCGAGGGTGTGCTCGGCCCCGCGCAGTGGTGGCCGACCGAGCAGAAGCCAAAGATCGGGCCTTCCGGTACCACCTTCGCCGAGTGGTACTGGCGGCAGAACGGCAACGAGCCCTCGTACGTCGCAGCTCAGGCGGCCGCCGCCGGATATCTCGCCCAGGCCGCCTATGGGCTGGGCCTGACACCCGACGACGTGCCGCGGTGGCAGACGTCAACCCTCCTCGGCGACTTCGCCCTTGATCCGGATTGGCGGCAGACCGGACACCGCATCACCACCGTGCAATGGCGGAACGGAAACATGCAGCGCCTCAGGAGCGGCCGCGCCGAGGCACCTCAGGAGAGTCGGACGCGCGGGTCGAGGACGGCGTAGAGCATGTCCACGACGATGTTGGCAATAACGACGAAAACCGCGGCGATGAGGACGACTCCCACGATCACCGGCAGGTCCTGCGTCGTGACCGACTGTAGGGCGAGCTGGCCGAGTCCGGGCAGTCCGAAGATGCTTTCGGTGACGACGGCGCCGCCGAGGAGTGCGCCGACGTCGACACCGAGCTGAGTCACGACCGGGGTCAGCGCGCTGCGCAGCCCGTGGTGGTAGACGACGCGCCGTTGGCTTAGCCCCTTGGATCGGGCGGTCGTGATGTAGTCCTCACCGAGGACATCAAGCAGCGAGGCCCTGGTGAGCCTGGAGTATGTCGCGGCTGAGACGAACGCGAGGGTCAGCCAGGGCAAGATCAGGTGTTGTGCCCAGCCTGCCGGGCTCTGCGTGATCGGCACGTAGCCACCGCCGGGGAAGAACGTGATGCCGGCGAGGTGGAGCCGGAAGAACAGCACGTAGAGAAAGATGATGCCGACCAGAAAGGTCGGTGCGGACAGTCCGGTGAGCACGAAGACGGTCGCAGCACGGTCGGCTACGCTGCGCGGCCGCCGCGCCGCCAGCACACCGGTGCCGATGCCGAGGGCGAGCCAGATGACGGCCGCACCGGCGGTGAGGGACACGGTGACGGGAAGCCGTGAGAGCAGCAGGTGCGTCACCGGCTCGGAGTTGTAGTACGAGTAGCCGAGATCGCCGTGCAGCAGCCGGTCCAGGAAGTGGCCGTATTGTTCGGGAACCGGTCGGTCGAGCCCGAGCCTGTGCCGTACGGCGGCAACGGTCTGCGGGGTCGCGAGGCGTCCCGCGATGACCCGCGCCGGATCGTGCGGTGTGACGAAGAACAGCACGAAGACGGCAACGGTGATAAGCCACAGAACCATGGCTGCCAGCAGCAGTCGGCGGGCGATGAAGCGCAGCATGCAGTCAGTCCTAGGGTCGTCGCTGCAGGCGGTCGGCATTCGGGTCGAGAGCATCCCTGACGCTGTCGCCGACCAGGTTGAAGGACAGGGTCGTCGCGAGCAGCGCGAGTCCGGGGAAGAGGACGAACCACCACGCGACCTGGTAGTACTGCAGCGAGTCCGCCAGCATGCCGCCCCAGCTCGGCGTCGGCGGTACGACACCGAGACCCAGGAAGGACAGCGTCGCTTCGAAGACGATCGCAACCGGGATCAGCAGTGTCGTGTACACGAGAATCGGCCCACTCAGGTTGGGCAGCAGATCCACGAACATGATCCGCAGGTTGCTCGCCCCGAGCGATCGCGCAGCCTCGACGAACTCGCGCTCTCGCAAGGACAGCGTCTGACCGCGGATAACCCGGCCGACGGCCGCCCAGGAGAAGAACGCGATCACCAGGATCGATACCCGCAGGCTCGGCCCGACGACCGCCACCAGGGCGATCGCGAACAACAGGAATGGGAAGGACAGGACGACGTCCATGAAACGAGCCAGAACCGTGTCCACAGCACCGCCGGAGTAACCGGCGACCAGCCCGACCACCACCCCCGCTGCGACGGCGAGGACGGTGGAGACGACGCCGACGAGCAGCGAGATCCGGGCGCCGTACGCGATCCGCACCAGGATGTCCCGGCCGAGGTTGTCGGTCCCCAGGAGGAAGGTCCGGCTAGGCCCGACCGGGAGCCCATCGGGCGTGAGTCCGGTGGTGCGGTACTGCCTATCGGGTCCATGCCCCACGAGTCGGGAGATCAGCGGAGCCGCGAGCGCGACGATCGCCAGGCAGCAGATGACAACGAGCGAGCCGATGGCCACCCGATCCCGCCGCAGCCGCGCCCAGGCCAGCTGCCACGGACCACGGCCCTTGATCTCTGTCGGTGCCGGTTGCAGGTCGACCGTGGTCACGAGACCTCTCAGAAAGACTCGTCACACCCGCGTCGGCGCGGCGCGCCGGCAAGCCACAAGCTGGCTGGATCGGACGGCCTGCCCCCACGCCGGCCGGCATGACGCGCGGTAGGAGGGTGCAGGCAGAGCGGGTGTCATTGCTAGCTCGGTTGCAAGGCGCCCGCCACCCGGCCCTGACGGGGAAGGACAGGGCCGGGATGCCTGGCGGTCCAGGTGCAGCGGGCGTCCCATTGGTGCGTCAGCTCGTCGGGTTGAGCCAGACCTGGGTGATGTCGTAGCTCTGGCTGAACGGCAGGAAGATCGTGTTGTGAGTCCGCGATGAGTGGAAGATCACGGTCTTCTGCGTCTGGAAGGGCACGATCGCCGCGTCACGCATGATCTGCATGTCGGCCTGGTGCCAGAGCGGGGCGGCCTTGGCGGCGTCCGGTTGGGCGAGCGCCTGGTCGATCAGGTTGTTGACGGTTGGGCTGTTGTAGTCGCCGAAGTCGACGGAGTTCGGGCCGTACTTGCGTCCGTCGAAGAGCGGCGCGATGATCGAGCGCCCGTTGTTGCCGAACCAGTCAGGCACCCAGCCGGGCTCGCTGATGTCCCACTGGCCGCTGCGCGCGGCGCTCGGGCTGTTGAGATACCGGCCGTAGTAGTCGGCCTGTGTTACCGGGATGAGCTTGACAGTGATCCCGCAGTTCTTCAGGTCCGCCTGCACCGCCTGAGCCACCGCGGGATGGTTGCCCGCGTTGCGCACGACGTCTTTCAGCACGAGTCCATGGGAATAGCCGGCCTGGCTGAGCATGGACTTGCAGGTGGCGGGGTCGCCGCGGTGATTCGGGGTCGGATACAGGTCGAACTGCTGGTAGCCCACATTGCCCGGCGGGATGACCTGGTCCAGCGGTGTGTTGATGGCCGGGCCGCCGTAGATCTGGCCGACGGCCACCTTGTCGATGGCGTACTCAATGGCCTGCCGCACCTTGACGTTCTTGAGGGCGCCTCCGTTGCTCGGGCTTTGCAGGTTGAAGACGAGGTACGGGTTGGTGTCCAGGCCGGGGAAGAGCCCAAGCCGTGGGTCTTTCGCGCCCATCAGCCCGGGGATGGCGGGGGTGGGCACGACCGTGTCCCACTCCATGTCGGCTGTGCCGGCTTGAATCTGCTGCTGCACAGGCTGCGCGTCCTGGCCCATGGTGATCGTGATCCTGCTGACGTACTGGTGTCGGATCGGGTCTGCGTCCTGGCTCCACACGGGGTTGCGGTTGAGATCGATCTCGTGGTTCGCCGAGTAGCTCACGATCTGGTAAGGCCCATCGGAGATCGTGTGCTGCCTGAAGGAAGCGCTGTCAGGGACGTAGTTCAAGTACTCGCTCGGTGCCGGGGATGCGAACGGCATCGCGAGGATGTTCAGGAAATCGCTCGCCGGCTGGAGCAAGGTGAAGACCACCGTCGAGTCGCCGACCGCCTTCACGCCGGCGATGTCGTGGCCCTTGATATACGCGGCAATCGATGCTGCGTCGCCGTTGACCTTCGCGAAGCCGTCGCAGTAGGCCTTCATGCCGACGATCGTGTCGGTGTAATAGCCGGGCGCACCGACCGGGCTGACCGGGTTGCACAACCGCTTGAGGCCGAGGACGACATCGGCGGCGGTCACCGCCCGCGCAGGGTGGGTGTTCCAGAGCACGCCATGGCGCAGATGGATGGTGTACGTCTTGCCGTCGGCGGTGATGCCGCCGTTGGCCGTCGTCGGCAGCTCGCTGGCCAGGTCGGGCACCGGGGTGATCGCCTCGGTCTGGTCGGTCGACGCCGGATAGCTGAACAGCTGCCGGGTGAACGCCCGCTCCAGGGTGTAGCTCGCTGTGTAGTAGGCGCTCGCCGTGTCGAGGTGATCCACGTCGCTGCTGCCTAGCAGTTTCAGCGTGCCGCCGTTGGTCGGCGTCTGGCTCGAGGTCGAGCTTGACCCGGTGCTACTGCCACAGGCGGCGACGCCGAGAGCAAGCGCGACAAGGATGGATAGTGGCGCCATGCGATGTCTCAAGTGGTGCACCGCAACCTCCTATAGGGCCCTGTTTCGATGGGCCTGCGGTCAATGACCGGTCGGCCCGCGACCACCTCGAGGCTGCATTCGCGACGATGAGACCACGATGAGAGCTACGGCCCTCCCAAGCGGGAGGGCCGTAGCCCGCATTGCGACTCAGGGGCGCCCCAGCAGGGTGTCGACAGCGGACACGAACTCGCTGAGAGGAAACGGCTTGCCCAAGAAGGTGTCAGCTCCGGCCCTGGCCGCAGTGGCCCGATCGGCAGGACTGCTCGTCTGTGTCCGTCCCTGGGCCGGGCATAGATGCATCATCGGCCAAGCAGGGTGAGACCAGGATGAGGCATCAGCGGTCGGCAAGGGGGATCTCCACCTGGACACAGGCGCCGCCCAGTGACTCGCTATTGCCGGCCGTGACAGTGCCGCCGGCGGCATGGGTCAGCGACGCGACGATGGCCAGGCCAAGGCCCGCACCGCCGCCGGGATAACCGCGCGCGTCCTCGCCCCGGGAGAACCGGTCGAAGGCACGCTGAAGCAGTTGCGCGGGAAAGCCGGGCCCGTCGTCGGCAACCACAAGCCGCCCGTACTCACCGGCGGAGCCGACGGTGACCATGATCCGGCCCTTCGCGTAGCGATCGGCGTTCGCGACAAGGTTGCTGACGATATGGCTCACCCACTCCGGCTCCCCCCGGACGATCGCAGGTTCGCCCCGGACCTCGATGGTGACCTCGTCACGGTGTGGAAGGTGCTGGACTTCTTCGCGGGCGACGCCCAGCAGCTCGGTGATGGCCTCGCCCGGCATCAGCTGGCCGGCATCGGCGCGGGCCAGTGTCAGCAAGTCTTCGGTGAGGCGGGTCAGTCGGTCGGCCTCCTCGAGCGCGCTGGCCAGGCTTCGCGCGGTCGCATGTCGATCACCCGGTTCGTGCGCTGCCAGCTCGAGCTCGCCGCGCAGGACCGCGAGCGGGGTGCGAAGCTCGTGGGCGGCGTCGTCGATGAACGCTCGCTCGTGCCCGAGGGTCGCCTCGATGCGGGCCAGCATTGCGTTGAGCGTTCGGCCGAGTTCGGCGATCTCGTCATCGCCGGCGGGCTGGGGCAGGCGACGTTCGGTGCGGGCGGCGGAGATGGTCGCCGCTTCGGCGGCCATCTGGCGCACCGGTCGCAGCGCCGCGCGGGCCAATAGCCACGCGGCGGCCGCGACGACAGCGATCAGCGCCGGGCCGGCAATGATGAGGACGAGGATTAGCCGGTCCTTCGCCCGCTGGAGAGGGGCCGTGCTGGCTGCGGCAACCCCGACGACCACCCCTTGATCGATCCTGCCGATGGGGCGGGCGAGCAGCCGAGCTTGCCGGCCGACCGATGGGACCTCGCGGTCGACGATGATCTGCTCTCGGATCGCCCGGGCAACCTCTCGGGAGGTGAGTAGTGGGTCGGCACCGACCGGGGAGAGCACGTCGCCGTGCTCGTCGACCGTCTGGGCCGTCACCAAGGCGGAGCCACCCTGCACAGAGCTGCCGTTGAGGCCGGCAGCAAGATTGTCGACCCGAACAGCCAGTTCGTCGGTGATCGCCGTGCTCAGCTCACCGCTGAGGTTCCGATAGAGGAGCAGCGCGGCGACGCCGAGCCCAACGATCGCCCAGGCGGCAGCCAGCACCGCGAGCCGAGTGCGCAGCGACAGCGGGCGCGAAAGCAGCACGCCGGTCAGCCACCGTCGGCGCGCAGCCGGTAACCAGCGCTACGCACGGTCTCGATCGCGGTGCGCCCGAACGGCCGGTCGACCTTCTCGCGCAAGTATCGGACGTAGACGTCGACAACGTTGGACGTGCCGTCGTAAGCGAAGTCCCAGACGTGGTCGAGGATCATCGTGCGGCTGAGCACCTGACCCTTGCGGCGCAGCAGCAACTCGAGCAGGGAGAACTCGCGCGAGGACAGCGCGATGGCCGTGTTACCCCGGCTGACCGTCCTGGTGGCCGGGTTGAGGCTCAGGTCGCCGGCGCGCAGCACCGCGGGCCGTTCCCCCGGGTCCCGGCGCAAGAGCGCGCGCAGTCGGGCCAGCAGCTCCGCGAAGGAGAACGGCTTGGGCATGTAGTCGTCCGCACCGGCATCGAGACCGCGGACCCGGTCACCCACCGCACCGCGAGCGGTGAGCATGATGACCGGCATCCACCGTCCGGCCTCACGAAGCTGGCGGCATACGTCGAACCCATCCGGCGACGGGATCATGGCGTCGAGCACGAGCGCGTCGTAGGGAAATTCCTGGCCGGCCCACAAGGCTTCCTTGCCGGTGGCCGCGATGTCCACGGCGTAGCCCTCGCGCTCGAGACCCCGCTTCAGCAGCGACGCCATCTTCACGTCGTCCTCGACAACGAGAACGCGCATACCACGGACTGTATGCCGCGTTGATGAGAGACAGATGAGAGACGATCAAGTCACGTTGTCAGGCGAACCGGACGATGCATGCGACACCCACGACCAAGCAGTAGATCGCGAACGGCGTAAGGGTGCGGGTTTGGAAGTACCGGGTCAGGAATCGGACCGAAAGGTAGGCGGCGAATCCGGCGGCGATGCTGCCGACGAGGACTTGACCGCGGATGCCGTTGCCGGCACTGCCGGCGAGGGTGGGCAGCTTGAGGACACCGGCGGCGAGGATGACCGGTGTCGCGAGAAGGAAGGCGAATCGTGCGGATTGCTCGTGGTCGAGGCCTCGCCAGAGCCCGGTGACCATCGTGACGCCGGAGCGACTGATGCCGGCGAACAGGGCGAGGATCTGCGAGCTGCCGATCTGGAGCGCGTCGCGAGTGGTCACGGTATGGGCAAGTTCTGCATCGGCCCGCTCGGCTTCGGCGGGGTCGGCGGCAAGGCCGCCCGCGCGTTCGGCGGCGACCGCGGTCGGGACGGTGGCCCGCCGGCGGAGTCGCTCTCCCGCGAGCAGGATGAGGCCGTTGATGGTGAGGAAGATAGCGGCGGCGAGTGGCTTGGCGAAGAGGATCCGAAACTCATGCTCCAGCGCAAGACCGGTGATCCCCACCGGGATAGTTGCGATGATGATCAGCCAGCCAAGCCGCTCGTCGCTGGTTTGAATCCGTCGGGTCCGCAGAGTGCGGAGCACGCCGGTGATGATGCGGACCCAATCCCGCCAATAAAAGACAAACAACGCGAGGGCCGTGGCCACATGCAGGCCGACGATGAACGCCAGATACGGGGACTGCTCGCTGCTTTGTTGCGCGCTCTCGGTGACCAGGTGCGCCCACGAGCCGCCGATCAGAGCGGGGACGAGCACCGAGTGGCCAAGGCTGGAGACCGGGAACAGCTCGGTGACCCCCTGCAGCACTCCGATCGTCGCGGCTTGTAGGTACGACAACTCAGACATGTGGCTCCTCATCCGATGGCGCGGGTGGGTTCTGCTCGAGCCGCCGGCCGAGACGGCGACGTCGGATCCGCCAGCCAAGGACAGCGAGTAGGACGATCAGTGCGACCGTGACAGCGGCGGCCTGGCCGGCGGTTCTCTCCACGCTCTTGTAGGAGTTCCCGGCGAGGAATCCGAGCAGAACCGCGCCGGTGCCCCAGACCAGGCCCCCGGCCGCGTTGAACACGAGGAATCGCCGGTAGGGCATGTGCGCGATGCCGGCCAGCGCCGGCATGAGCGCACGGAAGAATGCGACGAAGCGGCCAAGGAACACCGCTCCGCCACCGCGGCGAGCAAGCAGCCCCCGGGCGTCCGCCAGCTGGCGCTTGTGCCTGGCAAAGACTGGCAGCGTGAGGATGGGGGGGCCATAGCGGTGGCCGATCTCGAAACCGGCGCTGTCGCCGAGGATCGCGGCGCCGACGACCAGCGCGATCATGGCAGAAAGGTGTACGTGGTGCCGGCTGGCGTCGACCCCGCCGAGGATCGCGGCGGTTTCGCCGGGCAGCACGAACCCAATGAAGAGGGCGTCCTCCGCGAAGACCAGCGATCCGACCAGCACATACACCAGAGCGGTCGGGGCGGACAGCAGATGATCGACGACGCCGCCCATCGCAGTCACTCACTCGCGCGACCCTGGCGGCGCGGGCGCCACAAGGCGGCTCGCCGCGTCCGGCGCAGAGAGTGTTCGGGGCTGCTCAACTGTGGCGCTCTGGCCGCCGCCGCCCCGGATGCGCTGCTCATCACCTGCTTTTCCTTGGCGAGACTGCGGATGCCGAGGGCGGTGGGTCGCCGATCGGCGGGGCGGGACCTGCTCGGTCGGGCCGATGGCCAGGCGTACACCCGAAGCCAGGCTACTACACCTGTTGTAGTAGTAGTGTGTTCTCGTTCAGAGTGGCCTTCGCATGTGGACCGACGATGGACACACCATGAGCCATTGGGGTGCCGGCGACGCGGCGGGCTGTGCGGACTATGGCTATGGAGGAAGGAGCACGGGAAGGTGATCCGCCAATGACCGAGGCGCGCCGGCCCGCGGGCAGTCTGGAGCAGGAGGTGCTCGCTGCTCTAGCCGCGGCGGGACGCCCGCTGACACCAGCTGAGGTGCGGGAGGACCTGGGCCGGGATCTCGCATATACGACGGTGCTGACCGCGCTAACCCGGCTCTATGAGAAAGGAGCGCTGACTCGTGGGCGTCAGGGTCGCGCGTACGCCTACACAGTGGCCGCGGACTCCGCGACGTTGACAGCGCGGCGGATGCGCCAACTCCTGGCATCGGATACGGATCGAGCCACGGTGCTGAGCCGGTTCGTCGCGGAACTCACCCCTGCTGAGGAGGAGTTGTTGGAGCAGCTGCTGCGTGACCACCAGCCGCCACGTCGCGGGAGACGTTAACGATGCACTTGCTCATGGTCGCCCCCCTTCTCGGGGCCGCCCTCCTGGGCGTGGCGTCCCGTCGGCTCACCCGGGTGCTGCCACCGTCGGCCAGCGTGCCTCTGCTGACCGCGACCGCGCTGCTCGAAGCGCTCGCTGGTGGGGCAATCCTCGGAATCCTGGCCTTCACCTTCGCGGCGACCAACAGCGAGCTGGCCGCGCTTGGCCACTGGTCGGTGCCGGTCCTGAGGCGGGTAGACCCCGTGCCGGCGCCGCTCGGCATCTTGGCCGCGGCCGTCGTCGCAGCGTTGATGGGGGCGGCGACCTGGCGAGCCGGTCGCGCCACTCGTGGCCTGTGGCAGGCCGACGCCGCTTGCCGCCGGCTGCGCGGGCACAACGTGGATGGCCTCGTGATCGTGCCGGACACCGAGCCAGATGCCTACGCGCTGCCGGGGCGGGCCGGTCAGGTCGTGGTGTCGACCGCAATGCTGCGCGCGCTGTCCGCAGCAGAGCGCCGGGTACTGCTCGCGCATGAGAGCTCGCACCTGCGGCACCGCCATCACCTTTACGTTGCGGTGGCGGATATCGCTGCGGCGGCCAACCCCCTGCTGCGACCGGCCGCCCATGCCGTGCGTGCCGGGGTCGAACGGTGGGCGGATGAGGACGCCGCGGCGCTCGTCAGTGACCGTCGACTAGCTGCGCGGGCGTTGGCTCGTGCCGCGCTGGCACGCGCGCATGCCAACCCCCGCGGCCGCATAGCCAGCGCCGCCCTCTCCGCCGCCGGGGCACTCATCGGCGACCGGGCAAAGGCGCTGCTCTCCGACCCACCCGTACCCCGCCGAGCACTCACCCTGTTGATCGTGACCCTTGCCGTGCTGACCGCTGTCAGCACCGTGGCCACCGCTCGGATGACCGAACATCGGTTCGAGCTGGCCCAGGCGGCCTGGTCGCAGACTCTTGCACTGGAGCAAGCACCCGCGCCCTGATGTGGGGCCGAGGTTGGCATCCGCCGCAGTGCACCACTTCGCGCCCTGAGAGCATCGGGGAAAGGCGCATTTCGGACCCGATTCGATGCACCGGTGTGCGGAGTGCAGCGAGCGGATCGCATGCAACCGTGACTATCCCGGTTGCGATGGGGCGATGAGGACGTTCACGCCGCGCGCGCGGAACCCGTCGAGTATCCGCTCATCGGCGCTCGCATCGGTGACGAGGTCGCTGACCTCGTCGACGGCGCAGATGCGGGCGAAGGTGGTAACCCCGAGCTTCGAGCCATCGGCCACGGCGACCGCGCGCCGGGCTCGGCGGATGAAGGCGTGATCGGTATGCGCCTCCATCTCGTCATGGGTGGAGCACCCGTCGGCTACGGTCATGCCGTCGACGCCGAAGAAACAGACGTCGAAGTGATATCGCTCGACCATCGCCTCCGCGGCCGGACCGACCAGCTCATAGCTCGCGTGCCGAGCCGCTCCCCCGATCACGATGATCCGCAGCGATGGGCGCAGCAGCAGCTCGCCGGCGATGTTCAGCGCGTTCGTCACAACCGTGATGTCCGAGCGGGTAATCAGGCTCCGGGCGACCTCAGTCGCAGTTGTCCCGCCTGTTATGCCCACAACCGACCGGTCGGGTACGAGCGATGCCGCGAGCTTGCCTATCGCGCGCTTCTCCGACTGGTGCCGCGCCTCGCGATAGCGCAGCGGCAGCTCGACCTCCACCCCATTGGCGACGGCTCCTCCATGCGTGCGCAGCAGCAGACCCTGCTCTTGCAGAGCCTGCAGGTCACGCCGCAGGGTCGCAGCCGACACATCGAGCTCGCGCGCAGCGGTCACGGCATCGACGCTGCCGCTGGCCGCGACGTATTCGAGAATCGCCGCCATTCGGTCGGACCTCAGCCTGGTCCCCGCCTTGCGCACGTCTGACCTCCGGCCCCAGACCGTACCCGCAGAGTCTGGAGTTTTCGCGCTGGGTTGCTTACAGTCTTCTCTAAGCGTACAGAATCGTGCAATAACACTGAGCGATTTTGCGAGGCTGAGCTCATGACCCATCTGGCGCGTACCACCACGGCGATCGCATTAACCTGCGCACTCGCGATCACCGCGTGCAGCAGCTCGAAGCCCGACGCATCAAGCACGAGCTCGCCGGGCACCGGCAAGACCGTCAACATCGCGGTCTGGGAGGGCTACACAGACACCGAGGGCAAGGCGTTCGCGGACCTGGTAAGTCAGTTCAACCGGACCCACCCGGGGATCCGCGTCAAAACCCTGGAAACCAACAACGACTTCATGCTCCAGAAGGTCCTCACCGCTGTGCGCGGTGGCACGCCCCCTGACATCGCCTATCTTTACGGCAGCTGGGCACCGAACGTGGCCAAGATTCCCTCCGTCGTCGACCTGACAGCGACTGCCCGCAGCCCCGAGGTGAACTGGAACGACTTCTGGCCGGCCGAGCAGCAGGTGGCCACCGTCGACGGAAAGATCATCGGGATCCCGGCTCTCGTGGACAACCTCGCGATCGTCTACAACAAGAGCCTGTTCAACAAGCTGGGACTGGCGACACCCTCGCCTGAATGGACCTGGGATGACTTCCGCAACACTGCCAAAGCGCTGACGGATCCGCAGGCCAAGCGGGTTGGCTGGTCGATTCCGGCGGACGCGAGCGAGGACACCGTCTGGCATTGGGAAGCGATCCTGTGGGAGGCCGACGGTGACATCCTCACGCCGGACAACTCCAA
>DASYTV010000328.1:0-2141 GCA_036001885.1 Actinomycetes bacterium
AGCGCCGCTCGATACCCACGGCGGTTCGCGGGCAGCTCGAGCTCGAGCAAGATCGACCCGCTCGCAGCCTCGACGACTGCGAACGCATGGCTGTCTTTGTGCGTGTCGACGCCGATCACGACGTCGTAACGATCTGCGAGCATGCTGGACCTCCGGCTTCGGTCGGACGAAGAGACCCGGTGCCGGTCTGGAACGGGAAAGCCGCGCGCGGCAAGACTGTCAGGAGTCACGCCCACGGGGCGGACAGGCTTCTGATCAAGCCAGCGGGCGGCGTGCCAGGCCCGCGCCGGCCCACCTGCTGGCCGACGTCGGCCGCTATCGCATCGAATTCAACCCGATAGGCGGAACTTTGTGTTTCGCAAACCGCGGCTGAGGAAGGCGACAGAGGGGGCCCAGGGAGCCCGGAAACCATGTTTCGGGGTTCGGCGTATCAACCACAATCGGCAAGGCCAGTTCGCTATCCCTGCGGCGAGCCAATCGGGAGGGACACCATGAACCATTCGAGCCGGCGGTTCGCAGGCGGTCGCAGGGTTGTGGCTGTCGCGTCGCTTGTCGTCCTGGCAGCGTTGACGGTCACGACTTCGGCAGCGCTGGCCGCTCTCAGCGTGAGGAAGGCCTCGCTGGACTCAGGCACGCTGACCGTCGAGGGCAGGGAGGCACGCGCGAACGCGACGATCACCGTCACTTCGCCCGAGTCGACCGCGACGGGCAGGGCCGATAGCAGGGGGGAGTTCAGGTTCAGCGCCTCGGGCTTCCGTTCGAGTACCTGCAAGGTGACAGTCGGCGATGGATCGACATCGGTTGTGGTCGCGCTTTCGGGCTGCACGGTCACGTCACCGTCACCGCCGCCGCCGCCTCCGCCGTCGGGCGCATCGCCACCGACCTCGCTGAGCCTGAGCCACACGTCGCTCAGCGAGGTCGGCACCCTCGCCGTCGCCGGAGTCACCTTCGAGCCCAACCCGCCGACACCGCTCGACTTCGCGGTTCAGAGCAGCCATCCGAACAACGCCGGAGTGCCCGCGTCGGTTCATGTCGAGCGCTTCTCAGATCCAGGAAATCCAGTCGCGTCGTTCTCGGTGACCTACACGTCGGTCGTCTCCGCGCCGACGCAAGTCACGATCTCCGTCTCGGCGGGCGGAGTGACGAAGACTGCAGTCTTGACGCTCGAGCCGCCGCCGCCACCCACCTTGGCGCCGGGAGAGCGCGGCCCAGGTTACGTCGGCTCGGACTTCACCACCTTCGCGACCTTGGGCACGACGATCGCCCTCGGACCCAACGGGGTCGGCCCGCTCGACGCCCGGATCATCTCGGGAGCCCTGCCTGACGGCTTGTCGTTGATCCAGCCCAATTGCGCGACCCCGGCGAAGTGCCCGTACGTCTTCATCGTCGGCACGCCGACCACGGTGCAGACGAGCACGTTCACGGTCAAGGCAACCGACGCGCGAGGTCAAACGGCCACGGGCACGTTCACGATCGTGATCAATCCGGCGCAGCCGCTGGCGATTACACCGGAGCAGTGGGCCCCGGTCACCGTCGGAAGCTTCTCCAACCTGTGGATCGACGGCAGCGGCGGCAGCCGACCGTATCGTTGGGCGATTACCGCCGGTCAAGTGCCACCGGGGATGTCTCTCATCCAGGACAACCCCGACGGCCCGCTGGTGCGTGTCGGCGGCACGCCGACCACCGCCGGAACGTTCACGTTCACCCTGCGGCTCACCGATGCGACGAACGCCACGGTCAGTCGCACGTTCAGCGTCACCGTCAGCTGATCGGTTGGGATCCTCTCAGCCCGCCGCAAACTCAACGAAGTCACCACCGGCTCCGCGAGAGCGGAGCCGGACTTCGTTGGGTCATGGAGCTAGCCGGACTCGAACCGGCGACCTCATTGGTGCGATCCGCCTGCGCCGTCAGCGCGTTATCTCTAGCCGCCGCTAGAGGCAGAGTCGAGACGGAACTTCTCATGAAGGGTCCGGACGGCTCGCTCGACGTCCGCAGCCCGGACGACGCAGGAGATGCGAATCGAGGAGGTCGAGATGATCTCGATATTGATCCCCGCCTCCGCCAGCGCTTCGAACATCTCGGCCGCGACTCCGGGGTGGCTTTTCATTCCGGCGCCCACCAACGAGACCTTGGCAATGTCC
>DASYTV010000329.1:0-19585 GCA_036001885.1 Actinomycetes bacterium
AAAACGGTCTACACCGTGCGCGCAGCGGCCGTCGGCGTCTTCGCCGCGACGCTGTTGTTGACCGGATGTGCGAGCATTCCGACCTCAGGGAGCGTCCACAGCGCCGAGCAGGCTGCGGGATCGGACACCGGCATCCAGCAAGATGTTCAGTTCTATCCCGAGCCGCCGGCCGACGGTGCGAGCGCGGAACAGATCGTCCGCGGGTTCCTCGACGCGTCAGGGGCGGTCGAGCCCGCACTCGCCGGCCAGCCCGACTTCGCGACTGCCAGAAAGTACCTGGCCTCGGATGATCCGAAGGACTGGCAGCCAGGGAACGATATCCAGATCTACGACGGGTCTCCCCAGCTGGCACCGCCAAGGACCGTGACATCGCATAGCGATGAGCAGATCGACTTCGAAGTCGAGCCGGCCGGCACCATCGACAGCCGCGGTACCTACACGCCCGCAAGCCCGGGCAAGGCTACCAAGCACTACACCTTCGACCTCGTTAAGGTGAAGGGTCAGCGCCGCATCGACAGGCCGCTTGCGCTCCTGCTCATCTCGAAGAGCAACTTCGACCGTGAGTACGAGTCCCTCAACCTCTACTTCTTCGACCCGTCGTCGAAGTTCCTCGTGCCCGACCCGATTTACCTCGCCAAGCGGGCGGACCGGGCGACCCTGCTGGTCCGCGGACTGCTCCAAGGGCCGAGCTACTGGCTGTCGTCCGCGGTGGAGCCTGCCTTCCCATCGGGTGTGAAGCTCACCCAGCGAGGCGTTCGCGTCGTCGGCGGCCAGGCAGTCGTCGATCTCTCCAAGCCCGCTGGGCTGGCGACCCGGGATCAGCAGAACCGCTTCGGGGCGCAGCTTGTCAGGACCCTGGCACAGCTGCAGATCAGCTCGGTCACAGTGACAGTGGAAGGCAAAGCCTCGCCGCTCACCGATCTCGAGGTCGACAAGGTCGTCACGCCGCCACCAGAGCCGGACGCCTACGGACTGCGGGACGGTGCGCTTTACGCCCTTCCGTCGATCGGCACTGATGACGCGAGGGCGCCGGAGAAGATCGCTGGCCGACTCGGAAGTCAGATCAAGCTAGTCGACTTCGCGGTCCAGCCAGGCAGTGGGCCGGGAACCGCCGCAACGATCGCCGGTATCGACGACCAAACCCAGCCAAAGCTCTACATCGCGAAGGGCGCTCTCGACCCGGCACAAGTGAAGATGCCCGCACGCCACCTCGAGTCCCCGACGTGGGACCGAGCCGGGCGGCTGTGGGTCATCGACCAGCGCCGAGGCAGATCCGCGATCGTCGTCATCGACCAGCACCTGCGCTGGCAGGAAGTCACCGCAGCGGATATCGCTGATCGGTCGCTGACCGTCCAGGCCATAGCGGTGTCCGAGGACGGGACCCGGCTCGCTCTCGTCACCACGGATCCCCAGGGTCGCAGGGAGGCCCAGATCGCCACGGTGGAAGGTAGCGTGCTGACGGGCCTCCGGTCACTCGCGCCAGGACTCTCCAAAGCGACCGACGTTGCCTGGCGCGGACCTGCGGAGCTGGTCATCCTCGGGACCCAGCAGAACGGGCAGCTGCAGCCGTACCTGGTCAGCGTCGATGGTTCCCAGCTGGCACCGCAGGGCACCGTCGAGAATCCCCTATCGGTAACGGCGACGCGGAACAGGCCGATCCTGGTCGGCACCAGGCCGAAAGAGCTCTGGGCGCAATCCGGTGGCGGCACCTGGGAGCGTGTCGACCAGAACATCGCCGCGCCGCGTTACCCCGGCTGACTGCGCCTTCCGCAGGTGGCTCGCCGGAGGACGCTCTGACGTGGAGACGCGCGGCAGCAGCGGCACCCCCTGCCGGTGGCTGGCGTTGGCCGTCGGGAGACTCGGGTGGCGGTGCTCTCCACAAGGGCTCGCAACGGCGGCTCGCCGGGGGAGGCTCTGACCTGTGGACGCGATGTAGCAGGGCGACCTCCGGGGCTCTCCCCGTATTGGTCGCCGGAGACCCTGGTGGCGGCACGCTTTCCACAGGCCCTCGTGACCGCGGCTCGCCGGGAGACCCTATAACCCGTGTGTGCGAGCCAGCGGCACTCAGCCCGGGGCCTCGTATCTGCCGCGTCCGGACTGTGGGCGGCGGCGCTCGACCTCGCTCTGCCGCAGGAGTGCGTAGGTTGCCACTCTGCCGGTGCCCTACTCTGTGCGGGTTGCGCGGTGTCGCTGCTCGCGCCGCCACGACTGTCGTGGCCGAGCCCGCCGCCGCAAGGGCTCCCGCCGCCGTATGCGACAGCGGACTACGACGGACCGACCCGTTCGGCGATCATCGCGTACAAGGAGCGCCGGCAGCGGGGCCTGCTACCGGTTCTCAGCTGCGCCCTGGCGCGGGCTGCCCGCGTCGCCTGGTATGCACACGCAGATCCCGCGCCGATGAGGCCGGCAACGCAACTCCTGCTGGTTCCGGTCCCCTCCGCCCGCGCGGCGGTCAAGGCGCGCGGCCACGACCCGGCCGCCGCGCTTGCCCGGGCGACCGCCCGTGAGCTGCGCCGGGTCGGAGTCCCGGCACTGCGGCTGCCCGTCGTGCATCATGCCCGGGTTGTCCGAGATCAGGCAGCTTTGTCGGCTGCTGCTAGAACCGAGAACCTCGCCGGTGCATTCGCCGTATCCCAGCGGCTGGCGCCGCTCGTCAACGGCCGGAGGGTGCTGCTGGTCGATGATGTCGTCACTACCGGGGCGACTCTCGCGGAGGCGGCAAGATGTCTCCGTGCGGCCGGCGCCGAGCCCGTGGCCGCAGCTGTGATCGGCGCGACCAGGCGGTCCGGGCCCCGGGCGCAAGGTTCGCCACTCCTGTGAGAAACGCCCTACCGGAGCTGTGAGGAACCCCCTACCCGAGTTACCGAGATGCGGTTAGCGTCTCGGTATGGCACCCGCCCGGGTCCGTGGTTGCGTCGGGTCGACCGGCCCGAGAGGCGCGGTGCGACCCGGCAAGCCGATGCCAGCCGCAGGCGAAGCGGCCCACGTAAGGCGACTTTTCGTCGACCGATCACGGTGCGGCTTAGAGGTAAGTCCTGCCCCGCCGGAGGTCCGGATGTCCTCCGTCCCGGGAGAAGGGGGGTAGTGGCGGAAGCGCTGCGAGACCCTCAGCAGGCGGATGTGGGGTCGAAGACCAGGTCGGCCGGGCGGGTGTCGTCACACGGGAGACCGAGGAGGTTTGCGTGGACATCGTCGTGAAGGGGCGGCACACGGAGGTCCCCGAGAGGTTCCGCCAGCACGCGGCCGAGAAGCTGGCCAAGCTCGGGAAACTCGACGGGAAGGTCATCACCTTCGACGTGGAGGTCTCAAAGGAGCGCAACCGTCGTCAATCGCAGACGAGGGATCGGATCGAGATCACCTGCCGCTCCCGTGGTCCGGTCATTCGCGCCGAAGCCTCCGCCGATGATCCTTATGCTGCGCTCGACCTTGCCTTCGCGAAGATGGAGATGCGCCTGCGCCGCGCCGCAGATCGCCGCCGCAGCCATCGCGGTCGGCACACCCCGGCGTCGGCATCCACCTCGATGGCGTCGCTCTCCGGGAGGAACGGGACCGCCGAGCGTGTGGACGTCGAGCAAGCCCCGGAGCCCGCGCCGCCGCAGCCCAAACAGGCTGGGCCGATCGAGGTCGAGGGGGAGGGACCGCTGGTCGTACGGGAGAAGCTGCACCAGGCGAATCCGATGGGTCTCGACCAAGCCTTGTACGAGATGGAACTCGTCGGGCACGACTTCTACCTTTTCGTGGACTCCGACACGAAGCTTCCGAGCGTCGTCTACCGGCGCAGAGGCTATGACTACGGCGTGATCCGGCTGGACGTCGGCATGCTCGGCGCCTGACGCTGCGTCGCGGGATTCGTCACGCCACTAGCCTGTCGTGCGATGATGCCCAGAGCGTTGAGGACGCCGGCGCCCGCCGCAGCGTGCTCGACCAGCCGGAGATCACTCACACTCAGGGGCCGTAGTCGGTGAAGGAACCATCGGTGTTAGGACTAGTCGGCAGTGCGCCGACTGCCCTGAGCATGGAGTCCGACCTACGGTCCGGTGCGGCGGCAAGCCCTGGCGCGACGGGCGGCGGAGAGCCCATCAGGGTGCTCGTCGTCGATGACCATGTCCTCTTCCGGCGCGGCCTCGACATGGTGCTCGGGCAGGAACCGGACATCGCATTGGTGGGCGAGGCGGGCGATGGCGCCGAGGCCGTGGCGAAGGCCGCCGACCTTCTGCCCGACATCGTTCTGCTCGATGTCCGAATGCCCCGCCGCAGTGGCATCGAGGCATGTGCCGCCATCAAGGAGGTCGTCCCCACCACCCGCATCATCATGTTGACGATCAGCGACGACGAGGCGGATCTGTACGACGCGGTCAAGGCCGGAGCCAGTGGCTACCTGCTCAAGGAGATCTCCATCGACGAGGTGTCGGCCGCGATCCGCGCGGTGGCCGGCGGCCAGTCGCTGATCAGTCCAGCGATGGCCTCGAAGCTGCTCAGCGAGTTCGCCTCAATGATCAAGAAGTCGGATGACAGCCGCCAGATCCCGGCCCCTCGTTTGACCGACCGTGAACTCGACGTGCTCAAGCTGGTCGCTCGCGGCATGAACAACCGCGAAATCGGCGCCAAGCTGTTCATCAGCGAAAACACCGTGAAGAACCACATCCGCAACATCCTGGAGAAGCTGCAGCTGCACTCCCGGATGGAGGCGGTCATGTATGCGGTTCGGGAGAAGATCCTCGACATCCCTGCCGCGGGCTAGTCTGCCCCAGCGGCACACGGCCACGTTTCCGTCATGATTACTGGCGCTTACGAGTCGAAATCCGCCTCCAACGGCCAGTGATCAAGGGCCGTGGCCCATGACCGCAGGACCCTGGCTGCATTGACCCGCGACCTGCGGCCTCAAGTCACGGCCGCGAGCGCGCTGTGTAGTCGCACGGCGAGATCGAGCGGGGTGACGCGCTCGACTGCGACGCCGTCACAGCCGACCCATTCGGCTGCTTCCCGTAGCGCTCGAGCCATGGCCTCGACCGCCTGCGGCGTCTCAACCGAGAGCTGCTTGGCGACCAGGGTGCGGCCCTCCCGCTTGGGATCGACCCGCCCCAGCAGCTTGCCTCCGGCGAGAAGTGGCATCACGAAATAACCGTGTTCGCGCTGGGTGGCGGGCTTGTACGCCTCGATCCCCTGTGCCCAGCCGAAGATGCGCGCTGTCCTGCGGCGTTCCCAGATGAGCGAGTCGAACGGCGAGAGCAGGGTCGTACGGTGGTGCCCGCGTGCTGGAGCGGCGAGCGACTCGGGGTGGGCCCATGCTGGCGCGGTGGCGGTCCGGCGTACCGTGCCGCCCCGGCTCGAGCCGTTCGGGCTGCTTCCCCAGCCTTTTACCTCGACGGGGACGAGACCCGACGAGTCAAGGACGGTCACCACCTGGTCCTGCCGGAGGCGGTAGTAGTCGGCCAGGTCGGCGACGGTGGCGACGCCCATCGATCGGCCGGCGAGTCCGACCAGGCGGGCCAGGCACTCCTCGTCGCTCGGGTCGAGGTCAAGCAGCTCGGCGGGCACTGCCCGCTCTGCCAGGTCGTACACCCGGCGCCAGCCACGGCGCTCCACGCAGACGACGTCGCCGATATCGAGCAGCCACTCGACCGCGACCTTCACCTCCGACCAGTCCCACCAGGGTCCGCCACGTTTTGCGCCGCCTAGATCGGTGGCGGTCAGCGGGCCCTCGTCGCGAAGTTGGGTCTGGATCTTTTCCACCGCGGCCGTGGGAACCTCTGGTACGCCGCCCCACCCGCGCCAGCCGCGTTGGCGGTGGTGGCGCCTGCGGAAGGCAAACCAGGGCCACTCCTCCATGGGCAGCACGCAGGCGGCGTGCGCCCAGAATTCGAAAGCCGTGCTTGGCCTCTTGGCGCTCCAATAGGACGCCTCGACCGCAGGTCGGCCGACCGGCCCAAGCCGCGAGTAGGCGACGAGCTCATGCGAGCGAGCCAGCACGGAGATCGTGTCGAGCTGGACCGCTCCCAGCTGACGAAGCACTCCCGTGACGCCGGCGCGGCGGTTTGGCGCACCAACCAATCCCTGTGCACGCAGTGCAAGTCGGCGTGCCTCGTCAGCGGAGAGGACTGCAGCGGATCGACTCGACAAGTCGCGGGAGCCCCTGGAGCTGCCGACACCGCCGAGTGCGCTGGCGGGGCTGATCTTGGACCGCCGCATGAGTGCGAGCCTATGTGGAACCACCGACAATCTCGCCCGCGCGCGCTCGCGCGAACGAGGCCACGCGACCTAAACGCGCGACTAAGGTGGGGTGTCTGCATCCCCTTAAGACCGGGCACGACCGACCGAGGGGAAGGTCATGGGCAGCGCTGCTGGGGTCTACTCTGTCGAGCTTCTCTATGCCGAGGAGCCCGCTGTCGACGCGGCCCGGCTGCTGGGAGCATTGCGCGCACGCCTCGGTGCTGTCGACCGAATCGACGGCACCGCGGCCAGCCTGGCCTTCGTCGCTCACGACGTGCTCGTTCGCTACGGCGAGGTGGAGACGAGCGCCCAGATCGTGCTGACACCCACCGACGGCTCCTACGATCCGGCCCTCGCCGCATCTTCTCTGGAGCACACCTGGGACTGGCCCAATGCACAGATCATGGTCTCCCGGGCTCGTCGCAGCCTCGTTGTCGGTGACTTCTTTGCGCGCACGCTCGCGCCCGCCGATCGGCTGCGTTTCGTCGCGGAGGCCGTTCGCGCTGTTGCCGGGGTGGCGCCACCGCTGGCCATCGATTGGCGTCCGGCGCAGAAGATCATCGATCCGGTCGACGGCATCGCCGCCCAGACGCTTCCCTTCAACGTTCGCTATTTCACCTTCTCCGGCGACCGGGACGGGCGCGCACTAATGGATACCCGGGGGCTTGATGTGCTCGGACTGCCGGACATCGAATGCATCTTCGTAGGGCTGGCGCCCGCCGAGGTCGCGTCGCACCTCTATGGGATGGCGGCCCGGCTGGTGAGCAAGGGTCCGGTTCGCGACGGCTACGTTCTCACGGCAAGTGACGGTCAGCGATGGGTATGCAGGAAGGCCCAGGCCAGCGTCGGCCCCGACCGCCAGGTCCTGGCGCTTGAACGGGGGCCGGTCGGCGAAGCGGCCCAGGAGACGTCGAGTCAGGATGACCGGCCCGCGACGCCCGTACGCGATCAGCAAGGTCACGGCAAGCTCCCGGTCTAGCCGTCAGACTGGGCCTCACTCGGCAGTCAGGTCGCTGGTAAGCGATGACCAACAAGTGCACCGGCTACGCGAGTGAGCAAGACTCCGACCCGCGCGCTGACACCGACTGCGCGACCGGGAGTCCGCAGGCGCTAACCATGCGAGTGGCCGAGCTCCAAGCGCTCGCGCAGTAGCGGAGACGCGAGGGGCGGGCCACCCTCGATCGTGAGACAGGGTGGCCCTGCCCCTCGCAGCTCTTCCGCCAGTGGTGCAATCCGCCCAGCTCAATCGGCCGGGTTGATCGCAGCGTGTAGCTCGACATCCCACCAGCCGCCGCTGGGCTTGGGCAGGTAGGAGAGCATGATGCCCTCGGCGGGGAAGCCAGCCTTGACCGCGACGCGGCAGGATGGCGTGTTCTCGACGGCATGACTGAGCTCGATCCGATGGAAGCCGGCAGCTTCGAACGCCCATCGGCAGATGGCGCCGAGAGCCGCCGATGCGACCCCGCGCCCTCGCGCGTGCGGCAGGGTGGAATACCCCGCGAGGGCACTGCCCATCATGTCGTCAATGAGGTTGAGCTGGATTTCCCCGAGCAGGTCACCGCTGGTGGCGTCCTGCACCGCGAGGCTGAACTGTTTGCGGGTGCGCCATCGCTCAGCAGCGCTGCCGATCTTGTTCTCCGCATGAGAGAGCGGATCGCCTTCAAGCGGGACCGGGCTCCACTGTCGCTCGACGGGATCGGCAACCAACTCGGCGAGGCGCGGAGCCAGCCCGATCTCCCACGGGCGGAGCTGCAGCCACCCCGCCGCGATCTCGATAGGTTCGGCGGGGAGATCAAGGCTGCGGTGCGCAGCCACCGGCGCGGTTTGATCCGGCCGTGTCATCGCAGATCCTCCCGGAGGAGCCCGCCGGCCCAGGCATCCTGCCGCTCACCCCGCTGGACGATGCGCAGTCGCTGGGTGCCCTCGATGGTGAACCCGATCTTCTCCGCAACTCGGCGCGATGGATGGTTGCCGACCGCTGCGTACCAGTCGATCCTGGCAAGCCCCAGCTCGTCGAACGCCCATCGACAAACCAGCCCACCCGCGTCCGTGACGACGCCCTTGCCTCGTGCCCACGGCGCGCACCAGTAGCCGAGCTCGGCTCGGCCACCCTGGGCGGCTTCGCGCTCCTCGATGTCATGCAGCCCGATCATGGCCAGCAGGCGGTCGCCGCCTCGATCGAATACCCCGAAGATGGCGCTATGTCCGGTTGACCAGCGGGTCGGGACAAGCTCCGTGGCGAACATCTCCGCGTCAGCGCGGCTGTACGGCGACGGGACGGTCGTCCAGCGCTGGATCTCGGCATCCTGGCAGGCGTCGTAGATCTGTCCGGCGTCGCCCAGCCGCGGAGGGCGCAGGTAGAGCCGAGCGTCGCAGAGCTCCACTTCCTCCATGACGGCTATCCAACCTCCCCTGCCCATGCCTTGCGAGCTCGACGACAGTCGCGCCGGTGAGCGGGCCTGCCCTCACGTGAACGGACAGGAACGAGGGCAGCACACGATCCGTTACAACCGGTGGCTACCACGTACCATGGCCTAACGAGCGACCCACGGGTAGATCGGCGCTGGCCCGCCCTGCATGGGCGGAGCGAGCGGAAATGGAAAACGGTGCGTGCGACGCGGGCTACGCCCAGCGCGACCGGACAACTCGGCAAGGAGCCCGACCAGAGTGCCTGTTCTCCTCGACAAGATCATGCGCGCCGGCGAGGGCCGGATCCTGCGCAAGCTGCACAACATCGCCGAACAGGTCAACGCGATCGAGGACGACTTCGTCGCAATGTCCGACGGCGAGCTGCGCGCGCTCACCGAGCAGTATCGGAAAGAGCTCGCCGACGGTGTGCGGATCCTGGATGAGATTCTTCCCGAGGCGTTCGCGACGGTCAGGGAGGCGGCCAAGCGAACCCTCGGCCAGCGTCATTACGACGTCCAGATCATGGGCGGTGCGGCGCTCCACCTGGGCAACATCGCGGAGATGAAGACCGGTGAGGGAAAGACGCTGGTCGCGACGCTCCCGGCCTATCTCAACGCGCTGACCGGCACCGGCGTGCACCAGGTCACGGTCAACGACTACCTCGCCGAGCGCGACTCCGAATGGATGGGCCGGATCTACCGCTTCCTCGGGCTTTCCGTCGGCGTGATTCTGGCGCAGATGCCGCCCGCGGAGCGGCGAAAGCAGTACGCCTGCGACATCACGTACGGCACGAACAACGAGTTCGGTTTCGACTACCTTCGCGACAACATGGCGTGGAGCGCGGACGAGCTGGTCCAGCGCGGGCACAGCTACGCCATCGTCGACGAGGTCGACTCGATCCTGATCGACGAGGCCAGAACACCCCTGATCATTTCCGGCCCTGCCGATCAGGCGACCAAGTGGTACACCGATTTCGCCACGCTTGCCCGGCGGCTTAACCGGGAGTCCGACTATGAGGTCGACGAGAAGAAGCGGACCGTCGGCGTGCTCGAGCCTGGCATCGAGAAGGTCGAGGACTGGCTTGGCATCGACAACCTGTACGAGTCGGTGAATACGCCGCTCGTTGGCTATCTCAACAACGCGATCAAGGCCAAGGAGCTGTACAAGCTGGACAAGGACTATGTGATCCTCGACGGCGAGGTCCTGATCGTCGACGAGCACACTGGCCGAATCCTGCACGGGCGTCGCTACAACGAGGGCATGCACCAGGCCATCGAGGCCAAGGAAGGCGTGCAGATCAAGGACGAGAATCAGACGCTTGCCACGATCACCTTGCAGAACTACTTCCGGATGTACGACAAGCTCGCCGGCATGACGGGTACCGCCATGACGGAGGCCGCCGAGTTCGACAAGATCTACAAGCTCGGCGTCGTACCCATCCCGACCAACATGCCGATGATCCGAATCGACCAGTCGGACCTGGTCTACAAGAGCGAGCCGGCGAAGTTCGACGCGGTGGTCGAGGACATCGTCGCCAGGAGTGAGAAGGGCCAGCCGATCCTCGTCGGGACAACGAGCGTGGAGAAGTCGGAATACCTCTCCGGCCTGCTGAAGAAGCGCGGTGTACGCCACGAGGTGCTCAACGCGAAGCAGCACGAGCGCGAGGCGGCGATCGTCGCCGAGGCAGGCCGCAGTGGCGCGGTGACGGTCGCCACCAACATGGCCGGCCGTGGAACCGACATCATGCTCGGCGGTAACCCAGAGTTCATGGCCATGCAGGAGCTCAAGCGGCGTGACCTCGACCCGGCCGAGACACCGGAGGAGTACGAGAAGGCCTGGCCGGAGACGCTCGCCAAGCTGCAGGAGCAGGTCCAGGCCGAGCACGAGGACGTGGTCGGGGTCGGCGGCCTCTACGTGCTCGGCACCGAACGCCACGAGTCGCGTCGCATCGACAACCAGCTGCGTGGCCGATCGGGCCGGCAGGGCGACCCGGGCGAGTCTAGGTTCTATCTCTCCCTCGGTGACGACCTGATGCGCCTGTTCAAGGCGGCGCTAGTCGAGCGCGTCCTCACGATGGCGAACGTGCCGGAGGATCTGCCGATCGAGTCCAGGATGGTCAGCAATGCGATCAGGTCCGCGCAAACCCAGCTCGAGCAGCAGCATTTCGAGATCCGCAAGAACATTCTGAAGTACGACGAGGTGCTTAACCGCCAGCGCCAGGTGATTTACGCAGAGCGGCGACGGGTGCTGCACGGCGAGGACATGCACGAGCAGATCGGCCCGTTCATCGACGACACCATCGCGGCCTATGTCCAAGCCGCGACCTCGACGGGGTTCCCTGAAGAGTGGGATCTTGACCAGCTGTGGAACGCCCTGCGGCAGCTCTACCCAATCTCGCTGACCGTCGACGAGATCATCGAGGCGTCCGGCGGGGCTCGGGAGGGCCTGACCCCCGACTTCCTGACCGCCGAGGTCACTGCCGATGCGCATGACCAGTACGCGCGGCGCGAGGCAGAGCTCGGATCCGAGGTCATGCGCGAGCTCGAGCGGCGAGTCATCCTCTCGGTGCTCGACCGCAAGTGGCGCGAGCACCTGTACGAGATGGACTACCTGCAGGAGGGCATTCAGCTGCGGGCGTACGCCCAGCGCGATCCGCTCGTCGAATACCAGCGGGAGGGCTTCGACCTCTTCGGCGCCATGATGGATGCGATCAAGGAGGAGTCGGTCGCCTATCTGTTCAACCTGGAGGTCCAGGTCGAGCAGGAAGCTTCGGCCGCCGATGGCGCGCCCGTCACCGATGAGGCATCAGCGACCCAGGCCGCGGCTGCGGCACCAAGCGCTGAGGCGGCCGCCGCGGCACACGCCGACGGCGCGGGCGCGGCTGCTCAGCCCGCCCGGACGGCTGGAGGTGCACCGGCTGGAGCAGCGCCAGCCGGAGCCCGGTCAGCCGCGCCGGCGCTGGCCGGCGCCGGCACGGCGGCCCGGTCGCCCAGCCTCGTCGCCAAGGGGCTGACCCAGCCGAAGCGCCCAGCCCGCCTCGAGTACTCGGCGCCGACCGTCGACGGCGCCGGTGACAACGCGACGGAAACCCGCGCAGCCCGGCGGTCGGGCACGGTGGTCGAGGCGACCACTGCCGCCGACCATCCCGAGTGGGGACAGGTACCGAAGAACGCACCCTGCCCGTGCGGCTCCGGTCGCAAGTTCAAGCGCTGCCACGGTGCGCCCGCCAAGTAGGTTCAGCGGCTGCACCACGAACCTCCGCCCCTCCCCGGCGGCGACCAGCGCATTACCAGTCCACTTGCGGCAGCACCGGTTGGCCTGCAGCACCGGCCGGGCTGGGGCGTGCCTAATAGGCCAATTGTCGGTCAGCCGATGTCGATCGCCGTGCAGATCCAGCGGCCATCGCGCCCTTCTGCCCGCAGCGCGACCGCGGTACCCCGGCCGTCAATCCAGAGATGGGCGCTGATCTCGGCGACCCCGTCCCTGGGTTCGCTGAGGTGGACGGAGCGGACCACAATGCGGCTGCTTCTGCGCGGTGTGCCAGCCCGTGTGGGGTCCGTGCGGCCGCTCTCGACGCGAGCTCGCACCCGGCGCCGCCACGCACCGCGGCGGAGTGTCGCGTGCGAGTCCTCGGTCAGCCAAGCGGAGAGCTGTCGCGCAGGTCGGGTACCAACGAGAACCTCAGCGATGCCACGGGCGAGTTGGCGCGACCAGGGGACGGGATCGCAGAGCTCGGCTCGCGGTGTCGAGCGCCAGGCCGGCGCCAGCCCAACCTCGGCCAGCCCATCCGCGTCCGCCGGCTGCGCCGCGGGCGCGGCAATTGAGCGCAGCGCCGGCCGGGGACGTCTTGGCGGGAAGATCAGCGGTAGCGCGGGCTGGTCAGCGGGGACCTTGGATAAGTCCCGCCAGGCATAGGAGGCCCGGTCGCTTCGCTCGTCATCGTAGGGCGGTTCGGTCGGGCGTACAGGTAACCGGCGGGGCCGGGTGATCGGCGAAGGCGGCGGCATGGCAGTCCTCTCGGGGGAGCAGTGAGCTCTCGGGGCGAGGCTCGAGGCGAGCGGGTGCTAGGGCGGCGGTGCGAGCCGCTCGCCGGGATAGATCAGATCCGGGTCATCCCCGATGACCTGACGATTCGCGACAAACCAGCGGGGCCACTCGGCGGCTATGTCGGCGCTGGTGGCGACCGGGCCCAGCTGCACGCCTGCGATGTCCCACAGCGTGTCCCCGGCGGCCACCGTGACGACACGGAGCATCGGATGCTCCTCTGTCGTTGCCGGATGTGGGCCCTGCAACGGTGGCTGGCCTGCCAGGGGTTCTGATGAGCGTCCGGTCGCTGTCGACATTCCGGCTGCAACTGACTCATTGGACGATGGATCAGTCCGCCCTGAACATTCCCGCGTCGGCACAACCGTGGCTACCTCTCCGGCCGTCGGTGCGCTTGGCACTGGCGGGCGCGTCACCGCTGGGCTTGCTTCTAATTCGCCTGGTCCTGGGTCGCTTGGCAGCGCTTCTAACCCACCGGTAGCCGGCCCGACGGCAGGTGATCCGACGCTGGTCGGAGCTGCCGCGCCCGGTAAGAACGGCCGATCGAGGTCGGGTAGCTCCGACACCGCTGGCGTCGGCGGCGATAAGGAGCCGGCGACAGCGGGCACTGCGGTGGCCGCCACAGTGCCGGACATCAGGACAGTCCCAGCGGCGACATGCGCGGCGCGCCGAACACCTGCCGGCGCGACACGCGTCGCGAGGCGATCCCAGAAGTCTCCCGCTGACCTGCGCACGGAGGCGACGACGGCGATGGCGAAGCCGACCACGAGCCACAGAACGGCGAGCCAGGCCCCACACGCGGCCACTCGCCCCACCCAGACGTCGAAGCCGTCCTCGCCGGTTGAGTCCATCAGGACCCACCGTGTTGCCCACGCGAGGACAGCCACGGCCGCCACCGATGCGGCCGGCAACCCGGCGACGGACATGGCCGCCCTAGGACCGCCCATTCGCCGTCGGACCATCGGATAACCCTTCGTTGTCATTGGTAGCGTGCGTTTGCTTGCGTTTCCTTTTACTCACCTCCGATGCTCTGGTCAAGACCGCAGAACCTTGTCCACAGGGTCAGAAGACGGAGCCCGTCGCGATACGGTCTCCTGGCTTGGCGCGAGGGAGGATCGATGCACTGGGACGAGCTCTTCGCCGACTTGGAGGCCCAGTTCGACGAGCTTGGGTCTGCCGCGCTCGAGGCCGACGTTGCGGAGCGAACCTGGGTCGAGCAGTCACGGATACGGCTGGTCGACCGGCTGCGCGCGTCCCTCGGCGGGACGGTGGCGGTCTCTGTCAGCGGCTCCAGCGAGCCGGTGGTTGGGCAGATCGATCGCGTCGGCGTCGATTGGCTGCTTCTCCGCGCCGGCACAAGGGCGGAGACGGTGGTGTGTCTTCCGGCGGTGACATCAGTGACAGGCGAAGTCTCTGCTCGCGCTGAGGATCCCGCAGCTGCCCATGCGCAGATCCGGCTTGGCCTAGGCCACGTCCTGCGCGGGCTCTCCCGGGACCGTAGAGCCGTCGCCCTCACGCTTCGTAGCGGAGGTGTGCTTGCAGGCAATGTCGACAGGGTCGGGATCGATCACCTTGACCTCGCAGAGCGTGAGCGGGGAGTGCCACGGCGAGAGCCAGAGCTCCGCAGAGTCCGGGTAATCCCCTTCCACGCCGTCGCCGTGGTACGTCCGCAATCCGATCGGTGACGAGACCTCAAGCCCCGACCGCGATGAGCACCAAGGGCGGACAGAAACTTGTACAGATCACCGGCAGTTCCATACCGCTCCCGGCCTTTGTCGCTTTTTGCACCCAGCCTTAGGTACGAGTTCCTGCAGTTCAACGGAGTGCGCCCGCGACCTGTCAGTCGTCGAAGCTGTCCCTGCCGAAGGGGTGGCTGGAAATGTGCTCGCGAGTCTGAGCGTACATCCGGGTGATGAACTCTTCGAGTACGGTCCGTTCCACCCGCCACTGCCCGCGCCCGCCCAGCTTGATCGCGGGCAGCTCCCCAGACCTGACCAGCGCGTAGACCTGGGACGATGAGGTGCTGAGCACCTCTGCCACATCGGCCAGCGTGAGAAACCGCGGCTCGGGCATGGACTGAGTTTGGCATCGGATGACTCCTTTTGCCGGCGTTATCCCCAGGTCGATGCCAGCTGTTGATTTCGGCTGCGGCAGGTTCCTCCAAGCGGCATGATCGCGCTATGTCCGGCCCGCCATCGCCTGCCGCCCGCCGGCTGACCACCCCGCGCTGGGTCGACGTTCGATTATTCGGCGGCGTGGCACTGGTGCTGGGCTCGGTCGCGATAGGGACGCGAGTGGTGGCTGCGGCTGACGACACACAGTCGGTATGGGCGGTCACCACAGACTTATCCGCCGGCGTCCGCTTGACCGACGAGCAGCTGCACGCAGTAAAGGTGCATCTAGCCGGCGATCTTCCGGCCAGATACCTCGATGCCCGGGCGGCACATCCAGCGGGCTACATCCTTACCCGGCCGGTCCGTGCGGGGGAGCTCTTGCCTGCCGGCGCGGTTGCCAGGCCCGGTGTCACCGGTGACAATCGGCGGTTCGTCACGCTTCCCGTCCAGCGATATCACCTCCCTGAGGATCTGCAGGCAGGTGAGGTTGTCGACGTCTACGTCACTCCCAAGCCAGACGCGACTGGTGCCGAACCGGAGTCGAGGTTGGTCGCGTCAGCGGTGACGGTGTCGGCGGTGAGCAAGGCCGGCCGCAACGGTTTCGATGTCGGGAGCGGTGACGTTGGCGTCGAGCTCTCAGTGGCAGGGGGTAGCGCGCACAGCCTCGTCACGGCGGCCCAATCGGGGCCGATCGACCTTGTCCGGGTGGCGGGCGGTACACATCCATGACCCCGGTGCCGGTACTCGTGGCAGTGACCGGCGCGCCCTGGGAGTCGCAGTTCATCGCGGCGCTGAACGGTACGACGAGTGGCTTGACCGTCTTGCGGCGCTGCGTTGATCTCGCCGACTTATTGGCTGCTGGCGCCACCGCCGCGGCCGCCGCCGCCCTGATCTGGCCCGACCAACGGCGCCTCGACAGAGAGGCCCTTCGGCGGCTTGCCGACAGTGGAGTCGCTGTCGTCGCCGTGGCGACACCCGGCTCGGGTATCGATGAGGAGATCGCAAGGTCGCTGGGAATCGCACACATCGTGAGCGCGGATGCCCCGCCAGGGGACACCGTGGCGACCGTGGTACAGGCGGTCGGCCGCCTCGGTGCCGATCGACGCGGGGATCCGGCGCCGACGCCCGCGGCGGATGAGGAGACCGAAGCCAGCGGGACATCAGGACTAGGTACGGACGGCGAGGCCGGTCCAGAGCGACCCAGAGGTCGCCTCATCGCGGTGTGGGGTCCCACCGGCGCCCCCGGCCGCACCACCATCGCTATTGGCGTGGCGAGCGAGCTGGCGCGTGCCGGAGTGGAAACGATGCTGGCTGACGCAGACACCTATGGCGGCGCGGTGGGCCCAATGCTGGGCACGCTCGTCGAGGTTCCTGGTCTGGTCACTGTCTCGCGACTGGCCGGCAATGGGATGCTCGATCTCGGTCAGCTGGCCGACACCGCCCGCACGATCGGACCCCACCTGGGCGTCCTGACCGGCATCCTCCTTGCGGATCGATGGGCCCAGCTGCGGCCATCGGCGCTCGAGGACGTTTGGGCGCTCTGCCGCGAGCTCTGCACCGTGACGGTCGTCGACACTGGCTTCTGCACTGAGCAAGACGAGGACCTTGTGTTCGACACCTCAGCGACCCGCCGCAACGGCGCCACTCTGACGACACTCGAATGTGCTGATGTTGTCCTCGTCGTTGGATCGGCTGATCCGGTCGGGATGATCAGACTCCTTCAGGCATTGGACGATCTACGCGATCTGGCGCCGACGTCGACGGTACGTGTGGTGGTGAACAGGGTGCGGAGATCCACGGTCGGCCTCAATGCACGCCGGCAGATCGCCGACCTCGTGTCTAAGCATGCGGGCACCCGCCCCGATGCCTTCATTCCGTACGACCGTGATGCCTTAGACACCGCGTCCGCGGCCGCCAGGCCGTTGGGTGAGGCCTCACCCTCATCCCCTGCACGTACTGCGCTACGGGATCTCGCCGCGCGCCTGGTGGATACGGACACCGGAGTACGACGGCGACGCCGGTTTCGATCCACGCGCCAGGGCCTTGGCCGCCGCGGACGTACGTAACCGTCCGCCCACCCGTCACTGAAATAGCCGCAAGGCGATCCTCTGCCGCACTGCACGATCGCCTGCGATCACCCTCACCTCGTGGGGTATCTTCTCCCCCCGTGCCGGACTCTGCGGCGTACTCCAGGTACGGCCGAGGGCGGAGTCCCATGAAGAGCCTGATTGCTGGCGCACGACGGGAAGGCACGCCGGGATACCAGGTGGTCCCCCAGACCAGCACTTACGATCGACTCTCGTGAGCTTCGCGGCAGACCGACGACCGAAGGCCCTGATTGTGGACTGGGGTGGTGTCCTCACCACGCCGCTGGAGTCCACCATGTCGGCCTGGGCGGACGCCGATGATGTGGACCTGGATGACTTCGGCCAGGTGATGCGGGAGTGGTTCGGTGAGCCTGGTGAGGAGCTCGCCCGACGGAATCCCGTGATCGCTCTTGAGCGCGGGGAGATCGAGGTGCCGCACTTCGAGGCGGAACTTGCGGCGCGGCTGCGGACCCGGGACGGCCATCGGGTCCCGGCCAAGGGATTGCTCAAGCGGATGTTCGAAGGCTTCCAGCACGCACCCGACATGCAGAAGGTGGTTCGCAGGGCGCGTAAGGCCGGCATCAAGACGGCGCTGCTGTCCAACTCATGGGGGACCAGCGACTACCCCCGTGACGGCTGGGATGACCTCTTCGATGTGGTGGTCATCTCGGGTGAGGTCGGCATGCGCAAGCCCGAGCCGGAGATCTTCCACTACACCCTCGACCTGCTCGGCGTCGAGCCGGCCGAGGCGGTCTTCGTGGACGATCTGCCCTTCAACATCCAAGGCGCGGTCGACGTGGGGATCGTCGGCGTGCTGCACACGTCGTATGACGAAACGGTCGCCGAACTCGAAGCCCGCTTCGGTACTCCGCTGCGCTGAGCGTGTCCCCGCCTGCGGAGGGGAGCACGTGGACGCCGCGTCCGACCTCCGGTGCGATTCCCAGCCGGTCGGGCTACGGGGTCGCTGGTGCGGTCGGCGGCTCCTCGCCTAGTCGTGCCGGTTCGGTGCCCACCGCGACCCGGTCGTCGTGGGCCTGCTGATCGGCTGGGACCTCCTCCTCCGGCTCGCGGCCCATCGTCGGGATGTTGAACTTGATGATGGCCCACCGGAAGATCACGTAGTAGACGACCGCGTACACCGCGCCCACCACCCACACCAGCCACGGGTTGTGGGTATTGCTCTTCCCGAAGTTGAGCATGAAGTCGATGAAGCTCGCGGAGAAGCCGAAGCCGATATGGATGTTGAGCAGATCGGCTAGCCACATCGAGATGCCCGTCAAGATCGCATGGATGCCGAAGAGCAGCGGCGCGACGAAGATGAAGGCGAACTCGATCGGCTCTGTCACGCCGGTCAGGAATGAGCAGAACGCCGCGGACAGCATGATGCCGCCGACGACCTTGCGCCGCTCCGGACGCGCACACTGCGTGATCGCCAGGGCAGCTGCGGGCAGCCCGAACATCATGACCGGGAAGAAGCCGGCCATGAAGAGACCGGCGTTCGGGTCGCCGGCGAAGTAACGGTTCAGGTCTCCGAAGACCGGCTCGCCACCGGGTGGCGTGTACCCGCCGACCACGAACCACATGATCGGGTTGATGATGTTGTGCAGTCCGAACGGGATCAGCAGACGGTTAGCCGTCCCGTAAATCCCCGCTCCCACTCCGCCTTGGTCGACGAGCCAGTCGCCGAAGCCATTGATCGCGTCGCCGATCGGCGGCCAGATCGCGCCCACGAAGACCCCGAGAACGAAGCCCGCCAGCGCTGTGATGATCGGTACGAACCTGCGGCCACCGAAGAAGGCCAGATAGGGCGGCAACTTGATCCGATAGAACCGGTTGTAGAGCAGGGCGGTGACGATGCCGATAAGGATGCCGGACAGCACCCCCATGGTCGGAAGGACCGGGGTTCCGTTGGGCAGGATACGGATCGGGTTGTCCGCGACCATGCCGTTGAAGACCTCGTTGAAGACCAGCCAGCCGACGACGGCGGCGAGCGCCGTCGAACCGTCTGATCGCCGGCCGAAGCCGATTGCAATGCCCACCGCGAAGAGCAGCGGCAGGTTGGCGAAGATGATGCTTCCTGCCGAGGCCAGCAATGCGGCCACGTTGACACCTGCGACGTCGGTCAGATCGGCGATCCGGCCGTCCTTGCCGAGCAGGTCGTCTTGGCCGAACCGCAGCAGAAGCGCGGCTGCGGGCAAGACGGCGATCGGCAGCATCAAGCTGCGGCCGATGCGCGACAGGGTGCCGAACACGCCGCCGCCTCCGGCGTAGGTCGCCGACGTTGCTGAGGTGGAGCTCATATGTCTCTTCCGATTCGGGATGGATGAGGGGGACGCCGAGGGCGATGCGTAGCTGGTAAGGGTCGCTCCGATAGGTTGCGACGACGTGCTCGATCGGTACGCCGCCGCTGAAAGACCGGCGGCCGAGCAGCAGCGCCGCTACGCCCGGACGGAGGCCGAGCAGAACCGGACTAGACCAGCGTCAGTCGGCGGTGTCAAGGGACACGGGGCAACTGGCGCTCGGGCGAGTGCGGGGGACCCGGAGATGGAGTAGCACGATGGCCAGCAAGGCGGAGCAGATCATCGCGGGGCTCGGCGGGGCGGACAACATCATCGAGATTGAGCCCTGCATCACGCGGCTGCGGGCCGAGGTCGAGGACGCATCACTGGTGGACGAGGCCAAGCTGAAGGCCGCCGGCGCGATGGGTGTGGTACGGATGGG
>DASYTV010000330.1:0-7567 GCA_036001885.1 Actinomycetes bacterium
TGCCAGTAGCGGCCTACAGGCAGTAACAGGAGCAGAGGAGTTGAGATCGTGGACGGCGCGACTGTGTCTGTGGCGGTCGTTGCCAGCCGCACAGAGGCGGAGCTGATCGTCGGCATGCTGCGCAGTCACGGCTTGAGAGCAACTGTGTCGGCAGATGATGCCGGAGGACAGTACCCGCAGATGCAGATAGAGGGTGTCCAAGTGCTGGTCTCCCCCTCCGATGAAGCCTCGGCTCGTCGGCTCCTAGCCGCCGCCGATGACACCCTCCAGTAGGCCTGTCAACCCAAGACCTTGCGGTAGGAGGGTTTGACGAAACGCTTGTGTTCGAGCGGGTGCGCTAGGTGGATGGGTCGAGGATCGGGGCCTATCCGGGCGAGAAAGGATTGTCGTCACAGGGGGTAGACGCGCCGGCAGCACGCGGCCCGGGGTCGTGCGCCGCGGTCAGCGCCCGTCCCGGTACGGGGTCAGGAACGCGGTCAGCGCCGCCAGCAGCTCCTCGGGCGCCTGCTCGGCGACCCAGTGCCCGCAGCCGGGGATGACCAGGCCCTGCACGTCGTCGGCGGTGAGCTGCATCGTGGCCCCGACCATGTCGGCGGAGCTTTCCGCTCCGCCGATGGCCAGGACGGGCAGGGTCAGCCGCCGGGTCTTGCGCTGCTGGTTCTGCGCGATGGTGGTGGGGAACGCGCGGTAGAGCTGGAAGCTGCCGTGCAGGGCGTCGGGGTCGGCGGCGAGGATGTCGACGTAGTACCTGACCGTGTCGTCGGGCAGCTTCTTGGTCCCGGCCGAGGCGGCGTACTCCGCGCCGAAGAAGATGGCTTCCCGTCCCGTGACGAGCTGCTCGTTCACCTTCACGAGCTGGTTGAAGGCGAGGTGCCAGATCCGGTCGTTGAGCTGCGGGGGGAGGATCAGCGGGAATGGGGGAGATACGCCCGGCAGGGGGGCCTCGCCGACGACCAGGCGGGCGAGCCGGTCGGGGTGGTCCGCGGCCAGGGCGTAGCTGATCAGCATGCCGGTGTCGAAGCCGACCAGGGCGAAGCGCTGGTGGCCGAGCGCGTCCATCAGCGCGACCAGGTCGCCGGCGAGGGTGCCGGCGTCGTACCCGCCCTGGGGTTTGTCGGACAGCCCGATACCGCGCTGGTCGACCGCGACGACCTGGAAGTCCCGGGCCAGCGCCGGCATCACCATGCGCCATTGGTACCAGGTCTGGGGCCAGCCGTGCACCAGCAGCAGCGGCGGGCCGTCGCCACCGGTGACCGCGTGCAGGCGCAGCTCACCGGTGTCGACGTACCGGCTGGTGAACGTGTCGGTGAACCCCTCCGCGAGCTGCGGCGCCCCCGAGACCGAGCCGGGGCCTTCCGGGGTGGGCAGCCGGGTGGAAAATGCGCTCATGAGGATCCCCTCTCACAGACCTGACGAGCTTCGCGCAGAAAGCTGGAGTGGCCGCCGTCGGCAGGACCGGTCTGGTAGTAGGCAACCTCGAGGACCCCGGCCCCCACGGTCTCGAGGGGTTCCAGCTGGGAGGACCGGATCGGGTTGGTGTGGGCGTTGACGCCTCTGGCTAGTCGCGCGCGCCGGCCCAGGCGGCTGCCAGGATCAGCCCGACGACACGGAGGGTCGGCGCCGGACCTATGCGACGAGGTAGGTCTCATAGATCACTCTTCCGGCCTGGCGGCCACCGACGCTGATGAAGACGCCCTTGTTGAGCCAGTCGAGATCGGGCGTGCCGGTCTCGATCTGGGTTGAGGTGCGGAAGGTGTACTCGCCGGCGTCGACGTCCTCACCGCGCCCGAGCCGAGCGAGGACCTCGGCGTTGCCGTGGCGGATGCCCCGGGATTGGACGTAGAGCAGGTCGCCGCGGTCGGTCTGCAGCGTGTAGCGGACGTCACCGAGTGCGGTGCCGTCCGGGAGGACGACCTGCCAGTGCTTGGCTGCGGCGGATGCCTTGGCGCTCTCGCGGTCCTCGACCTCAGAGCCTGGAGTTCCGTCTGGAACGTTGACCTCGAACTCGACGAAGAATTCCATGGTCTCCTTCTGCCGCTATGTGCGGCTGACTGTGCAGTGCTCCAACCGACGAGCCGGTCGACACTCGGGCGGCTCAGGTCTCCTCCGGTCCGGGCAGCTGCAGGTAGGTCAGGCCGCGCAGGTCCAGCCAGGCGCGGCCGGGGCCACGCACCAGCCGCAGGAGGACCTGGTCGCACACCGGGCAGCGGGCGACCACGCCCGGGGCGTGGTCGAACACCCGCACCTCGGCCATCGGTCCGGTACGCCCACACGCTATGCAGCGCCCGATGGCGGTGGTGACATCGACGCGGAAGACGTCATTGAGGGGGCCGGCGAGCGCGTTGCCGTCGGTCCAAAGGTTCGAGCTGGTCATCGCCGCCTCCGATCAGTCGCCCCAGAACCGCTGCTCGCGCCACGGGTCGCCGTAGTTGTGGTAGCCCAGGCTCTCCCAGAAGCCCGGCTCGTCCTGATCCAGCAGCCGGACCCCGCGGACCCACTTGGCGCTCTTCCACAGGTACAGGTGGGGCACCAGCAGCCGCGCCGGGCCGCCATGCTCGGCCTCCAGGTCCGCACCGTCGTAGCCAAACGCGATCCACGCCTTGCCGTCGGTCAGGTCCTCCAGCGGCAGGTTGGTGGTGTAGCCGCCGTAGGACTCCGCCAGCGCGAAGCTGGCGCTGGTCTCCACCTCGTCGAGCAGGGTGTCCAGCGACACCCCCTCCCAGGTGGTGCCCAGCTTGGACCAGTGGGTGACGCAGTGGATGTCGACCGTGACCGCCTCGCTGGGCAGGGCGCGGAAGGCGGCCCAGTCCCAGCGCCGCTGCTCCCCCGCCTCGCTGATGATGGTGAACTCCCAGTCCTCGGGGTCGATGTCGGGCGTCGGTCCCGCCGACAGGACCGGGAAGTCCTCGACCAGGTACTGGCCCGGAGGCAGCTCCGCGCTGGGACGCTCCCGCCGCCCCCTGAACCCTGGAGAAACGGTGCCCATCGTCGCTCTCCTTCGTCCGTCCTCGCCGGTCAGGAGCGTCACGCTCCGCCGGATGGTGATCGAAGATCCGCCAGTTCCAGGATCGCGCCGACGAAGGCGTCTGGGGCTTCCTGGGGAAGGTTGTGGCCGGCGTTCGGGACCTGGTGGTGCACACGGGCCCCGGTGAAGTGGCGTGCGGACGTACTGCCGTCGGTTGCCGGGACGTTGCCATCCGCCAAGCTGTGGTCCCTGTAGTGGAGCTCGATCGCGGCGTCGTTCTCGGCTCCTATCGTGAGACAGGGCATGCAGGTCCTCCTTCGAAGCTGATGAGCAACAGCTGCATGTCGTCGGAGACGACTTGTGCCCGAACTAGCCGAAGGTGAAGGCGTAGGCCTGAACGCCAGGGTCGAGGAAGGTGATCTCGAAGGTGCGGTCGGTGACGGGGCCGGGCTGGCGGATGAGCTGGTACAGGCGTGGTTGGGTGACGGTGCCGTTGCCCTGGTCGTCGACGTCGGTTCCGTGCGCGGCGCCCGGCGGCTGCCCGTCGACGAGCACGCGAAACCGTATGGGACCCCCTGGCGCGGTCGGTGCCATGACCAGGTGCAGGTCGCGGGCGTGGAAGCGGTAGGCGATTCGCCCGTCGGCCTGGTGCAGCACGATGGCCTGCCGCTTGACCGTCCAGGTCCCGGCAAGGGCCCAGTGGTTGAGCCGCAGCCGCGCGGGGGCAGCGTAGACGTGACGCGTGTCCAAGACCGCACCGTTGGGCGAGGCGAAGTTCTCGGTGCGCGCATAGCCGAGGTAGTTTTCCGGGGACCACAGGCTGTCCCAGTCGGCGGCAGCTTCAACACCACGGGCGTCGACCGAGACCAGGTCGTGGCCGATGTCGCTGAGTCCAGCATCGGTCAGCAGTCGTTGCATGGTCGTTTCTGATCGCTCGTAGTCGCCCTCGCCGAACCGGTGGTGTCGGATACGCCCCTGCGCGTCGACGAAGTAGAGGGCTGGCCAGTAGCGGTTGTCGAAGGCATCCCAGATTGCGTAGTCGTTGTCGATCGCGATCGGGTAGTCGACCTGCAGGTCGGTGGCGGCCCGGCGGACGCTGTCGAGGTCGTGCTCGAAGTCGAACTCGGGCGTGTGGACGCCGATGACCACGAGTCCGTGGTCCTTGTACCTCTCGGCCCAGGCGCGGACGTAGGGAAGGGTGCGGAGCCAGTTGATGCAGGTGTAGGTCCAGAAGTCGACCAGGACGACCTTCCCGCGCAGGTCCGCCGCCGTGAGCCGCGGCGAGTTGAGCCAGCCGGTGGCGCCGGAGAGCGACGGCAGCTGACCCTCGACGGGCAGGTCGACCACGGGTCGGGCCGATTCCATGGCTAGCCGCCCGTGGCGGCGGCTGGGCGGTCAACCGCGGCTGCTGCGGTCATGATGACGTCAGCGACAGCCCCGGGCTGGGAGACCATGATCACGTGCGAGCCATCGGCCTCGGTAATCGTGGCTCCGGCGCGCTCGGCCATGGAGCGGATCACGTCCGTGCCGGCCGCCTTGTCGCCGGTCGCGACCACGGCCCAGGCTGGCGAGGACTTCCAGGCGGGCGGGCCCGACGGCTCCGAGAACGCCGACTCCGCGACCGGGCGCTGGGCCGCGGCCATCACGGCGGTCTGCTCGGGCGGCAGGTCGGCGGCGAACGCATCGTGAAACTTCGCGGGATCGATCGCGAACTCAACGGCCGTCTCTGTGCCGTCTCCCATCGGATACCGGAGCGGGACCAGCGCGCTCATCAGGACGCTGTCCTTGGAGCCGCCCTCCACCTCGCCCAGACGCTCGCCTTCCTCCGGGGCGAAGGCGGCGACGAAGACGAGCCCGACGACGTTCGAGGCATCGGTCGCGGCATTCGAGATCACCGCACCTCCGTAGGAGTGGCCGACGGCGAGGACGGGCCCGGGAATCTGCTCGAAGAAGGCCGCGATGTAGGCCGAGTCATGAGCGATGCCGCGCAGCGGGTTGGCGGGCGCCGTCACCCGGATCCCGGCGGCCTGCAGGCGCTCGATGACGCCGTTCCAGCTGGAGGCGTCGGCGAAGGCGCCGTGGACGAGAACGACGGTGAGCGGGGCATCGTCGGTGGTTGCCTGTGGCATGAGAGCTCCTTCGTTAGGAGGCGTCGACCTCGATGACCGCGTTGGCGAACGGTTCTGGAGCTTCTTGAGGAAGGTTGTGCCCGATGCCGCCCTCGATGGTCCGGTGCGAATACGTCCCGGAGAATTTCCCGGCATAGGAACTCGGGTCCGGATGTGGGGCGCCATTGGCGTCGCCTTCGAGGGTGATCGTCGGCACGGTGATCACCGGCCCATCGGCGAGCCGCTCCTCCAGATCGTCGTATTCCGCCTCGCCTTCGGCCAGTCCCAGCCGCCAGCGGTAGTTGTGGATCACGATCTCGACGTGATCCGGGTTGTCGAACGACGCCGCGCTGCGATCGAACGTGGCATCTTCGAAGTTCCACTTCGGCGAAGCGGTCCTCCAAATGAGCTTCGCGAAGTCGCGCCGGTAGTTGTCGTAACCGACCCGTCCCCGTTCAGTTGCAAAGTAGTACTGGTACCACCATTGGAGCTCAGCCTCCGGCGACAACGGCAGCCTGCCGGCTTTCTGGCTCCCGATCAGATACCCGCTCACGGAGACGAGCGCCGTGCAGCGTACCGGCCAGAGCGCCGCGACGATGTCGGCCGTCCGCGCTCCCCAGTCGAAGCCGGCAAGGATCGCACGCTCGATCTCGAGGGCATCCAGCAACGCGATGACGTCAAGCGCGAGCGCGGCTTGCTCGCCGTTGCGGAACGTCTCATCCGACAGGAAGCGTATCGTCCCAAAGCCGCGAAGGTACGGGACGACGACCCTGTGGCCGGCCGATGCCAACAGGGGGACGACGTCGGCAAAGCTGTGAATGTCGTACGGCCAGCCGTGCAGCAGCACGGCCGCACGACCGTCGGCCGGGCCGATGTCGGCGTATCCAACGTTCAGCAGGCCGGCGTCGACCTGCCTCAAGGGGCCAACTGCGGGGTGATGGTTCGTGGCTTCGACCATTTGGTTCTCCGCGTCAGGTAGAAGCGGACCGCGCGCAGGAGTGTGCGAGCTTTGCCCAAATGCCAGCGTCAGTTGCTCTCCCAGGTCATCGTCGAAGGGATGCGCTTTCGCCTTCGTGGCAGCGCCATGGTGCTCGCGACGATCAGCGCTGCAACCACCGGAATCATGGCAGCTGAGGCGCGAGGCCGATGCGGCCGCCCAATCAACTTCCGAGACATTTCAACACCGCCCAGTTCGATGCAGGTGTCACACCTGAGCTAGCGCAGTGACCGGAACGCCGCCCGGACCTCCTCGGAGAACAGTTCCGGCTCTTCCCAGGCGGCGAAGTGGCCGCCCTTGTCGGCCTGGTTGAAGTAGGTGAGGTTGGGGTAGGACTGCTCGACCCAGCTGCGCGGGGACCGCCAGATCTCGCCGGGGAAGGTGGTGAAGCCGACCGGGACCGAGACCCCCGGAGGCGCCTGGCCGGACGCGCGTGCTTGAGCGAGGGCTCGTCCGTCCTCCCAGTACGACCGGGCCGCCGACGCCCCGGTGCCCGTCAGCCAGTACAGCGTGACGTTGTCGACGATCGTGTCCCGGGTGAGCTGGCCCGCGGGCTGGCCGTCGAGGAAGGCGCGGGAGATCTTGTCGTAGCTGTCGGTGTCGTGGTCCAGCATCCAGGCCGCCAGGGCGACGGGGGAATCCAGCAGGGCGTAGCCGATCGTCTGCGGCCGCGTGGCCATCTCCAGGAAGTAGCCAAAGCCGCTCTCCCTGAAGGTGGCGAGCTGGTCGGCCGCCGCGCGTTCCTGCTCGGACTCCGCCGGCTGGGGGCCGGCCAGCACCGTCACGAGCAAGTTGGTGTGGATGCCGAGCAGCCCCTCGGGCGCCTGCCGTCCCATCGCGTCGGTGACGGCGGCGCCCACGTCGCCGCCCTGGGCGACGTAGCGGCCATAGCCGAGGCGAGCCATCAGCTCCGCCCAGGCCTGCGCGACGCGGCCGACGTTCCAGCCGAGCTCGGCCGGCTCGCCGGAGAAGCCGTAGCCGGGCAGCGACGGCAGCACCAGGTCGAACGCGTCCGCGGCGCGGCCGCCGTGGGCGGTCGGGTCGGTCAGCGGGCCGACCGTCTCGAGCAGCTCGATCACCGAGCCGGGCCAGCCGTGCGTCATGATCAGCGGCAACGCCTGCTCGTGCGGCGAGCGGACGTGGAGGAAGTGGACGTCGAGCCCGTCGATCTCGGTCGTGAACTGCGGCAGCGCGTTCAGTCTCGCCTCGCATGCGCGCCAGTCGTACTCGGCCGCCCAGTAGCGGGCCAGCTCCCGGATCGTCGCCAGCTGCACGCCCTGCGACCGATCGGCGACCAGCTCCCGGGAGGGCCAGCGCGCCGTGGCGACGCGCCGACGGAGGTCGGCCAGGTCCTCGTCGGGGACGCTGACCCGGAAGGGGCGGATGGTGGCGTCCTCGGCCGCTGCGCCTGGCGCGGCGGGACGTGGGCCGGCCGTGCTGCTCTCCGACATCGCCGTTCCCCCTCATCGCTGCAGGGACGACCGATCGACACCCGTC
>DASYTV010000331.1:0-2750 GCA_036001885.1 Actinomycetes bacterium
ACCCGTCCTGCGCCAAGCCGACCTACCGTCGGCCACCACCGTCCCCTGGTGGGGCAACCGGACCCTGCGCTACGAGCTCGCCTGAACCTTGCGCCGAACCAGTTGCGTGGAAATCCGCGCTAGCAGCCGGTGAGCGAAACCACCCTTATCAAGTGGGGCAGGAGGTACAATGCCGCCAAACCGCCGGCGAGAGGACCCTGGCTGTGTCCCTCATCCCCTCCTGGTGCCAGGAACTTCGGGCAGCCCGACTCGCCCGAGGCTGGTCAGAGGATGACCTCGCCGATCAGATCCAGAACTGGGAGTACCGACACGGCGCTGGCCGCCACCTCGGCGTCAGCCGCAGCTACGTCAGCGAATGGGAAACTGGCAAACGCGGGGTCAGCCGCGACTACGCCGTCCGCATCGAGGGCGTGACCGGCATTCCGCGGGACCACTTCATCGACCACCGCTCCTCTCGTGGCCGCGTGGTGCGCCTGCAGGAGGCAGAGGTCGGCCTGCAGTGGGCAGATGACCTTGACGGCGCCGTGGAGGGGTTGATCGACCTGTGGAGGTCCAGGCTGGATCGCCGTGAGTTCCAGGCCGCCATGGCGGCCACGGCGGTGATCAGCGAGGTTGCCCTGCGATGGCTGGTCAGCCCAGTAGACGTGCGGGTGGAGCGGGATGCTGGAGCGAGGTTGGTTGGGCACTCGGACATCGATGCGGTCCGGGTGATGCAGCAGAGCATGAAGGCTATCGACGATAGGCATGGCGGCGGCGTGGCGCTGCCCATGGCGGTGGAGTACCTGCGTGGCGAGGTCGCTCCGCTCCTGCGGGCCCGGTACACCGACTCGGTCGGACGGGCCCTGTTCAGCGCCACCTCCGAGTTCACGCTTGGAGTCGGCTGGATGGCGTACGACGCGGGCAAGCACGGGCTGGCCCAGCGCTACATGGCGCAGGCGTTGCGGATGTCGCACGCGGCCGACGACCGGGCGTTTGGCGGCCGCATTCTCGCAGCGATGAGCCACCAGGCGCTCCACCTGGGCGACGTTCGGCACGGGACTGACTTCGCCTGCGCGGCACGCGCCGGCACCCAGGGCGCGGTCACACCGACCGTGGTGATGATGCTGGCCGCGATGGAAGCCTGTGCCCATGCCGCTCGCGGTGATGGCTCGCTGTGCTTGCGGGCGCTGTCGGACGCCGAGCGTGCCTTTGCCCGATCGACCCCTGGGGAAGACCCTCCGTGGGTCGAGTTCGACGAGGGCGCGCTCGCCGGGCACCTTGCGCGTTGCTTCCGCGACCTGGATCGCCCGCGTGAGGCGGAACAGTTTGCGCTCCGGTCCATCCAGCTCTGCCATCCGGCGCACCTGCGGACTCGCGTCCAGCGTTACGCCATCCTTGCCAGCGCCCACGCCCAGCAGGGCGACCTTGAGGAGGCATGCGTGGTCGGTCGGCAGGCGCTCGCGGAGGTCGGCAGGCTTCGATCGAAGCGAACGCTGGACGATGTGGCTCGCCTCGTGCAGCTCGTCGGCGCGAGCGGCAGTCAAGTGGCCCACGAGTTCACCGAGGAGGCCACCGAGGTGCTCGGATTTCGGTAGCGTCAGGGCGCCGGGAGGCTAGGTGATCGTGACGACCTGGAAGGCCTCGGCGAGGTGGCCTGCCGGCAGTCCGGCCGCCTGACTGTTCGGGGTGAGGCGTTCGCGCAGCTCCTCCGCGAGCCGGTCGCGGTGCGCAGTCTGGCTCTCGTGAGCGCGAAGGGCAGCCAGCTTGCGCTCGAACACGTCGGTGACATCGACGTAGTGATTCGGGTGCGGGCTTGCGATCAGCCACACCTCGCCGACCTCCCACGGCTTGAGCCCCTCCTGGTCCAGCAGCTCAGGATGGGCGAACGGGTTGCGCGCATCGGGGAAGATCGCGCTCATGCTCGCCTCGCCGGCGGCTCGATGGTCGGGGTGGTTGCGGTGGAAGGGCCGCCAGCTCCACTCCGGACTCCACGTGAGCATCCGGGTCGGCTGGACTTGGCGGATCAGCCGGGTGATGTCCCGGCGCAGCGTGTAGTTCGGCTCGATGCAGCCGTCCGGGTAGCCAAGAAAGCGCACGTCGGACACGCCCAGCACGGCGGCTGCGGCCTGCTGCTCGGCTCGGCGGATGCCGGGAATGGCCGACCGGGGAACCCCTGGATCGAAGCCGCCGGAGTCCCCGTCGCTCAGCACGCAGTAGGTCACAGTGATGCCGGCACTGGTCCAGCCGGCGATCGTCCCACCTGCCCAGAAGTCGGCATCGTCGGGGTGGGCAACGACGACCAGCGCGCGCTCGATCTCCGTGTCGGCAAGAACCACGATCGCTCCCGTCAGGTGGCGTGATAGCAGCAAACCGGCCCGAAGGACTCAACGCTACTGTAGGTGCCGGGTGGCGCCGACGGCGGCGAGCCAGGAGGAGGCTATCAATGGAGGAAGCGGCGAACGGCCGCTTCGGCGGTGGCTTCTGCGACTGGTGCCACGACTTCATCGACCCAGCTGTCGGCAGTGGCGTCGAACGGATCGACGGCGGCCGCTTTTGGTGCGGACTCTGCCCTCGCATTCCGGCCACCGAGGCACTACATGATGCAGCTCGGTTCGCGCGGCGAGCCCAACGGCTGGCTACGTGGGTGAGAAGCGACGCCAGACGTCGCTGAGTTCGGACGCCAGCTCGCCGCTCAGCGACACGACGATGTCGACCAGATCCGACACCACGCCGGCTCCCTCGTCCGGCCACGCGGGGCGGCGGCACATCCC
>DASYTV010000332.1:0-16847 GCA_036001885.1 Actinomycetes bacterium
TGCCGTCCGGATGGAAGCAGTGCAGGCCGTCGTGCGCAGCGGCCCAGATCCGTCCGGCCTGGTCGAGCCGCAAGCCGTCGAACGACCCGGCCGTGCACTCCGCGAGCACCTGGCCACCGGTCAGCTTCGCGCCGTCGACATCGAACACCCTGATGTGCTTGCGGCGGGTGTCGGCGATGTAAAGCTCCCGCTCGTCGGCGGAGAACGCGAGACCATTCGGGCGCAGGAAGTCGTCGGCGACCTTGACGACTTCGCCGGTCCCCGGATCGATCCGGTAGACGTGGCAACCGTCGAGCTCGCTCTCGGCCTGGTTGCCCTCGTAATCGGTGTCGATGCCGTAGCTCGGATCGGTAAACCAGACCGAGCCATCGGAGTGCTCGACCAGGTCGTTCGGGCTATTCAACCGGTGGCCGTGGTAGCGGTCGGCGAGGACGGTGATCGATCCGTCCGGCTCGGTCCTGGTGACACGGCGCTCGCCGTGCTCGCAGCTGAGCAGCCGTCCCAGGCGGTCCCGGCTGTTGCCGTTGGCATAGCCGGCGGGCTGCCGGAGCGTGCCGACTACTCCTGTGGTCTCGTCCCAGCGCAGCATCCGGTCGTTCGGGATATCGCTGAACACCAGGTACCGCCCGGCCGGGAAGTAGGCCGGACCCTCGGTCCACCGGCCGTCGGCGAACAGCCGCTCCAGCCATGCGTCCCCGTCTGTGCGTCCGAACCGCTCGTCGAGTGCCTCGAAGTGCGCAGCGACTCGTTCGACCACCGAGATCTCAGCTCCCTAGACCCGTGCCTATGGGCGGTTGGCCGTGCTCGGCGAGATTACACCTACGAGGAGGTCCAGCCGTCCACCCAGTCGGCGGCCCGGTCCGGCGTGCCGAGCCGATGTCGCCGGACCGGCAGAGACCGGATGAAATAACGATGCCCGGCGGGTGGTTGGGTATTGATGCATCATGCCCACCTGTGCTCCGACCGGCCGCGGAAGCCGGGGCCTGGGCTGCTGCATCAAGGTGGGCGTCCCTCCGCTTCATCACCGCTCGGTGATCTGGAACGCGAGGCTAGAGGGTCTACAGCCAAGCTGTTTGAACCCGCGCACGACACTGGGAGTGCATCATGACGAACGAGAAGGCCATCTTCGCTGGCGGCTGTTTCTGGGGCATGCAGGATCTCATCCGCAAGCTCCCCGGCGTGATCTCGACCAGGGTTGGCTACACCGGGGGCGACGTGCCCAACGCGACCTATCGAAACCACGGCGGCCACGCCGAGGCGATCGAGATCGTCTTCGACCCGGACAAGATCTCCTACCGGGACCTGCTCGAGTTCTTCTTCCAGATCCACGACCCAACCACTCTGAACCGGCAGGGCAACGACATCGGAGCGAGCTACCGGTCGGCCATCTTCTACCTCACCGACGCGCAGAGGCAGACCGCCGAGGACACGATCGCCGACGTCGAAGCCTCCGGCCTGTGGCCTGGCAAGGTGGTCACCGAGCTGTCGCCTGCCGGGCCGTTCTGGGAGGCCGAGCCTGAGCACCAGGACTACCTGGAGCGTTATCCGTACGGGTACACGTGCCACTTCGTCCGCCCGGGCTGGAAGCTGCCCCGCCGCACGGACAAGGTCACATCCTGACGTCCCGCGGCGCCGCACGCTGAGAGACGTGAGGTCTTGGAGCCCGGCGCCCGCGGTTAGCCTCACCGTGATGTCACCGAAACGGCGGTCCGCTGCTCCGTCGCGTTCGCTCGGGCGCTGCCTCGTGGCCGTCCGGGGCTAGTCGATGCCGCCTCCACCGGAACCCCCCCCGCCGGTGGCGCCACCCCTCACGCACCAAGGACGAAGTCACCGCGACGGTGCTTCGGAGGCATGGAGGGTGGCTGACCTGCTCATCGCTGCCCGGACCGGCTTCTCGCGGCCGGCACGCCGAGCGCAAGGTTGATACAGGAACCGATGGCAAGGCCTAGGCCTGCACCGCAGATGACGTCCAGCGGGTTGTGGGCTCCGACGTAGACCCGCGCGAGCAGGACGATAGCGACGAGGACCCAGGGCAGCGCTCTCCACCGGGGCGGCAGATAGGGGGCGACGACAGCGGCGAGCGCTGCGACGAGCATGGCGTGGCCGGAGGGGAAGCTCTCGCCGTGGGTGGGCACATCGCCCCGCAGCTCCACGTCGCCGCCGAGTGAGGTGGCCGGCCGCTGGCGGTCGACCATCGTTTTCACCGTTTGCTCGAGAACCAGCTTCGCTGCGGTGGCGATGAGGGCGGCAAGCGCCAGGCGGAACCGTCGGGTAACAGCGGCGACGATTGCCACAACGGGTCCGACTATGAGCACACCGAGCTGCTGGACGGGCCAGAGCGGCGGGTACAGCCAGCCGGGGAGATCGTTGATAGCGTCGAAAACCCGTTCCTCCCAGCCGGGCACTGTTCCGTCGCGGACGACCAGAATGCCTGCCAAGAGCACACCGAGACCGGCCGCGGCGGCGATCGCATCGCCGCGTCGCCGTCTCCACGCTAGACGGGGTTCACCAACGTGCAGCTCGCTCACCGCTTCGCTTCCTGCAGAGTGTGCACCGCGAGCGGTAGGCCCTGGCGGAACCGAGGCGCTGTGTCGATGGTCCGCTTGCTCACAAAGTCCACCTTTCAGTCCGGATCGGTGTCGAGATGTTCACTCGTCATGGCACCTGGCGCCTGCTCCGCAAAGAGCGAGATCGGTGGTGGCTCGAACGTGGTCAACGAGCGTCGAACGGGGCTGGAAGGCAAGGGCTTGATCGACGTTGAACATCAGCGACGGGTTCGCACCTTCGGCGAACGAGAACTGATAGGTCACGCACCCGCCAGGGAACAGGTAGTAACGGGTGCTGCGCAGGTTTGGAGGCAGCCGCTCGGGCTGCTCGTAGCGGTCAGTCCCGACTTCGTCGCTCGGGACAGGCGTCGCACCCGAGACGTCACACGCGCCTGGCCGCATCAGCTTCGCCTCGACGGCACGCTCCCCCCCGAGGTCGGAGTCCAGCCAGAAGGTGGTGCGGTCGCGCTTGACATGCACACCGCCGAGATCCCACCCCGCGGGCAGCGAGGCAACGCATGGCACAAGGGTGGCCGACGGTACGGACTGAGACATGAGGACCATCAGGTTCCCGGTGCCGCAGTCCGGCTTGCCGCTGACGGGAAGATCGTGGACCGGGACGAACAAGCCAAAGGTTTGGGTGACGGCGAAGACCAGGCCGAGGACGACCGCGAGGGCGAGACCGACGCGTCGGAAACTCCAGCGCTGGAGGGCGATCCGCGGTCGCTCGGGGGCGAGCTTGCGGAATTGGTCGATGAGGTCTCGGCCATCGCGCTTCATGACGACCCGCAGCTGGGTAGGGCTGGCCACGCCGCGGGCGGCGGCGAATGCTTCGGCGATGTCGTCCGGCGTAAAGAACTGGAGCGCCCGCTGGTAGACGCGATCGGCGTCGGTCCGGAGCGCGAGGACGAGCATCATGTTCCCGAGATCGACGGCTTCGCGCCACGGTGAGGGGCGCACCTGCACGAAGAACGCGTCGATGAGGAACACACGGCCGTCACGGACGAGGAGGTTTGCGGGCTTGATGTCTCGGTGGGCTAGGCCGGCATCCCACAGGCGCCGGATGATCAGCAGCGCCTCGTCGATGATGCCATCATCTATGTCGGCCTCGCCGATTTCCTGTGCGTTGTCGATGAATCCGGTGACGAGCATGTACTCGCGACCCGGGGTGATCTCGACGATCCCATGCGGCGCCGCCGTTGGGATGCCGCTGTCGCGGAGGAGCCGCAGAGCGTGGTCTTCGCGCTCGACCAGCCGGCGGACGCTCGTGAAGCGAGCCTCATCTTCGAGGCGCCCATAGAGGATCTCCCGGCCCAGCTTGTACCACCGGTCCGCCCGGACGTGGTTCATTGCGAAGAGCTTCGCGAACAGGTAGGTGTCGGGCTGGCCGGCGACCCGCAGCCGCAGCGGGGTGGAACCGCCCGACCCTTCCAACCCAACCGGCCTCGCCTCGAGGATCGTCAGTCCGAGCTGGTCATGCATGGCCGATCGGATGGCAGCGCCTCGCTTGCCACTGACATCCAGGTGAGCGGTCTTGCCTGGTCGATAGGTGACGAGTACGACGTCATTCGGGGTGAACAGGCGGAACCCCGCAAGCGGAATGGCTACCCCAAGCGCTAGGCCCACAAGGATGTCGGAGGGATGGTCCACGCCCAGGTAGAGCCGCGCCCCCGCGAGCATCGCCACCAGCAGCGCGATGACCACCTTCGCCCGTCGCCTGGGCCGGCCCGCGGGCACGAGCGTGTAAGCAACTCCGACAAGGACTGCAGCGAGCATCCCCACCGGCGGAGACGGTAGCGAGTAGCCGGCCCACCGGCCGATCGCCGTAACGCCGTAGGGCCGCGGCCGGGAAAACCAGTCATACAGGGAACTCCCGATCATCTCGACCACGACGATGCTGAGGAGAAAGGTGAATAGGTGCCGCCAGCGGCGAAACGCCATCTGCAACACGATCATCGCGACCGCCACGACTGTGAACGCCCAGCCGGTCGCGATTCGGTCAATGGTGGTCGCTATGTCGGTCAACCACGGCGTCCGTAGCCGGACAACGTGCTGAAGCACCGCGGTGTCGACTCGCTCGGTCTGTCGTCGCGCCGCCGGGGAGAGGAGCAACACGATCGTCCAGCCGATGAGAGCGGCCAGCCCCGCCAGCCACACCTTCCCGGTGGTCCCGAGGCTCTTTGGCAGCGGTGGCGGGGCGCCGGTCGGGCGTCGCCGACGGCGCCTCCCCACAGCGCTGGAGTGCAGACGAGCGGCGACACCGCCGACCGGGAGCTCGCTAGGCGCTGTCACCATCCCTCGCCTTCGGCCGTCACGGGAGTCCGTGCGTAGTAAGCCATTGGTTAGCCACCGCGGCCGGGTTCTCTCCGTCTGCGACCCTGCGGTTCAGCGCTCGCAGCTGATCGGTTGTCAAAGACGCCGAGACCACGTTCACGAGCCGGACAAGGCGCACGCCGTATCGCTCGACCACTTCAGTGCGGATCAGCGGGGTCACGTTCTCGGCAGGCTGCAGGCCGCGATCGTCCGCGAGCACGACGAGACCATCTGTCGCGATGCTCGGATCAGTTGAGAAGAGCAGTGCGAGGTCGATATGGCCGCCCACGAGCGCCTGATGCGTGAGCGGACCACCGGCATCGAGCGGAAGGAAGTGCGCAAACCTTAGCGCGTAGACCCGGCCCAGCCCTTCCAGGCAGAACGGCCGCGTAGGGCATTCCGGCGGCCCGCCGAAGGTCAGGCTGTGAGCCACCTCTTTCAGATCGCTGATCTTGTGAAGGTCGTACCTGGCGGCGGCTTGAGAAGTCACGACGAGAGCGTTCGCGTCCTGTGCGGGCGCAGGGGTCAATGCGACGATGCGATTGCCGTCGAGGACGCGGCCGAGTGCGGCGTGCACCGCTTCGCTATCGGCCGTGGGATGGCGATCCCCCAGACTCAAGAACTCCAGGGCGGTGCCTAGGTATTCGGGTACGAACTCCACCAACCCCTCGGCCAGGGCGGGCTGCACAAATTCGCGCGGGCCGAGGCGGTGCTTGAACCGGACGTCGTATCCGCCGATCATCAGCGCTTGCCCGTAGATCTCGGCGAGCACGTCGCTCTCGGGGAAGTCGAACGAAGCGACAGTAATCGCTTGATCCCCGAGGGCGCCGCCGTCCCCGCCGTCCGCCGCCGGTTTCGAGCCGCATCCCGCGAGCGCGAGAATGACGCCCGCCGAGGCGAGGAGAGCAGCACGCTCCGGGGCTCGCACCAAGGGTCCCCCACTCTGAATGCACTACCTCGGCGATTTGTCCCCAGGGTCCCACAGCCAGGTCGGCCGGGAAACCGGCACCGTTTGGCCGTCGAGCCGGTTCGCACGGTTGCCAGGTGACCCGCCGGAGGGTCCATCGGCCGCCAGGCTCTTTACCGTCAGGTGACCAGGTGGCGGGACTCGGCTTGATCGCGGCGCACAAGCTGTAGCGCTGTTAAATGCTGTTGTGCTCATCGAACGTGACCGGTTCCTCGCTGGACTCTCGGCCATGGCGGACGAGACCTTGAACGGGGCCGGCGGGCGGCTGGTGTTCCTGGGTGGCGAGGCAGGCATCGGGAAGAGTGCGGCGCTGGCCGACGACGCACACGAGCATGCGGCACGCGCCTACACCAACCTCGGCACGATCCGGGTCAAGAACCGGCACCTCGCGGACGCCGACCGGACCCTGCGTACGGGCATCGCCTACTGCAAAGACCGTGACCTCGACGCGTGGGCGCTGTACATGAACGCCTGGCTGGCGCAATCGCTTGCCGAGCAGGGTCACTACGCAGAGGCAGATGAATTCGTTCGTGCTGTGCTGGGCCACCCGCGGCTCTCGCCGATCACCAGGATGACCGTCCAAGCCGTCGCCGGACAGCTCGCCGCACGGCGCGGCGAGGATGGCACTGGCCGCCTCGACGATGCGCTCAGGTTGGCCGTCCAAACGGGAGAGGCCCAGCGCTTGGTGCACGCCGCGTCCGCGCGGGCTGAGGCGGCCTGGATCGACGGGCGGACCGGCGACATCGAGGCGGAGATCGATCAGGCGTGGCCGGCGGTTGTGGCCCACCCGGAACGCTGGCACCTCGGTGAGCTGTGCTGGTGGCTCGCCTGTGCCGGCGTGCCGCGCACGCCATCCGTGCCGCTGCCGCAGCCGTTCGCGTTGATGGTGGATCGTGCCTGGCAGGAGGCCGCCCAGCACTGGCAGCAGCTCGGCTGCCCATTGTGGGAGGCATACGCGCTGTCCGCCTCCCCAGACCTGGCATCCGCGCGTCGCGCGCTGGAGATCGTCGACGGGCTCGGCGCAACTGCCGTGCGGCAGGCGCTGCTGCGCGAACGGCACTTGTAGGGGCTGCCGGTGCCGCGCGGCCCGAGGGCGCCGACCCAGGCCAATCCGTCGCAGCTGACCGCGCGCGAGATGGACGTGCTGCGCTTGCTCGCCGAAGGGCTGTCCAACTCCGAGGTCGCCGGCCGGCTGTTCCTTTCCGAGAAGACGGTCGGCCATCACGTCTCCGGGGTCCTGCGCAAGCTTGGGCAGCCTACCCGGTCGCGCGCGGTGGCCACCGCAATCCGGCAGGGAATCGTCAGGCCAACCTAGGGATAGCTCCCGATGTCTCGCGCCGCGCGAGCGGGTTTGCTGGTTCACGTGGCGATCCGACTGCTCGAGAGGACACTCCCATGGCCCTATTCATGGACATCCACCACGTGGCTGGCCCGGTGACCATTGCTGATGTGGCGAAGGCTCACGAGGCCGACCTGCAGACCCAGTCCGATTACGACGTCCAATACCTGCGCTACTGGGTCGACGAGAGCGAGAGCAAGATCTTTTGCCTGGTCGAGGCGCCCGACGCCGAGGCTGCCGCCTCTGTTCATCGCGAGGCACACGGCCTTGTCGCGGACGAGATCTATCCGGTCGCCGAGGGCGCTTGACTGTCACTCATTCTCGACCGTCCGAGGCCCGAGCACGTAGGAGGACAGATGTGGACGTCCCGATGATGCCGCCGGTAGGTAGCACGGCCCGGCGCAGCCGCAAGGTGTCGCGACGCGACATCGAATTGTTCACGGAATTGACCGGGGACCGTAACCCGCTGCACTACGACGAGCAACTGGCTGCCAGCACCCGATTCGGGGGACTGATCGTGCAGGGTGGAGTGACGTCCGGTCTGCTCAATGCGGTTGTTGCTGAGGACTTGCCCGGACCGGGCAGCGTGTTCCAACGGGTAGCCTGGAGCTTCGAGGCGCCAGTACGACCGGGTGACGAGATCACCGCTGAGGTCGAGGTGCTCGAGGTGCACCCCACCAAGCCAATCGCCCGGATCCGTACCACGATCACCAATGGTGACGGCGTCGTGGTTCTGGACGGCGACGCGCACGTATACCGCGTGCCCGTTGGACGATCCCAAGCCTGAGTCCGGCGCGATCGTCCGTCGGTAAGACTTCCGTCAAAACGTCGAGCTACAACGAGAAATTGGGGCTGCGGCCATGCCGACTCGGCACGCATACCGCCACGGACCTATTCGCCGCGCTCCTTAGCGCTGCGTTCGATGCAGAACTCGTTGCCCTCCGGGTCGGCGAGCACGACCCATCCTGTGCCATCTGGTTCACGGTGATCTGCGATGAAGGTCGCACCTAGCCCGAGCACGCGCTCGACCTCCTCGTCGCGTGTCCGATCGCTGGGCTGTAGATCAACATGGACGCGGTTCTTCACCGTCTTCGCCTCGGGGACAGGTACGAAGAGCAGGCCGGGCCCACCGTCCGGCGGGACGATCAGAGACGCCGGATCACCGGGTGCATTCGGGTCGTCTGGATCTTCTTGATAGCCGGTGACCTCACTCCAGAAGGTTGCGAGACGGTAGTGGTCGGCACAGTCGATGGTGATGTGCCGGACATTCGAAGTCATGCTTCTCCATAGCCGTTGTCAGTAGGGCCAGCCCATTGCCGCTCGACCCGTTGGGGCGGGGCACCGGGAGATCAGCTTCGTTAGGTTGCCGACTGACGTCCGTCCGCCCTCCGAGACTCCCTTGATGGTAACGAGTGGCGCGGCTCATGGTGCTTCGGCTACAGCTCGAGCCGACCAAGGAGTACGACCTGACATCGTCGACCAACGCGTCCGCGAAATGCCGTGTGGGCTAGTTCCCCAGCGCTGGGGGTGTCTCCTCGGGGAATGGGCCACCAAAATCTGGGAACGGATTGCTGTCTGGGGCGAAGATCCAGACGATGATGGTGCCGATCGCGACGGCTGAGCTGACAAGCACCGCTGCTCCGGCGAGTGCCTTCACCCAGCTGCGCGAACCGTGGAGAGCTGCCTGCCGCAGCGCGAGCAGACCGGCGACAAAGGCGATTCCCGTGGCCACCAGCACCGGACCGTGCTGCCACGCCTCCGAGCCAAGGCCCTCGCCGGGGAACGCGGCCGAGAAGGTGAGGTCAAGCACCGGGAATCCGAACAGCGCGGCGCCGGTCGAGATTATGGCGGTGAGGGCGAGCGCATCGGGGCGTAGGAGGCCGGCCAGCCAATGTCCTTCAGTGCTGGCCGTGGCGGCAGTGCCCGCGGCTAACGGGACATCGCCTGGGCCAACCCCGTTCTCAATGTTGTCCATCGGCGGAGAGTAGCGAGGGCCGAGCCCTCAAGCTAGAGCGCGGTTGGGAGGGTGTGGGTCCAGCACTCGCGCTGTAGCCAGCGAACGCACCCAGCGGATCATCATGGAGACCCGGCCACGCGGCGGGACGGCCCTAACCGCTAAGGGTGCGGCGTCCCAAGGAATGGGAACACGCCCATCAAATCCTCGTGTGGTTTGACGCTTTGGGGACTGGCCTGCCCGTTGACCATGAAGATCATGCGTGCGGAGAAGACATCGTCGGTCATGACCCGGCCGTTGGGGTAGTGGGCCGGCATGGTGCGGTCGTAATGAAGGATGTCGGGCAGCAGGGTGCGGGCGGCAGCAGTGGCTTCGTCCGGTGAATAGCCATGCTGTTGGAGCGTTTGCGACAGCGGCTGCAGGTAGTTCTTGACGTCGTCGACCGGGTCGGTGGCGTTGAACTGGTCTTTGATGTCGTTGGCGTTGAGGATCGGGTTGAACGACGGGTTTCCTTCCCGGTCCATCGGCACGAGGGTGCCGTCGCGGCGCAGGCTGGTGGTGATCCAGGCTCCGATCTGCGGCCCGCGGCCGAGCATGTCGTTGGGTGCCTCCACGCAGATGGAGAAGATGTTGGCGCTAGCGAACGTGTCGGTCCCGGTCCACTGGAAGTTTCCTTTTGCGCCGTCGACCAGCCAGTGCAGGACGCCGTCGGCGTCGGCGAAGAAGGGGTCGCTGCGTTTGCCGATGAACAACCGGCAGGGGCCGGCCTGGACGGGCATGGCCGTTCCATCGAAGTCCACCGCGGTGCCCTCGATGAGCAGGTCACCACGTGGTTCACGCGTCTGGGCGTCGCTGCCGGTGGCGTAGTGGGCGGTGGCGGTTTGCCGGCCGTCGTGGGGTTCGGAGAACGTGAAGCTGAACGCCACGTCCGCTAGCGCGTCGCCGTCGTTGTCGATGTTGAATCGGTAGACCGCGTCGGGGTGGAACCCGTTGCCTTGTGTGAACGGGTTTGCATTCATGATCAGCACGGTCCGGTCGGGGTTATCTGGCGCCGCGAAGACGAAGAGGTCAGTCAGGTCCAGACGGGCATCGTCGCCGGGAGACTTGAGGTTGGCGGCACTGAAGTGGTTCGACATGGTCACTCCTTCGGTGGTCCTTCTCAGGGTGATATTGCGGCCAGGAATCGGCTGCGTAAGAAATCCAGGAGCGCGTGCTGACCTGGTCGGCGTGTTTAGTGGTGACCCGGCGCAGAGTCGCCGGCGCACGTGCCCGTCCGGGGCTGTTAGTTGCGTCCGGAACCCCCCCGCTAGGGCGCTGGACGGTTGCCATGGCACCTCTTCCCCTTCACCGGGCCCCGGCTATGCGGCCCGCTGAAGCTCATCACCGCCGCGAACGTCCGCGTGGATCCAGTTGCGATGCCTGCGGCGCCGGCCGTCTGCTCGTCGATCCATCCGCTTCCTGAGGGCATCCCGGCCACGGTGCAGGCGGGACGTGACGGTTCCGACGGGCACGCCGACGATCTGAGCGATCTCCTTATAGCTAAAGCCCTCGACGTCGAAGAGCAGCACCACCCTCCGGAACTGCTCAGGCAGCGATGCCAGCGCGTGCTGAAGCTCCTCGTCGGGCAGCGAGTCGATCACTGTGGTCTCGGCGGACGCCTCGACGTGCCGCTGGGCGCCGTTGGTGTGCCAAGTCCCGCTGTCGGAGACGGTCCTCGGTTGGCTGCGGCGCTTGCGGTAGCTGGTGACGAAGGTGTTAGTGAGGATCCTGGACAGCCATGCCCGCAGGTTCGAGCCGGACTGGAATTGGCGGAAGCCGCGGTAGGCGCGGAGGTAGGTCTCCTGCAGGAGATCCTCCGCGTCGGCGGGGTTTCCGGTTAGCCGTAGGGCCGCCGGGTAGAAGCCGGGAAGGAGAGGAATCGCCTCGGCTTCGAAGCGGGCCTTCAGGTCTCCGGGGCTGGACACGGATCGCACAGCACGAGAATCACGCGAGTGACGGTCCCCTGTCGTCAGGGTGAGCGCCCATCTGACACCCCTGCTAGCAGGAGTCTCTGCCCGGCCGCCAGCTAGAACTCCGTACGCTGTCGGCCGCGGCGAGCGGTCTACGGACCCGGCCCCTCCACAGCTCGCGGGCCGATAGTGATGACTGCTGATCGGGCCCCGCAGTGACCAGCTTCGGACCATATCGAGACCGGATGGGGTGGGGTCGACATGTCGGCCCATTGGGTCTTGACCTGCCTGCTAGCTGACAGACTGTTCGGCGACCGCGGAGGTGAGGGACTGGATGGGCGGAACCCGGGTGGTCATCGCCGACGACGATGTCCTGCTCCGCGAGGGACTCGCGAGCCTGCTGGAACGATCGAGCTTCGACGTCATCGGCCAGGCGGGTAACGGGCCGGATCTGCTTGCCTTGGTCCGCCAGCACGTCCCCGACCTCGTCATCGTCGACATCCGCATGCCGCCGACTCACTCGACCGAAGGCCTTGAGGCAGCACAGGCCATCCGCCAGGAGCGGCCGGAGACGGCCATCCTCGTGCTCTCGGCCCATGTCGAGGTGGAGCACGCGATGCAGCTTCTGGCCAGCGGACACCGAGTCGGCTATCTCCTCAAGAGTCGTGTCACCAACGTGGAGGAGTTCGTCGAGACCCTTGAGCGAGTTGCCAGGGGCGGCTCCGTCGTCGACCCGGCGCTTGTCCAGGAGCTGGTAGGCGCGCGCCACCGCCCTGAGCCGCTTGCCATGCTCACCGAACGCGAACGGGAGGTGCTCTCCCTGGTCGCGGAGGGCCGGTCCAACGCCGGGGTCGCGCGCCAGCTCTGGGTCACCGAGGGGACCGTCGAGAAGCACGTACGCAGTATCCTCACCAAGCTCGACCTGCCTGAGACCCACGACGACCACCGGCGGGTCCTGGCGGTCCTCACCTATCTCGAGGGGCGTTAGCGTCGCCGGTGTTAGTGAGGATCTCGCGGATCGCCCGCGCTGAGAGGTGAGCCTTGGACAGAAACCCCGCGGCCGGGGTCGTGTCGATCAGGTCGGTGAGATCCTCCTCGGCATAGGTAGAGATCAAGATCACCTTAGAGGGGTCCAGGCTCGTCTCGCGATTGATCCGTCGGGCTAGATCGAACCCACTCTCGTCCCCGAGGTCGATGTCGACGAGCGCTACGTCCGGGTTGACCGCTTCAATTTGTCGCAGCGCCTCCCCGCTCGTCGATGCAACCGCGACCACGGCGAGCCCTTCGCCCTCCAGGAGGCTGCGTGCCGCGCCCAGGAAGCGGGGGCTGTCGTCGACGATGAGGCATCGCAGCATCATGGTGCAATGATCGCCGGTGCCCTCCCCCGGGACATTCCAGCTAGCCTGACACTTGGGTATTGAGGACAGCCGGGGTTGCCGGCGTGGTGAAGTGACAGTAGTCCCATCGCCACGACATGGGCGCTGTCAGGGTCCCGAGTTTCCTGGCCTTCACCGGCCACCGTGCGGCTTGTATCGTTCACCGACAGGTCTCGGTGACCGTCTGACCGCCGGGGGAACTGGTGCCTGCTCCGGTTCGCACACGGGAGACCGACACGAATGGCGGGGTTATCCGCCGTTTGGTTGTCGCCAGTGGCCTACTCATGTTCCTGGTGGGCGCCGGCTTCGCCGTCATGCTCTTCTCCGTCGATGATCTGCGGACGTCCGAGCGCCGTGCCCGGCACTCGGAAGAGGTGCTCGTAGCCGCGAATCAACTGGAGCGCCTTGTGGTCGATCTGGAGACGGGCCAGCGCGGCTTTGTCATCACGGGGCAGGAGCGCTTCCTCGGGCCGTGGCGGGCGGCAAGGACCGCCCTTCCGGAGCAGGCCCGCGCCTTGGAGCGGCTGGTCGCCGATATTCCGGCACAGGAGAGCCGGGTCCGGCGGATCAGCCAGGAGGCAACCTCCTACCTTCGGGGCTACTCGGTGCCGTTGATCAACGCCGCGCGACGCGACCTCGCCTCCGTACAGACCGAGGCGGCAACGCAAGAGGGCAAGCGCCGCGTAGATGTGATGCGAACGGAGTTCGACGACCTGATCGCCGCCGAGCGACGCCTGTCGCAGGAACGGCAGACGAACTCTGATGCCGTCGTACATCGGGCGGTCATCGCAGCAATTGCCGGTCTTGTCGGGTCGGCCCTGCTCATTCTGGGGTTCGCGGGATATGTGACCCGGGCTATCGTTCGGCCGGTCCTCGGGACGGCAGCGATGGCTGATCGGCTGGCCGGCGGCGATCTTTCCGTGCGCGTGCCCGAGACCGGGGTGGGCGAGATCCGTAGGCTGGAGCGCGCGTTCAACAGCATGGCGGAGTCGTTGGAGGATGCCCGCGCCGCCCTGGCCGCCTCGCGAGCGCGGATCGTCCGCTCGGCCGACGAGACCCGGCGACAGATCGAGCGCGACCTGCACGACGGCATCCAGCAGCGGCTGGTCTCGCTAGCCCTGGAGCTGCGCGCTGCCCAGGCGACTGTGCCCGGCGACCATCCCGAGCTTCAGACCCGGCTGGACCGGATCGCGGAGGGGCTCGGAGATGCGCTGGAGGAGCTCCGGGAGATCTCGCGCGGCATCCACCCAGCGATGCTGTCGGAGGGAGGGCTCGGACCGGCGCTCAAGACCCTCGCGCGTCGCTCCCCAATCCCCGTCGGGGTTGACTTGAGAATCGAGTCGCGGCTGCCGGCCCCCGTCGAGGTGGCTGCTTATTACGTTGTCTCCGAGGCGCTCACCAACGCCGCCAAGCACTCTCGTGCCTCGGTCGCCCACGTCAACGTCCGGCCCCGTGACGGCGGGCTGCACCTGTCGGTCAGCGACGACGGCTCCGGCGGCGCGGACCCAGCGGACGGCACGGGGCTCATCGGGCTGACCGACCGGATCCAGGCGCTTGGTGGCACGATCGCCATCCACAGCCCGCCGGGGGAGGGCACCACTCTTCAGGTCGACCTCCCGATTGCCCCTGTGTGAGGGGGCGGGCGAGCTGGCCATCGCCGACATCGACGACACAATCGGCGAGGTGTACGGCCGCGGCCAGCAGGGCGCCGGGTCCGGCTACACCGGTGTGTGCCGTTCCATCGTGGAGCGGCACGGCCGCGATCCCTTGCTGTGTCGTGGGCCTTGCGCGTCGGCGTCGCCGCCGCGATGTCCATTGGGCCATCACCGGCACCAACCCACTAACCGGGGATGCAGTCATGTCTCCGCTGCTGGACCACGCCTTCTGACGTGCTGGGCGCACAGGACCTCCCTCTAGACGCGAGGTGAGCCGGTGCGGACTTCGATCGCGTCTGCAGTCCCAGCGGACTGGAGGCGGTCGAAAACCAGTCGTACCGCCATCGAGCCTTCGCCGATGGCAGCTGCCGCGCGCTTGACCGACCCGCTGCGGACGTCTCCGACGCAGAAGATCCCCGGCCTGCTGGTCTCCAGGAACAGTGGACGCGTGCCATGGTCGAGCCTGGCCGCGGGAATGTCGGTGCCGGTGAGCAGGAATCCGCGGCTGTCCTCGGCGAGCTGGCCCGCCAGCCACCCCGTCCTCGGTTTGGCGCCGATGAAGACGAAAAGCCCGCGGAGCGCGAGTTCGGACTCCCCCGGCTGGCCGGCCCGGCGGATCCGCACGCCTTCCAGCTGGCCGGTACCAATCAGCGCGGTGACCTGGGTGCGGGGTGAGACGATGATGCGCGGGTTGTGCTCGATCCTGTCGATCAAATACCGCGACATTGAGGCTTGTAGCGACTCACCACGGATGAGCACATGCACCTGCGCGCAGCTGCGGCTGAGGAAGAGTGCGGCCTGCCCAGCGGAGTTGCCGCCACCGACGATGGCAACCGGCCCGGTGCCGCAGGCTTGTGCCTCTGCCTGGGTGGCCGCGTAATACACCCCGACGCCCTCGAGTTCCTCGAGCCGGTCCAGCGGTAGCCGGTTGTAGTGCGCTCCGGTTGCGATGACGACTGATTTGGCCTGCACGGTCTCGCCGTCGTCGAAGCTGACCTGGTGCAGGCCGCCGTCCGACGACAGTGACACGGCCCGGGCGGCCAGCTTGATGCGGACGCCGAACTTCTGCGCCTGCAACGCCGAGCGTGCCGCCAGTTCCTCGCCGGACAAGCCCGCGGGAAAGCCCAGGATGTTCTCTATCCGCGACGAGGTTCCTGCCTGACCTCCCAGCGCGGTCTCCTCGGCCAAGGTCGTGACCAGACCTTCGGAGGCGCCGTAGACCGAAGCCGCCAGGCCGGCCGGTCCCCCGCCCACCACCAGCAGGTCGCAGGCTCCGGCAGGATAGGGGGCGTCCGCGCCCGACATGCCCAGCGCGTCGAGCAGGACGCGCCCGGCCGGGTTTCTCAGCAGCGGCCCACCAGGGATGATGACGACCGGCACGTCGGCGACGGGCACATCCAGGCCACGCAGTATCGCCTCCGCCTGTGGCGATGCTTCAAGGTCCAGCCAGGTCGACACCAGCCTGTTGCGTGCCAATATCTCCAGCAGCCGCCGAGTGTCAGGATCGAACCGTGATCCGATCAACGTCAGGCCCGCGCCGCGGCGCATCAGGATCGAATGCCGGAGCAAGAACGTACCCAGGATCAGGTCGCTGAGGCCGGGCTCGTGGGCCATGACGGCGCGCAGTCGCGCGACGGGAACCGCCAGCACGCGCCCGGCGGAAGTGGCCACCGCAGTCAGATAGGCGCGCTGCCCGGTGAGCATGCCGATCTCGCCCAGGAACTGGGACCGGCCGTACTCGGCGATCAGGGTCGCGCCGGGCAGGCCGTAGCCCTGGATGATCTCGGCGGTGCCGTCGAGCATCACGATCAGGTCGTAGGTCTCGTCCCCGTCGGCGAACAGCACGTCCCCGGCGGCCACATCACGCTCGCTGCCGTACCGGCGCAGCACCTCAAGCTGGGCCGCATCCAGAACTGGGGAGCGGCCCGCCACAGAGAGCAAGGAATCACCGCTGCCGTTACCGGCCCGGTCAGGAGCGACCGTACGGTCGGCTCCATCGCCAGCTGTACCTTCACTCACGCGCGTCGCCTCCTTCCGCACCGAGTTGAAGAGCCTCGATGCTGACGCCGCAGGCAGCTGAGCACGGTTTTGCCCCACGGCGGCTGTCCGCCGGCCCTTGACCATGGGCCATCAATTAGTGTCCCTCCGACGAGTTCTTGCTTGACCCCGCTGGATCTGCTGGTGCGCCTGTCGCGTACGGGACATCTCGTTGTCGCCTTACTTGAGGGTCAGGGTGATGATGCCAGGCCGGCGTCCGGCGTGTGATCGGGCAGAACGGGCCCTCCGGCACGGAGCCGAAACGCATAGACGGCGGACGCCGCCGGACTCACAGGAGTGAGACCACAATTGAGACCATCAACAGGCGGGGAAGGAGTCGGGGATGGTGTCCTCGGTTGCGCTGCGCCTTGGTGAGCTGGTTGCCGCCGTCCTGCTCGCCCGGATCGGACCGTTTGCGGTGATGGCGGCCGGGGTGTGGTGGCAGGGGCCGAATGCGGCTAGCCCTACGGTGGCTTGCACACTGCTCCAACGGTCGCGGCCACGGTGCAGCCAACCGATCGGAGGTGGGTCGTGCGGGCGACGCTAAGTCTCGGGCGCATCGCGGGGGTCAAGGTCGGGATCAACTGGAGCGCGCTGGCGATCGTGGTGGTGATCGTTGCCGGGCTGGCCACCGATCAACTGCCCAGCGCGTACCCAGGCCGTAGTGCGGCCGCCTACCTGGCGGTGGCGCTGGTCGCCGCCGTGCTGTTC
>DASYTV010000333.1:0-6409 GCA_036001885.1 Actinomycetes bacterium
GCATGCACTGGTCAGCGCTCTTGGTCGGGGCCAGTCCGGCGATGGGCCGGGCAGCTTCGCCGATGCGCTCAGGCGCCGGGCGCGGGCCGCGGCCGAGGAGGTGCACGAGGTGGCCGGTCGGCTCCTCGAGCATTCAGACCATGACGTGACCTGGATGGAGGACGACGAGCGGCTGGGCCCGGCCCTCAAGGTTGCACCGTTGTCGGTTGCGGGCTTGCTGCGCGACGCGCTCTTCGCCAAACGGACGGTGGTTCTCACCTCCGCGACGCTGGCGCTGGGCGGCAGCTTCGACATCGTTGCCCGTCAGGTCGGCTTGAGCGCCCCAGACGCTCAGGGATCGCCCAGGAATGGCCTGCAACGTCCGGCGATCAGGGCGACGGCAGCCGACCCCCAACCCGGTGGTGTGCCGGGAGTCGACGAGACGGACGACGGCCTCGTCGCTGGCTGGGACGGACTCGATGCGGGATCGCCGTTCGACTATCCCCGCCAAGCGATCCTCTACGTTGCCCGTCGTCTGCCCCCGCCGGGTCGCGACGGGATAGGCGCCGAGGCAGTCGAGGAGCTGACCGACCTGATCCGCGCGGCGGGTGGGCGGACACTTGGACTGTTCTCGTCCCACCGCGCGGCCGTCGCCGCAGCCGAGGCCCTGCGCTCGCGGATTCCTTATCCCGTCCTGCTCCAGGGTCAGGATTCGACCGGACAACTGGTCAAACGATTTGCGGCAGAGCCGCGGACCTGTCTGTTCGGGACGCTGTCACTATGGCAAGGCTTAGACGTGCCGGGCGCGTCCTGCCAGCTGGTCGTCATAGACCGGTTGCCTTTTCCGCGGCCCGACGACCCGATCCGATCTGCCCGACAGCGGGCTGTCGACGCGGCCGGAGGCAATGGCTTCATGACGATTGCAGCGGCGCACGCGGCGCTGCTTCTGGGCCAGGGTGCGGGTCGGTTGATCAGGTCAGCCTCGGACCGCGGCGTCGTCGCCGTGCTGGACCCGCGCCTGGCGACCGCGCGTTATGCCGGGTTTCTCAAGGCGAGCATGCCGCGCTTTTGGTACACCGAGAATCCGGAACGCGTACGCCGATCACTCGCCGCGATCGATGGCAAGCCTGCTTGATGGCGGGGATTGGATGCGGCATGCGGCTACCCGACCGACACAGCCCACCGCGTGGCACCACACACTGGTGAGGTGCCGCCGCTGCCCACGCTGATCAGACCGATGCTGGCGACCCTCGGCGAGCTGCCGGCCGCCTCCAGGGATAGTGAGTACGGGTACGAGCTCAAGTGGGACGGCGTTCGCACCGTGGCGTACATCGCGACGGGCACCTTCCGGCTGATGTCGCGCAACGACAAAGACGTGACGCGGAGCTATCCGGAGCTCACCGACTTGAGCATCGCCGTCAACGACCGGCAGCTGGTCCTCGACGGCGAGATCGTGGCCTTCGACGACGCAGGCCGGCCGAGCTTCGGCGCACTGCAATATCGGATGCACGTCGGGGATCCCGCCCAAGCGCGCCGCCTCGCGGCCAAGTCGCCGGTGACCTACCTGCTCTTCGACATCCTCCATCTCGACGGAACGACCCTCACCGGGCGCACATACACGCAGCGCAGGGAGGTCCTGGACGCGCTCGCCCTGCGCGGCCCACGCTGGGACACCCCGCCCTACTTCGCCGGTGGAGGCTCGGCGGCCCAATCGCTGAGCCAGACCCAAGGGATGGAAGGCATCGTGGCCAAGCGGCTTGACTCGATCTATGAGCCCGGCCGCCGCTCCCGTAACTGGATCAAGGTCAAGAACTTGCGGACGCAGGAAGTCATCATCGGCGGCTGGAAGCCGGGCCAGGGGCGACGCGGGGGAGGTATCGGCTCGCTCCTGTTGGGGATCCACGGCGATGAGGGTCTGGTCTATGTCGGGCACGTAGGCACCGGATTCACCGACAGGATGCTTGCCGACCTCGGGGAGCGATTGCGTGGTCTAGCCCGCGAGACGTCACCGTTTGACACCGCGGTGCCGGCCCGGGATGGCAAGGATGCGCACTGGGTAGGTCCCACGCTCGTCGGCGAAGTCGCCTTCGGCGAGTGGACGCCCGACGGTCGAATGCGCCATCCGTCCTGGCGGGGCTTGCGCCCGGACAAGTCTCCCGCGGAAGTCCGCCGCGAGTCCTGACCCGGTGGGTCTAGACCCGGCGCAACACCGCCACCACCCGACCGAGCACGGTCGCACCCTCACCGGGGATCGGCTCGTAGGCCGAATTGTGCGGCATCAGCCAGACGCGACCGTCGCGGCGCTTATATGTCTTCACCGTCGCCTCGCCCTCGATCATCGCGGCCACGATGTCTCCCGACTCGGCGTTGGGCTGCTGGCGAACAACGACCCAGTCACCGTCGCAAATGGCGGCGTCCACCATCGAATCGCCCACCACCTTGAGCAGGAAGAGCTGGCCGCTGCCGACAATCTGCCTGGGTAGCGGGAAGACGTCCTCGATGGCTTCCTCGGCGAGGATCGGGCCACCGGCGGCGATCCGCCCGAGTACGGGCACATAGGACGCAGTAGGCCGAGCCTCCTCGGCGAGGTCACCCGCTTGGTGGGAGCCGCCGACGGTCTGCAGGTGATCACGGGACCGGCGTTTGGTCGAGGTGCGCTCGGTCTGCCTGGTGGCAGTAGTGGGAACGGCGGCACCCTCGGGGAACCGGACCTCGACAGCTCTCGGGCGGTTGGGATCACGGCGCAGGAAGCCCTTGCGCTCCAACGACGAGAGCTGATGAGAGACGCTGCTCGTGCTGGTCAGCCCGACCGCGTCGCCGATCTCGCGCATGCTCGGCGGATATCCGCGGCGCTCCACGTGGTCGCGGATGACCTCGAGAACTCGGCGCTGGCGCGGAGTGAGCCCGTAGTCGTCGGCGGGACCATCCGGGAACGGATGGAGCTCGGCCACGACCGACTTGGGTGGCCGGCCGGCCTTGCGCCGCTCGCCAGCCTTGCTGGCAGTGCTCTTGTCCGGCACGGCTGTCCCCTCTCGATTGGTGATCGACTCGCTAGGAACGGTAGCCCTCACCGGCGACAGTTTCAAACAACTGTTCGAGTGTTTCTCGGTTTTGTCAGCGGGAGGGTGTAGAAAGTCGCTCAGACGTTCGATCGAACTGTTGTTCGAGCCGCTCGATTCTCGCTGGAGGGCGTCATGGGCGACATGGTTGACACGGTGGACCGTCGGGTCGGTGCCATCCACGGTCGGGTCGGCGCGGCGCGAGTCGGGGTGGGCGCAGGTGGGCGACCGCTCCCTGCGACAGCAGATCCGGTCGTCGGCCTGAATGCCTACGGTGACACGACGATGCCCCGGGCCGGCTCAGTCCGAGGTCGGTCGGCTGCGGCATCGGCGGCGAGCGGCGCGAAGTGCGGGCCGGTTGACAGGGCCTCCGCTCAGTCGGGCACGGCGTACGCCCACACGAGCGCCGCGCGTGGTAGGCGGACTGGAGACGCGCGCCTCCAGCAGGGATCTCGATCCGCGGCCGCCGACCACGCGGGTCGGTCCGCCGTGGCGCCCGCCGCAGTCGTGGTGACTCGCAAAGGCGCGCATCTGACCCGACGGGGCCAGCTCGTCCTTATCGCTCTCTTGGCAGTGGTCGCCCTTGCCGTGGCTGGCCTCCTCATGAGCCGGACGGGTGGCACTGCGACGGAACGGCCGGAGCCGGTCGGTCAACGCTCGATCGTGGTCCAGCCAGGCCAGACACTCTGGTCGATCGCCAAGGATGTGGCGCCAGATCGCGACATTCGTGAGGTCATTTATGAGATCCGGCGGATCAACGGGCTCGACAACGCGATGGTCCGTAGCGGCCAGACGCTTGTGCTCCCCAGTGGTTGACATGTCCTCCTAGTAACCATTCCGGACACCGCGGCGCGGGAGCCGGCGTGATCCTCTAACGACGTGGAAATTCGGCGGCGACACGGCCACGAAAGGGTTGCCAGATGAGAGTGGCACGGCATACGGTTGCTACCAGATCTAGTGGTTACACCGATGTTGTTCCTCCACAGGTTGTGGTCGGTTAATCACAGATCCTCCCCAGGTTCTCCACAGCCGAGCGTCTCTGGCTGAGGGTTGGACCTGATCTGGAAAGAACGGCGAATAGACAGCCGGAACGGTCCAATTGGGCCGATCCCGTCGTCGAGAAAGGGGGACGCGAGCCGCTATGCGGTGTCCCTTCTGCCGCCACATCGACAGCCGCGTCGTCGATAGCCGCACGACCGACGACGGCACGGCCATCCGCCGGCGGCGCCAGTGCCCCGAATGCGGGAGGCGGTTCACCACACTCGAGACGTCGAGCCTCTTGGTCATCAAGAGAAGCGGTGCGACCGAGCCGTTCAGCCGGGAAAAGGTGCTGGCCGGAGTGCGCAAGGCGTGCCAAGGCCGCCCGGTGAGCGAGGACGAGCTTGCCAGGCTCGCTCAGGGGGTCGAAGAGGCGATCAGGGCAACCGGAGCGGCCGAGGTGCCGGCGCACGAGGTCGGCCTGGCCATCCTCGGCCCGCTACGCGAGCTCGATGAGGTCGCCTTCCTGCGGTTCGCCTCCGTCTATCGCGGCTTCGACTCGCTCGAGGATTTCGAGAAGGAGATCGCAAAGCTTCGTGCCGACGGCCACGACCGATCGGCAGCAACAGAACGCGGCAAGTGACCAGACAATCCGGCCGGACAGAGCACAGCCGGACCACGGGGCGGGGATGCCCGCTGACGGGCGTTGCCCACGAGGAGGAAGGTCCACAATGACCGAGACGGTGAGCGGCTCGACACAAGGGGCGGCTGGCTCGACCAATGGGGCGAAGAGGCCGGCCGGGAAGGGCCTGAGGATTGAGCGGATCTTCACCAAGCCCGGTGTCCACCCCTACGACGAGGTCACCTGGGAGCGGCGCGACGTCGTCATGACCAACTGGCGTGACGGGTCGGTCAACTTCGAGCAGCGTGGGGTCGAGTTTCCCGAGTTCTGGTCGGTCAATGCCGCCAACATCGTCACCACCAAATACTTTCGTGGCGCAGTCGGCACTCCGCAGCGAGAGTGGAGTCTCAAGCAGCTCATCGATCGGGTCGTGAAGACATATCGGGCCGCGGGGGAGGAGTACGGCTACTTCGCTTCGCCATCGGACGCGGAGGTGTTCGATCACGAACTCACCTGGGCCCTGCTCCACCAGGTCTTCAGCTTCAATTCGCCGGTCTGGTTCAACGTAGGGACAAAGTCCCCGCAGCAGGTCTCAGCGTGCTTTATCCTATCAATTGATGACACAATGGACTCAATCCTCAACTGGTACAAAGAGGAAGGCCTCATCTTCAAAGGCGGTTCGGGGGCAGGCGTAAATCTCTCGCGCATTCGCTCCAGCAAGGAGCTGCTCTCCTCGGGAGGCAATGCCTCTGGACCGGTCTCTTTCATGCGCGGTGCCGACGCAAGCGCGGGCACCATCAAGTCCGGTGGCGCGACGCGCCGGGCGGCCAAAATGGTTGTTCTCGATGTGGATCACCCGGATGTGGAGGAATTCATCGAGACCAAAGCCCGCGAAGAGGAAAAGATTCGGGTTCTCCGCGACGCTGGCTTCGACATGGACCTAGGTGGCGCCGATATCACCAGCGTCCAGTACCAGAACGCCAACAACTCTGTTCGTGTCTCCGACGAGTTCATGCGCGCGGTGGAGGGCGACGAGGAGTTCGGACTCCGGGCCCGTTCCACGGGCGAGGTCATCGAAACGGTCAGAGCCAAAGAACTCTTCCGCAAGATGGCCAAGGCGGCCTGGGAATGCGCCGACCCGGGAATCCAGTACGACGACACGATCAACGACTGGCACACCAATCCAGAAACAGGACGAATCACCGCAAGTAACCCGTGCAGTGAGTATCTTTCGCTGGACAACTCGTCGTGCAACCTCGCCTCGCTCAACCTGCTGAAATTCCTGCGTGACGACGACACGTTCGACGCGGACACCTTCGCGAAGGTCGTCGAGCTGGTCATCACCGCGATGGACATCTCCATCTCATTCGCAGACTTCCCGACACCGAAGATCGGCGAGACCACGCGGGCATACCGCCAGCTCGGCATCGGCTACGCCAACCTGGGCGCGCTGCTCATGGCGACCGGCCATGGCTACGACTCGGACGGCGGGCGCGCGATCGCCGCCAGCATTACCTCGCTGATGACCGGGGCGGCCTACAAGCGATCCGCAGAACTGGCCGGAGTGGTCGCCCCCTACGACGGCTATGCGCGCAATGCGGACGCGCACAAGCGGGTCATGCGCAAGCATGCGGCTGCCAACGACGCCCATCGCTCGGTCGACGACATGGATCGCTCGATTCACCAGGCCGCGACCTCGGCGTGGGAGCAGAGCCTCAGGATCGGCGAGAAGAACGGCTGGCGGAACGCGCAAGCCTCGCTCCTTGCGCCG
>DASYTV010000334.1:0-4638 GCA_036001885.1 Actinomycetes bacterium
CTCAACCATACGGTCGCGGGCCTGCGCAGCCATGACCTCGCCGCGGCACTGGCCGACCTGCGCGATTCGTTCGGGGCGGATGCGCAGGCGCTGGTGAAGCCCGTCATTGCCGCCGTCCTCGAGACCCTGGTCGACCAGCACGAGGAACGGATCGTCCTCGGCGGTACGGCTAACCTCGCCCGGTTCGTTCAGGACTTCCATGGCTCGATCCGGCCGGTGTTGGAAGCGCTCGAGGAACAGGTTGTGCTCATTCAGCTGCTGGGCGAAGCGGGTGAGTCGCAGCCTGTCACGGTTCGGATCGGTCACGAGAACCCGTACGAGGGCCTGGCTTCCACGTCCGTGGTGTCCTCCACCTACTCCGTCGAGGACCAGGCGGTGGCGCGACTTGGCGTGGTCGGGCCGACACGGATGGATTACCCCGGCACCATGGGTGCTGTACGGGCCGTGGCGCGTTATGTCGGACGAATCCTGGCGGGGCAGTGATCGACGCAGTGATTGACACGCGAATGCAGAGGACTTCGGTGACGCTGCCGCCGAGGGAGGCCACCGCGAACGGGCGAGCGCGTGGGCAGAGCACCTCGATCACGCGGGCAACGGAGGCGGCCGCGTGAGCAAGGACTACTACGCCGTCCTTGGTGTGACTCGCGACGCCACCCAGGACGAGATCAAGAAGGCATACCGCAAGCTCGCCCGCGAGTTGCACCCGGACGTTAACCCGGATGCCGAGACGCAGGAGCGGTTCAAGGAAGTGACCGCCGCCTACGAGGTCCTGTCCGATCAGAAGAAGCGCCAGATGTACGACATGGGCAGCGATCCGCTGGCCTCCGGCGGCGGCTTCGGTGCCGGTTTCGGATTCAGCGACATCATGGACGCCTTCTTCGGAGCGGCGACCTCGCGCGGACCCCGCAGCCGGGTCAGGCGCGGTCAGGACGCCTTGATCAGACTGGACGTCGATCTTGCCGAGGCGGCGTTCGGTACGACCAGGGAGATCCAGGTCGACACTGCGGTCATCTGCTCTACCTGCTCGGGCGCCGGAACGGCGCCGGGCACCCATCCGGCCACGTGCGAAACCTGTGGCGGACGCGGTGAGATCAGCCAGGTCCAGCGGTCCTTCCTGGGACAGGTCATGACCTCCCGCCCGTGTCCGGTCTGCCAGGGCTACGGGACAGTGATCCCGCACCCCTGCGTCGAGTGCGCGGGAGACGGCCGGGTACGGGTGCGGCGGACTCTTAAGGTCAAGATCCCGGCAGGTGTGGATACCGGGACGCGCATCCAGCTCGCCGGTGAATCAGAGATAGGCCCGGGGGGCGGCCCGGCCGGCGACCTCTATGTCGAGATCGTGGAACTCCCGCACCCGGTGTACCAGCGGCAGGCCGACGACCTGCATTGCACGGTCACGCTGCCCATGACGGCCGCGGCCCTCGGCGCGTCGATCGAGTTGACGACATTGGACGGAACCGAGGCCTTGGACATCAGGCCCGGCGCCCAGTCCGGTCAGACGATCACTTTGTACGGCAAGGGGATTCCGCACTTGCGGGGAGTTGGGCGTGGGGACCTGATCGTTCATGTCGACGTGCAGACACCGACCCGGCTCGACGAGCGCCAGCAGGAGCTTCTCCGCGAACTCGCCCAGCTGCGGGGCGAAGAGCAGCCGTCCGGTCAGTTCGCGCCGGGGCAGCAGGGTCTCTTCTCCCGGCTGCGGGACGCCTTCAACACCCGCTAGCCGGCAGGCCCCCACCGCCCCCATCAGCGGGAGTGGCCGGCAATGTCGTACATCAGCCGGCGGGGGAGCGGTACGGACCTCGAGGACAACGTCGCGCTCTCGTGTTCCGTGCCCGCCGATCCAACCTGACAGGTGGGGGAGACTGGTGGCGTGACGGCGCCGGTGTTCCTCGCAGATCGCGACCGCCTGGTCGAGGGTGCCCGCGTGATGCTCGAGGGCCCGCAGGGCCGGCACGCGGCGACCGTACGCCGGCTCGCCCCGGGCGAGGCGGTGGTTCTCAGCGACGGTGCCGGCCGTATCGCGCACTGCAAGGTCACAGCCGCCGCGAAGAACCGGCTCGAAATGGACGTCCTCGACGTCTATGACGAGCCGCCGCCGCAGCAGCGGCTGGTGGTCATCCAGGCACTGCCGAAGTCCGATCATGGTGAGCTTGCGGTGGGAACGATGACGGAGGTCGGTGTCGACGTCATCGTGCCCTGGGCGGCAGCACGCTGCATCGCACAATGGCGAGGCGAGCGTACCGAGAAGGCTCTAGGGCGTTGGCGGGCGACGGCCCGTGAGGCGGCGAAACAGGCCAGGCGCTCCTGGCTGCCGGATGTGACCGAGCTCGCGTCCACCGCACAAGTAGCCGCGCGGATCAGGGCAGCTGCAACGGCCGTCATGCTGCATGAGGAGGCCACGGCGGCGATCGGTGACATCAGGCTTCCGGCGACCGGCGACATCCTGCTGATCGTCGGGCCGGAAGGTGGGCTGACACCGGACGAGGTCGCCGGCTTCTCGGGTGCAGGAGCTCAGCCGGTTCGTCTCGGGCCGACCGTTCTGCGCACGTCCACCGCTGGGGCAGTGGCCGCTGCCGCGTTGTTGTCCCGTACGCCGCGCTGGGCCTAGTGGTCGCGACGGGCGCGACCACTGGCCGGTGCCGACTCTGCAGTCGTTAGCGGACTCGGATCGTCTTGGTGTCCAAGCCTTGTACGGAGCCGTCGTCGGCCGAACGGTAGAAGAAACGCAAGACATATGAGCCCGGCTCGAAGGTCAGCTTCTTTGACCAGTCGCCGCGGGTCCCGCTGCCCGCCGATGCTTGCACCGCCCCCTTTTGGACCGTCGCCCCGTCCAGGTCGGCTACTTCATATGAGACGCGGGCCTCGAAAACATCCGCGGTGCCCTTGACCGTGACGGTTCGCCCGACCGTGGCGCCCTCGATCGGATCCGTGATCCAGACCGGCGCGAGGACGTCCGCTTCGGGACTCCGCTCGATCGGCTGGGGCGCGACCGGATGGCCCCACAGCGAGGTGAGCGACTTGCCCTCGACCAGGATGTTCACCCGCCGGGTGCTGAGGTCCGCTGCTGTCGCCGTATAGACAAGCTGCTGCACGGCCATCCGACTGACGAGCTCGGACGCGCTCCGCCCCGCTACCGAGCGGGCAAGGTTCACCGTGACGAGGTCGCCCGACTTCGACGTGTTGAGCACTTTGCTGCTCGCGGGCCATGGGTTCTCGTAGTCGCGATCGAGCGGCCGCACCGTGAACATCGCTGTGACCGCCGCGAGTACAGGCCGGCGATCAACGACCTGGATACTGCGGAACTCCCTGAACAACCGAGCATCGCTGTTGGCGCCGCCACGGAGGTAGTAGAGCGCAAGTGTTCGCTGCTCGCGATCCGATGTCGGCGTGACCGGCGGTGTCGTCGTCGGTTCGGTTGTGGCCGGCGGGCTGTCCGATGGGACCGCCGCGGGTGCGCCCGGCTGCCCGGTCGCACCTGGAGTAGCCGAGGTCTCGCCCACGGTGTCGCTGCTGCCGTCCCGGCCGAGCATGCCGATGGCGAGCCCGAGCAGGAGGCCTGCAGCGACCGCGGAGACCACCACGAGCCAGATCGACGGGATGCCACTGCCGTTTGGACGCGGCGTCCTGCGCCGTGGATTCGACTGCGGTGCCGCCATTGACGATCTCAGCTCCCTGCCCGCGAGGACTGTGCTCGCCTCGATGTTCAGACGCCGGCTGGCCGGCGAACTGTTTAGAGCATCCCTCGCCCGGTGCGACCTGGGGAGGGGAAGCGTGGCCCGTCACCTGCCGGCCTCGTAGGCTGTGGTGGCCCTCAGAGCGGGCCACTGCGCCGGATGCGGCAGCGAGCCGTGGCTCGTGAGGCGATGGAGGGTGCGGAGCCATGATCGAACGGCGATCGCGATCAGAGGGAGCGGGTCATGGATAGCGACTGCCTTTTCTGCAAGATCGTCTCCGGGGATGTGCCCGCCACCGTCATCAGGGATCGGCCGCGGACCCTGGCTTTCCGTGATATCAACCCGCAGGCGCCCACGCATGTGCTCGTCATCCCCAAGGAACATCACCCGACTGCAGCCGATCTGGCGCAGGCAGATCCCGGCCTGACCGCTGAGCTCCTGCTCGAGACCGCTGCGGTCGCCGCGGATGAGGGAATCGCCGACTCGGGTTATCGCGTCGTGTTCAACACCGGGAGTGGGGCAGGGCAGACCGTGTTCCACGTACACGCCCACGTGCTCGGGGGGAGAAGAATGGCATGGCCGCCAGGATGACGCCGCTGCCCGACGCGCTCGACCGGGCGGTTCGCAAGAAGGTCGCCGACCACCAGGTCCAATGGCGCTCACCCTCCGTCGCTGCGTTGGTCGTCAGAGATGGCGCGCCCGTCCACTTCACTGGTGTGGGAACGACGGAGGCCGACGTGGCGTCCGCGCCGACCGACGACACGCAATACCGGATCGGATCGATCACCAAGACCTTCACCGCCACGCTCGTCCTGCAGTGCCGCGACGACGGCCTCCTTACGCTCGACGACGAGCTCGGCAAGTACGTGCCTGACACAAAGCATGGCGGGTTGTCGATACGCCGGATGCTGTGCCACTTCTCCGGGCTGCAGCGCGAACCGCACGGGGATATCTGGGAGTC
>DASYTV010000335.1:0-3002 GCA_036001885.1 Actinomycetes bacterium
CTTACTGAAGGTCGTTTCGAGATGGGCATCGGCACCGGGAGACCCGGGATCGAAGACGAACTGCGCCAGTTGGGCCTTCCGGTGGTGACACCAGGCGAGCGGTTGTCTCAGGTGCGTGACGCTGTCACGTCGCTAAGAGACCTCGACGGTCCGGACTTCCAGACACCGGTAGTGATGGCTGTGCGTGGTCCGAAGGCCCGGGCGCTGGCGGTCGACCTTGCGGATACAGTCACGTTCATGACGATGCCGGGTGACTCTCGGGCCGGGATCCTGCGGATGGCGGCCGATTTCCGCGCTCTCCGAGACGTCGAACTCGCGCTCCACGTGCCGGTGGTCGGTGACGCCGTGTCCCCGTTCATGACACCCCCCGACACGGACCCTGCCGCGCTGCGCGCGGCGGACTCGCTGTTGGTACTTCCAAGTGACCCGACGGCGGCCATCGAGGAAGTCCTGCGACGACGTGAGGAGGGCGGCTTCTCCTACTTTGTCGTGGGCGCCAACGCCGCTGATGCGCTCGCTCCTGTCGTCGCCGAGCTGACCGGACATTGACCCGTCGTCGTCATGTTCTTTGTCACGGTTATCTACAACCCCGTCGCTGTTCGCAATCTCGCCGGATCACGGCGAGAACCCGGCACGTCCCTCGCTGACTGCTGGTCGCACGGATCAGGGATTTGCCGACGGCACTCGAAAGGGTCCCGCAATCCGAATCGGCCACTGCCCAGCGCCGAGCGCCGACCCCAGCAGTCACACTCACGACCGGGGTGGTCGGCTCCGCGGCCCAGTCCCACACGCGGGATCCTGTGACGATTCCGATGTTGCGCGGGACGCCGTCACCCGGCCTCACCATCGGTGTCTACTACGCGGTCGCCGCGTGGCTGGGCCGGAGGTTTCCAGGCTCGGGAAGTGCTCCTCGGCCTGACCAGTCAGCCCACCTACCGGGGCTCGGGCCGAAACGCCGCACGGCCGCTCCGAAGTCTGCTCCCGTGGCCGCCCGCCCACGAGGGGGCCCGCTTCGTCATCCGCTCAGTGGGTCAGCTGAACCGATGGGTCAGCGGGCCGCCGTTAGCTCGCCAGCGTGTCCAGGGCGAGGTCGACATCCTTGTCTGTCGTGTACAGGTGGAAAGAGGCACCGACCCGACCAGCGCGAACGGCCGCCCGTACCCCAGCGGCCGCGAGCACTCCAGTAAGTTGCCACAACCAGGACGCCGCAAGGAGATGGCCTCAATCCCTTGGGGGAAAGGAATCGAGGCCATCGTGTTTCACACGATAGTGGACGAGCGGCGAGTTATTACCATTCACGCGTCTCGTCGGGCCTTAGGCGGCAGGCCGGGATCGGCCGCCGGAGCCACCCGTCGCGACGGAATGAGCGTATCCGTAAGTCTCAGTCCGCCTCGTCCCCCAGGAAGCAGGCTCCGGCGGCCGATGCTGGCACGACCAGCCGTCCTCGGGCCACGGTCGCGTGCGCCGCTGTCCAGTTAATGGCCTGCAGGCCGGCTGATGCCAGGAGGCTAGGCGGGCGGCGCCGCGTGCGCATCGTCAGAACCGTGTAGATGGCTATGTATTCGCGCGCGGTCCGATGCCGGCCGTGGTGTCGGCGTTATGGTGGCTAGCAGTACCGGTAGCGGAACTAAGACTGTTGAGGAACGAGAGGCGGAAGAGGTAATAGAGATCCGCGCCGATTTGCCTCAGGAACCGAACAGCTTCATCGGCCGGGAGCGGGAACTCGGCGAACTGCGGGAGCTGGTTGGTACCACCCGCGCGCTGACGCTGTGCGGGGCAGGCGGGATCGGGAAGACGAGGCTGGCGCTGCGGCTCATTGGCGAGGTCGCGGATGGCTTTCCCGATGGCGCATGGTACGTCGAATTGGGCGAGCTGAGGCAGCCCGATCTCGTCGTTTCTCGGGTGGCCTCGGTCATTGGCGTGAGCGAAGAACCCGGGCGCCCGCTGCTGGAGACTCTCGCGGACGCGTTGCGGCCGCGGCGGCTGCTGCTGGCCCTGGACAACTGTGAGCATCTGGTAGACGCCTGCGCCCGGCTCTGCCAGCGCCTGCTGGCCAGCTCGCCCGGCTGCCGGCTGATAGCTACCAGCCGGGAGCCGTTGCGGGTGGCCGCCGAGACGGTCTGGCAGGTGCCGCCGCTGTCCTTCCCGCCCACTGGCGTATCGGCCGCCCCCGGGGACCCTTGCAGCTACGAGGCGATCAGGCTGTTCGCCGAGCGGGCTGCTGCCTCCCTGCCGGGCTTCACTGTCGGCCCGGGCAACGCCGCAGCCGTGACCGCGCTCTGCCGTGCGCTCGACGGCATCCCGCTGGCGATCGAACTGGCAGCCGCCCGGGTGCGGGTGCTGTCGATTGAGCAGATCACGGCCCGGTTGGCCGATCGCTTCGGGCTGCTCACGACCGGGGACCGGACGGCCCCACCCCGGCACCGCACCCTGCGCGCCGCCATCGACTGGAGCTACGGCCTGCTGACCCCTAGGGAGCAGGTGCTGTTGCGGCGCCTGTCGGTCTTCGCCGGCTGGTCGCTGGAGATGGCCGAGCAGGTCTGCTCCGACCGCCAGATCCCGGCTCAGGACATGCTTGACCTGATCGCCTCGCTGGTGGACAAGTCGCTGGTGACGGTTGAGCCGGAGGTGCTCGGCCAGGCGCGCTACCGGCTGCTCGACACCATCCGCGAGTACGCGGCGGCACAATTGGCTGACGCCGGCGAGGCCGCCGTCTTCCAGCGTCGGCTCCGCGACTACACGCTGGAGGTCGTGGAGCGCAACCACGCGACCGGGATGGCGCAGATCCCGGCCCCGTGGCCGGTGCGGGTGGACGTCTTCCGCCGCTACGACATTGACCGGGAAAATGTGTGGCAGGTGCTGAGCTGGTGCCTGACGGACGCGGATGCGGAGGCAGGGCTGCGGATCTGCACCGGGGTCCGGCCATGCTGGATCGTCCGGGGCGTCTTCGCCGAGGGCGGCGAATGGCTGGACTCCTTCCTGGCCCTCGATGCGCCGGGCGT
>DASYTV010000336.1:0-3001 GCA_036001885.1 Actinomycetes bacterium
TCGCAGCGAGCTGTTCCGCCACGTGCAGCGCCTGTCCTTCGCCTTTCACGACCAGCGCCGCACCGGTGAGTTCATGGGACGGATCAACGGTCAGGCGTCCTCGGTGGGCAGCGTGACGGTCGCCGCGTTTCCCCTGGTTCAGAACGCCCTCATGCTCGTCGGGATGCTCTACATCGCCTATCTGCTGAACCCGCCCATCGCGCTGCTGGCGACGGCGGTTATCCCGGCCATCTATTACTCGACCGGTCTCTACGGCAGCCGCATCGGGCCACAGGTGCGCAAGGTCAAGGGCATGGAGATCCGCAGCCTGCACATCGTCCACGAGGCGGTGTCGATGCTGCGCGTCATCGTGGCCTTCAACCGCGAGCGCTATGAGTACGACAAGTTCCGCGCGCAGGGCGAGAAAGCCGTTGAAGCGCGCATCAAGCTGACGGTGAAGCAGATGCTCTTCTCACTCGCCGTCAACCTGGTCACCGCATGCGGCACGGCGGGAGTCCTGGCCGTGGGCGCCTGGCAGGTGACTCAAGGCGAACTGAGCATCGGCCAGCTGCTCGTACTGCTGTCCTACATCGCAGCCGCGTACAAGCCGCTCGAGATCATCTCGACGACGATCAACGGGATCCAGGAGCACCTCATCGGCTTCGAAATGGCCCTCGAGCTTCTCGAGAGCGTGCCCGACATCGTGGAGAAGCCGGACGCGCGAGAGGTAGGGCGCGTGCGTGGGGACATCGCGTTCGAGGGCGTGAACTTTGCCTATGAGGGGCGGGAGCGCGCTCTTGCGGACATCTCCTTCGTCGCGCCCGCAGGGGGGTCGCTCGCCATCGTGGGACCTACCGGTGCGGGCAAGAGCACGCTCGTCAGCCTTATCCCACGGTTCTACGACCCTGCCACCGGCCGCGTGATGATAGACGGGCACGACCTGCGCGACCTGACCCTCGAGTCGCTGAGGGCGCAGATGAGCATCGTGCTCCAAGAGCCGCTGCTGTTTACGGACAGCATCGCAAACAACATCCGCTACGGGCGGCTGGACGCCACCCAGAAGGAGGTAGAAGCAGCCGCCAAGGCTGCCAACGCCCACGACTTCGTCATGAGGCTGCCGAGAAAGTACCAGACCAAACTCGGAGAGCGCGGCGCGATGCTTTCCGGCGGTGAGCGGCAGCGCATCGCCGTCGCCCGGGCGTTCCTTAAAGATGCGCCCATTCTCATCCTCGACGAGCCGACTTCCTCGATCGACTCGCGCACCGAGGGTGTGATCATGGAGGCGCTCGAGCGGTTGATGCGGGGTCGGACCACGGTCCTCATCGCCCACCGGCTTTCGACCATCCGGCTCGCGACGCGCATCCTGGTGCTCGACGAAGGCCGGGTGGAGGAACTTGGCAGTCACGAGGAGCTGCTCGCCAGGGATGGGCTGTACGGTCAGCTCTGGCGGCTGCAAAACGGCGAAGGCACGTTCGAGCCGCGCAGGAAGCCGGCCGCATCGAGGGCGAGCGCATGACGCCGCCGCGCATCGTCCTGCTCGGCATGCTGACCAAGATGCCGGTGGCCGGCGTCGTCTGGCAGACGATGCACTACCTGCTCGGCTTTCAGCGGCTCGGCTACGAGCCTTGGTACGTCGAGGCCCACGGCATCAACCCGTCGATGTTCCAGGCCGGCGAAGCCGACACGGGTGCGCGGCGGGCGGCGGACTTCCTTTCGACGAGCATGCGCCGCTTCGGCATGGGCCGCCAGTGGGCGTACCAGGCCATCCACGACGACGGCGGGTGCTACGGCCTTTCGCGGCGGGGGCTGCTGGACCTGTACCGTTCGGCCGAGCTCATCATCAACCTGCACGGGGGGACGACTCCGCTCGCCGAGCAGGCCGCGACGGGCCGGCTGGTGTACCTCGAGACCGATCCCGTGGCGCTCCAGGTCGAGCTGTACCAGCGGCGGCAGGAGACGTTGGACTTCCTCGAGCCCCACGTCGCCTTCTTCACCTTCGGCGAGAGCTACGGCCAGCCTGGGTGCCGTCTCCCTGTCAGCGACCGGTTCCACTTCCAGCCCACCCGTCAGCCGGTCGTCGTCGACCTGTGGGAGAACCGGATGCCGCCAGGCGACACTTTCACCACAGTCGGCACATTCCGTCAGGGCTGGCGAGAGGTGGAGCTCGACGGCGAGACCTACCGCTGGAGCAAGAACTTCGAGTGGAACAAGGTCTGCCGCCTGCCGACCCGCACCGGCGAGCGTTTCGAGCTGGCGCTCGCGGGTTACCGCCGCGCCGATGCCGACATGCTCGCTGGGCACGGCTGGGGCGTGCGGCCGGCCGTGGACATCTCAAGCGACGTCGACACTTACCGCTCCTACATCGTGGCGTCTCGCGCCGAGTTCACCGTCGCGAAGGACCAGAACATCCGGTTGCGGAGCGGCTGGTTCAGCGATCGGAGCGCGACCTACCTGGCCGCAGGTCGTCCGGTAATCACGCAGGAGACCGGGTTCAGCGATCACCTTCCTACCGGTGAAGGCCTGCTGCCCTTCACCGGGTTCGAGGACGCTGTCGCGGCCGTCACCGCGGTCAGTGCGGCGCCGGAACGGCACTCACAGGCGGCGAGCACGATCGCCCGAGAGCACTTCGAGGCCGAGACGGTGCTCAGGCGTCTCCTTAGCGAGGTGGGGGTGTGATGGCTGCGCTCAATCGCTCCTCCACCGTCTGCACTCTCGTTCCCTTCTACGACTGCCAGTCCTGGCTCGGCGACACGCTGGAGTCACTGGTAACCCAGAGCCGGCCGCCCGATGCCGTCGTCGTCATCGACGACGCGTCCCCGGAGCCGCCGCTTGATGTCGTCCGGGCATTCCCCGGCGTGACGCTCCTGGTGGCAGCGGACAACGGGGGGCCTTACCGGCTGGTCCAGAAGGTCATCGAGATGACGCGCTTCGACGCGTACCTCTTCCAGGACGCCGATGACTGGTCGGCTTTCGATCGCCTGGAGGTGCTGCTCCAGACCGCCGAGGAAACCGACGCCGAGCT
>DASYTV010000337.1:0-5785 GCA_036001885.1 Actinomycetes bacterium
TTCGTCGCGAGGTGGAGTCGTCATGTCGGGCGGTGTACGCAGCCACGCATCCAGCTCGTCGGCGCCGGCGGCGGTGATCCGGAACCGCTTCTGCGGACCGTCGTTCTCCTCGCCGTCGGACTCGATGAGCTGATCGCGCTCTAGGCGCTGGAGCGTGAGGTAGACCTGGCCAACGTTGAGCGGCCACACCTCACCCGTGCGTGACTCGAACTCCTGCCGGAGCCGAAGACCGTACTTCGGGCCTTCACTCAACAGCGCAAGGAGAGCATGCCGCACGCTCATGAAAGGCCTCCGTCCGTGTGCATACTCGGTAGCATACTCGATATACAGCCAGCTGGGAAGAAGGCAGTGTTCCATGATCGACGGTCCCGGACGGCGCTGCGTGTTGCTAGGCTCCGCCGCGCCAGGCCACCCGGAGTGGGATACGCGTGCCGGTCCGAAGCACGGCGCCGGTGTAAATTCTCCCGGCCAGGCGCACGAGGACCCATACCGAGGTCACGGTCAGGAGTGCTGCCGCCACGACCTCCCAGGCCGGGACGGTCGCGAGGGTGAGGCGTACCGGCATGACCAGCGGGGCGGTTGCCGGCACGAAGGACAGGACCCTGGTCATCGTGGACTCGGGCGACTCCACCGCGGCCATCGCGGCGAAATACGACGCGAAGATGAGAATCCCCACCGGGGCGGCAGTGCTGCTGGCGTCCTCGATGCGGGAGGCGAGTGCGCCGAAGGCCGCGTAGACGACGCTGTAGAACGCGTATCCGAGCACGAACCAGAGCACGAGCCAGATCCACACGGACGTTCCCACGTGGGGGGTGTCGGCTGCGTCTACCGCTCTCAGGGATATCGCCGCGGTGGCGATGATGAGCGCGAACTGGGCGAGCCCGACCGCGCCGATACCGAGCACTTTGCCGGCGAGCAGCTCACGCGGGGGCATGCGGGCGAGCAGCACCTCGGCAACCCTGGTCTGCTTCTCCTGCACGACGCCAGTCAGCACGAGATTGCCGTACATCGTCACGGCGAGGAGTATCAAGATCGTCGCAATCATTGCGACGTCCTGCGCATTCTCGCCACGCCCGGGTCCGCTGCCCAGCTCGCGGCTCGACAGGACCACCGGCGCGAGCAGGTTTGCTACGTCCTCCATCGAAAGGCCCAGCTGCGCTGCCCGGTCGCGGATATGCACCGCCTGAACGGCGTTGGCGAGCAGGGCCGCGAGGCCGGCGTCTGACTGTCGCCGCCACTCGAGCCTCGCACTGTCAACGAGCAGGACGTCCACCTTCCTTTCGCGCACGGCCTGCTCGCCATCGGCGACCGTGTCGTAAGACTTTGCGCTGACACGTAGGTCGGCGGCTCTCGCCTGGACACCGATCGCTTCACTCGTACCTTCGGCAACAGCGCCGGCCAGACCGACCCGATATGTCTTCGCGTCGCCGGACAGCAAGGCGGGGAGCACAATGAGCGCTGCCATGGCGAGGACCACAGCGAGTGTCGAGAGCTGGAACGCGCGGGTCTTGTAGCGCTCGACAAACTCGCGATCGGCCACGACCCAGATCCTGCGCAAGCCCTCACGCGCGCGCATGGGACACCTCAGCTTCCGTTGGCTCCCGCGCGTCAGTCGCGGCGGTTCGGAACAGCTCGGAAAGGGTGGGCGGCTCATAACTCACCCGCACGATGTCGCGACCCACCGCCTGCAGCCACCTGCCGGGGTCGATGCCGCTCGGGACTCGAAGTCGGACATGCCCATCGTCACGTGCGACGACAGTGACCCCAGGGAGATCGAGCAGCGGATGGAGCTCACCTCTGGCCGTGACGTCGAGGTAGCGAAGGGATCGAGCCCAGCGAACGGCTCATCGAGGACGACCAGCGCCGGATCGTGTACCAGGGCCGCGGCCAGCTGGACTCTTTGCTGGTTCCCGTGGGACAGATCGTCGAGGCGAGCTGCTGCACGATCGGTCAGTCCCAGCGCATCAAGCCACCGGTCGGCCGCCATCCCCGCCCGCGAGGAGGAAAGGCCGGACAGCCGGCCAAAGAACAGGAGCTGGTCACGCACCCGCATGCGCGGATAGAGACCGCGCTCCTCCGGCATGTAACCGAACCGGCGCCTGACGCTGGCGTCGATCGCCCGGCCGTGCCACCGCGCCTCGCCGCTGTCGGGCGACACCAGCCCGAAGATGACCCGCATGGCCGTCGTCTTGCCAGCACCGTTCGGCCCCACGAACCCGGTGAGCCGGCCTGTCGCGGCGCGGAAAGCGCACTCGTCGAGTGCCTGTACGCCGCCATACCGCTTGGACACGCCGCGAAGCTCGAGCACGCTGATCGCCTCCCGACCTGGACCAGGTGCAAATGCTCTATGACAAGAGTGCGACGATAATCGCGCGATCTGCAGGGCCGGAAGGCTCTCTGATCAGGCCGTTCGGCCATGACTCTCGGCCCCATCGAAGGGCCGACCGGGGGCGGATTAAGAGGATCGGCGGAATCCGCGGACGTAGTCGACGACAAACCGCTTGGGATAGGGCGTGGCGCTCGGCTCGCCACCAGCGTGGGGGAATTCGTAGATGCTGATCATCAACTGCATCGGATAGTCCGGCGACTGGTTCACGGTCTTGATGTGCTCGTCGTCGATGAAGAAGCCGATCCGGTCCGGCGTCCATTCGGCCGTATAGACATGGAATTCGCGGGCGTCGATCGGAACGGTCTCTGCGGCGAACTCGTCCACGATGCCTGGGTCACTGAACGGGTGGACCCCCATCCCGACCTTGGCCTGGTGGCGTTCCACATCACGGCCGAAGATCTCGCAGACGCAGATCTCCGCCGAATGCTCGGGGCGGTCCTCGTAGCCGATCATCCAGAACGCGACCATGTTCTGCGGATCGTCGAGCGCCTTCGCACGGATCTCGAAAGCCCCATAGCGCGGGGTGTAGAGCGGCAGGCTCGGCTGCGGCTCCCGCACGGTCGCGTCCGGGTTGAACCGATGCTGGCCTATGCCGCTGCCCAACGGACCGGCGAACACGCCGGTCTGCAGTGACGACACCTTGATGTCCCCGTCGAGGTCCGGACACCACGGCGGCTGATTTGCCTCGATCAGCAGCTGGAGGCCGCCACCGCCGACCTGGTAGCGAGCGGCTGAGAGCTCCCTGGTGCTCCACTGCGGCAGATAATGCGCAACCCAGCGACGGTCATCAAGTCCCTCGCCGTCGAACGTGTCTTCGAACTCGAGCTCATGTCCGGGACGGACCCTCCGGTCAGACATCGCCGCCAGTCTGGCAGTCCCCATCGACGGCTCGCTACCAGGCGGCGGGCGCCAGCTCCTCGAGCTAAGCCCGGGGCCAAGCCTCGAGGACCACGGCGACTTCGCCGTACCAGGCGTCCCCATGGGGATCGTGGACCTCGTGCAGGGTGACCGGGATCGTACCGTCGTGCCCGGCAGGGGCGGGCGGGCTCGAGCCGCGGGCAAACACCAATTCCGCCATCAGGCTGCCTGACGCGTGGTGGATTTCCAGGTGGATGTGGGCGGGTGGAGCGTTCTGCTGGTCGTACCGGCCCGGTCTGACGGTCTCCAGCTGAAAGCCGCCAGCGCGGTCGGTGCGCACAGTGCCTTGGTAATAACAGCACTCGATCTCATCGGAACCGCCGCCACTCGGCCCGTACCTGCCGGCGGCGTCGGTATGCCACACGTTGACCGACGCGCCGGAGGCCGGACGGCAGTCCGGGTCAAGAACGACTGCGGTGATCACGAGCCGATCACCAGCTGCCCGCGAGCGGGGAAGGCCGTGGCTCGGCCCAGGGATGAGCACCGACGCGGCGCTGATTCGATGAGGGGCGGGGGATGGGCAGCCGGTGGCGCTTCTGGCCTCGCCGCTGGATGGAGTCTGCACGCTAGTGGACGGAGTCCCCGCTGCCGGCGACTCGGCGTTCCCGCTGCAGGCCGTCAAAGCGAGCGCGACACCTAGGGCCACCAGGGTTCCCCGACTCACCGCCTCCGCCATGGTCCGCCCGCCTCCTCCGATCATCACGGCGCCGAGTTACCGGCCTAGCTCCCTTACGCCCGATCTGATTGGACGGTTCCGTGGAGTCAGCGGTGGGGGAGGACGGCGGGCGCACGCATGCCTGATCACCCGGGAGCGGGCGGATCTGAATTGGGTGTCCCCATCGCCCGATGACCTCTAGCGTCCCGTCAACGTGACGGATGCGTGAGGACAGCTGGATGCATGGTATGGCCACAGCGAGTCCTCGTAGTGGCGCTCCGCGGTCGAGCGAGAACGCGGCCCGTGTGTACTTGCGGGGTGCACACCAGCCGGACCAGGCAGACGCAAAGAGACTTGGTTAACGGGACACCAGGTGCGTAACCCTCGAGGGGTGTGGTTCTGGCCTGTTGGTCGCGACGATCTTATCGAGGTCCAGCGGGAGCTGGCAGCGGCGGCGCCTGGGGACTGGACGCCACCGGCCGGCGACCCCCTGGTCGGAGGATGCTTCGTCTGCTTCCCGCGGGGCCACACCGGTCGAGGCAGCGCCGGCGATCCAGCGTGGGCGGCGACCGCGCTGATCCGGGGACGCCGCCGCTACGGGCATTACTTGACGATCGGGTCCGCCGGCGCGGCCTACGAGCCTGGCCTCCTGGCCCTGCGGATGGGCGAGATCCTCGAGGCGGTGGTCCGAGGACTGCCCGAGTCCCCGGATGTGCTTCTGGTGGACGCGACCGGGCGGGACCACCCGCGCCGGGCCGGGCTGGCCCTCCATCTCGGTGCCGTGCTCGATCTGCCGACCGTCGGTGTCACGCACCGCCCGCTGGTCGCCTCCGGTGAGCCGCCAGAGGATCACGCCGGTGCGGCAAGCCCGTTGGTGCTCGACGGTGAGGTCGTCGGCTTTTGGCTGCGGACCAGGAGCGGTGTCCGGCCGCTCGCCGTACACGCCGGCTGGAAGGTCGACGCCGTCACTGCCCTGGACATCGTTCGGCACTGCTGGTGCAGGAGGCGCACCCCGGAACCGCTGCGCGAAGCGCGTCGGCTCGCCAGGATCGCACGTGACCAGTCACGGCCTCATGATGAGCGCGCCCGCCGTTAGCTGTTCTTGCGTGCCGGGCCACCGGCTGTCACACCGTCAGCCGATAGTGGGTCGTCACCCGCCCGAGATCATCTAGTGCGTGGAACGCTACCGCCGGCGGCAGTTCGTAATCGATGTGCCAGCCAGCGCCGACGTACTCCCAGGGCATCCGCAGGGTGGACACGATCCCGGGAGCGACCAGCAACGGCCGGTCGGCGAAGGTGGTGGCAGCGGGGGAGTGGGCGTGCCCGCACAGGACTGCCACGACGTTGCGGTGGCGAGTGACTAGCTCGGCAAGACGATCTTCGCCTGAGAGGCGGATCGCGTCGATTGGTCCCGCTTGCAGCGGCAGCGGCGGGTGATGGAAGGCGACGAAGACTGGAACCTCGGATGGGGTGATCTCGAGCTGCGCGGTGAGCCAGGCAAGGGTTTCGTCGCTGAGACGGCCGTCGTCCTGGCCCGGGATCGACGAATCGCACAGGGCGAACATCGCACTCGCCGTGCGATATGCCTGGTTCACCGGAGCATCGCCGGCCGGTTCCTTGAGCAGCACTTCGCGGAAAGGCGACCGCGCGTCATGGTTGCCCGGACAGGCCAGTAACGGATGCCTTGACGTGAGGACATCACGGGCCTGCTCGTACTCCTCGGTCAAGCCATGGTCGGCCACGTCGCCGGTCACGAGAACAGCGTCGAGGTCATAGGGCAGCGCGTTCAGGTAGTCCATGACGGCCTTCACGCGGTCAAAGCG
>DASYTV010000338.1:0-14784 GCA_036001885.1 Actinomycetes bacterium
CAACGCGTGCGGAACCGCGTCTGACCAGCCAGGTGCGACCTCGGCAAGCTCCGGCCTCGCCGTACAGACGATGAGCAAGGGAACGTCCGACGTCAACGTCGCGACATGCTCGATCAGGTCGAGCAGAGCGGGCTCGGCCCAATGGATGTCATCGATCACCACAACGAGCGGGCCGCCGGTCAGCGCGGTTGTCTCGAGCAGGCGGCGCACCGCCCAGGCGATCTCGGTCGTCTCCGCGGTCGTCGCGGAAAGGCCGACGGCCCCCGCCACCACCTCAGCGACATGCCCGGCGTCGGCCTCGTGGTGATGACCGCCGGCGGCCCCCGTTGCCTGAACGAGGGTGAGGATGCGGGATCGCGCGTGGTCGAGGTCATCGGTCGGCGCAAACCCAGCAAGATCCTGGACCAGCTCCGCGATCGGCCAATAGGTGACTCCCTCGCCATACGGCAGGCAGTGGCCACGGGTCACCCTTGCCCGCCCGCGAATGCGCTGGATGAACTCACGGACGAGACGCGACTTTCCCAGCCCGGCGGGCGCAACGATCGACACCAGTCGGCACGAGGCCGGCAAGCATTGCTGAAAGAGGTCGTCGAGTGTCGCCAGTTCCTCCTCGCGGCCGACGATCGGTGCGTCCAGACGACGGTGGAGCCATGAAGTGTCCGGGGTGACCTGGCGCAACCGCCAGGCGGTCAGTGGAGCCGCCTTACCTTTCGCGGCTATGGGGACGACGAGATCGGCGACAACGGCGTCTCGCACCAGCCGATAGGTGGTTTCGCCGAGCAAGATCTCACCCGCGGCCGCGTGCTGCTCCAGCCGGGCGGCCACATTGACCGCGTCTCCGGTCACGAGTCGCTGATCGGCCTCGGCCTCACTGGCGATGACCTCGCCGGTGTTGAGGCCGATGCGCGCCGCGATGGTCACCCCCCACGCAGCGCCGACCTCCTCGTTGAGGTCTTGCAAAGCGGCGAACATCTCCTGCGCCGCTCGGACGGCCCGCAGCGCGTCGTCCTCGTGCAGCTTCGGCACACCGAAAACCGCCATCACCGCATCGCCAATGAACTTTTCCACCGTTCCGCCGTGCCGCTCCACGGCCCGGCGCATCTCGTCGAAGTAGAGCGACATCACCCGGCGTACGGCCTCTGGATCGAGCCGCTCCCCGAGCGCGGTGGACTCGACAACATCGCAAAACATGCAGGTGACGGTCTTACGCACCTCTTGGGCGGCGGCCGCAGCCACGATCCGGTCGGCGGGCAGCGGCGCACCGCATTGCCGGCAGAAGCGAGCTGGCCGTGCCGTCTGCTCTTGGCAGCGGTCGCAGCGGATCGCAGCCGCGGACTCTGGGTTAGGGCCCGAGGGTGACTGAGATGTCGTCATCCGTGGCGGTCACACCATTCGTCGTGTCCGTGATCGTGTTGTTGGTGAAGGTCGCCGAGAGGGCGACCAGCGTCTGTCCGGTCGGACACGAGAAGCCGGTCGGGAACACCGAACCGGTGTCGAGAAAGACGCTGCCGGTGATCTGTCCATTCTTATCCGCGACAAGCTGGACTGAGGTCTGAAGGGGGGCCGTGATCGTGGTCTTGTTCGTGGCCTTCGGGCGGTTGACCCCGCCGTTCACGCAGCCGAAGGTGGCGGTCACAACCGTTTCGAGGCGGTAGACGACGTCCGGCTTGCCGACGCCGACTTCGGTCCACGCGTACAACAGGTCCGGCAGCTCCGTTGCGGCGCTGGCTGCCGACGTGGCGCCGAGACCGGCAGCGGTCGCCGAGCTGCTCGCCAGGCTCACCGAAGCACTCTTGAAGTGTGGAAAGTTCGCGTAGGCCGGGGACGCTAATCCGGCGATAACCGCCGCGGCTACGGCCGTTACCAGCCCGAGTTGTCCGATCTTGCGCGGGAGTCGGGTCGGTGTCTGATCGGCCATGTCCGCCACCCCTTCGGTCGGCCGTTACCCTGGAGGACGCGCACCATGATCGCGCCTGCCTGAGGCTGAGCTACATCGTTAACGTAGCGCGCCACGTCGCATCGATACATGCATAAGAACTGATTCGATTCGGGCCGACTCCTTATCGGTGCCGTCTGATGGCGGATCAGCGTCAAGCCTGACATCAACCTGCGGACCCGCGGGTGTGGCTGCGCGCGGCGGTCCGGCCGGAGCCGGGCTACTACTCCGCGGCTCCGCACATCACTCCGTGCCGTGAAAGCAACGGAGGACCGGACATTTCGTGCGGAAATGGTGCGTAGGGCGCGGAGTCCGCCCTGCCGGAGCGGAGTCCGACCGCGCGCATAGGTCCGCGTGCCTCGCCGTACCCTCAACAGCGAACGGCGGCTGAATTGATCAGCTCGAGCTGGGATACAGAGCGTGCGGGCCGTGGCAGCGACGAGGGAGGGGTTAGTGGCGGGAACGCGGCCACGGCTTCGACCTCGTCGGCCATCGCCGCGTTGAGCCGGAGCAGAAGGTCGGGGATCTCGTCGTCTGTCCAGCGGTGGCCGGCGATCACGTCGATCACGTCGAAGAGCTCGGCGGAGAGCGCGTCCCGCGTCGCCTGGTAATTGGCGAGAGCGTCGCGCTCCTTGTCACCGTCGATGATGACGGCGACCAGCCCGCGGGCCAGCAGTTCCGCATCGCGCAGCGCGTCCGTCAACCCGTGTGCGCTGAGTGGATCCTTGAAATAGCCGGCATCGCCGACGAGAGCCCAGCCGCGCCCCCATGATCGTCGAACGTGTCCGAGCTGGCCGGTGAAGGTGCGCAGCGCTGCTGGTGGGGACGCGCCGGCGAGCCGGGCGGCGAGGTGCGGAGAAGACTCTGCGACGATCCGGGTCAATGGGTCCAGACCTCCTCGGCCGATGCGCCGGGGCGATGCGCTGGCGAATACACACACCTGGCCGTCGTTGGTGGGGATGGCGCCGGAGGCGGCATCGGGCCGGAAGTTCCACTCGTAACCGTCGGTCTCCAAGCCGGACCAATAGCCATACGTGACGGCCGACGCGGACGTGCCGATGCGTTCGAAGGATGCGCCGACCCGCTCGGCGATCGTGGAGCGGAAACCGTCGGCACCGACGACGATGCGAGCTCTAGCACGAAAGTCTTGGCCCTCCCGGGTCCGGCCGATGATGCCAGTGACGGCGCCCAGGTGGTTGCGCTCCACGTCCCTCACAGCGGGGCCGAAGCGCACCTCCGCGCCGGCGCCGGCGGCGGCGTCGACGAGGATCGGGTCGAGGATCGTGCGTCTCGGTGCGTACAGTGCGTCCACGCCAAAGGATGACTTGAGGTTGATCGGCACCACGTCGTTTGCGTACCGGAACGTCGTCCGTCGCACCGGGGGAGTGCCAGCGGCGATGACCTGGTCGAGGAGACCCCAGCGGGTGAGCTGGAGGACACCGCCGCGCATGAGGGCATGGGTGGACAGGGTGTCGGCGCCGTACCGGCCGCGGTCGACGAGGAGTATGTCCAGCCCGCTGCGTGCGAGCAGGTAGGCGGTCGCGGCGCCCGCGGCGCGCGCGCCCACGATCACCACGTCATAGGTGAGCTCGGTGCGCAGGTTGCTCCGCATGTGTCGTCTCCTGGCTCGCGGTCGGTCAGAACATGTGGCGTGCTGTGGTGGTGATGGGGCGGCGGCGACTCGGGCGGCGACGGACGCCGCCCGAAGCGGGAGCGTGTGGGGCTGACGGCCCGCTATCGCGACCAGGCCGCCTGCCGGAGCGTGCGCGCGGGGGGTTGCTGTCGCGACTCGGCCGGCCTTCCCTGCCTGCAGGCCGGGTTCGCTATCGCGGACGCGCCGTGCCGGCAATGACCGACGGCCTGCGGGCGGCGGGGCGCCCGTATGTGACGGCATCGCGGACGGGTGCCGGAGCAGTCTCGATCAGCTCATGGTCAGGTCGGACGCCCAACGCGTCGTTGACCACCGCGAAGGCGACACGGAGAGCGATGAAGGCCGTGATGGCGAAGATCTGCGCGTCGTCGTAACCGGCGTCACGCAGCGGCTGGACGTCCGCCGCCTTGGTCGAGCTGGGGTGTCGGCAGACCTTTCGAGCCCAGCCCGCTAGCGCCCGCTCGCTCGGATCCAGCCGGCCATCGTCGCCGCGCAGCACGTCTCCGGCCAGATCAGCGCCGGCCACGCCCGCAAGTTTCTTGCCCCATGCAAGAGAGCAGTACGAGTCACCCAAGGTCGCTACAGAGGCGACGACCAGAATTCCCCGCTGACGGAACGTCAGTCCCGCCGCGCGGACAGCCCGATCGATCATGTCGAACAGCGCGCCGTGCAGGCTCGGCTGGTGAGCCCAGATCGCCGACAGGTTCATCACGAAGCCGAGCTGCTCGACGTCGCTGTCGTAGAGGCGTTGGACGGCGGCGGTCGGTTTCGGGATCGCGAGGAACCCCGTGCCTTCGATCTCCATCGTGGTCATGGGTTGAACGTACGAAGGCCACGGTGGCCTCGGCATCGGTGCGTGCGCGCAATCTCAGCCGTGGCTCGATCGCATGGCTGGCGGGATACGCGTAGCGGTCAGGTCCTGGTCATCAACCTGGCGACCGCAGCCGCGCGGGCAGCCTTCCCCTGGATGCCGAGCTTCGTATAGGTGTTGTGCAGGTGCCGCTCGACCGTGCGAACGCTGAGCGTCAGGGACTTGGCAATGCTTGCGTTGTCCTTCCCCTCGGCCGCCAGCCTGAGCACATCAAGTTCGCGGGGGGACAGCACAGAAGTGGCATCGACTCCGGCAGCAGGCTCCGTCGGCTTGCGGTCAGCCGCCAAGAAGGGGGCGACCTCGTCGAGGAAGACCTGCCATGCCGGTTCGTCGCCGAGCACGATGTGGTTCGAGCTCTCCAACACGACCAATCGCGCCCCGGCGATCATGGACGCGAGGAAGCGGCTGTCCTGGAAGTCGTTCATCCGATCGTGCCGTGAATGGAGCACCAGCGTCGGGGCGCTCAGCTGCGGCAGGAGGTCGACCACGTCGGCCCGCTTCCGTTGCCTGCGTGAGGCCAGGGCATTCTCGGCCGACACCGCGACCCGCTGGAGCTCATCGAGCCAGCGCATTTGCTCCTCGGTGGCGCCAGGGATCATCATCGACGTGAATACGCGGCGGAATGCCGAGTCGGGGCGGGCCCAGCCGACCTTGATCAACTGCTCGAACACCCGGTCGAGTTCGAGATCGTCCGGCGTCGGATCGCGGAATGCGGCAGCGTAGCTGCCATAGAAGATCAGCCGTGAGATCCGCTCGGGGTGTCGTACCGCATAGGCGATCGAGGGCGGACCACCCTGCGACATGGCCATCAAGGCGAAATGATCGAGTCCGGCATCATCGACGACCGCCTCGATGTCGGCGATCCGCGCCTCCAATCCGTAGTCGTCGACGTCCCAGTCCGAGAGCCCATGGCCACGCTCGTCGTAGCGCACGACCGTGGCGATCTCACCGAGATCGCTCAGGAAATGGCGCCACACCGGGCTCTGCCAGTCGTACTGCAGATGACTCAGCCAACAGGTGGCGATGACGAGAGGCGGCCCGGAGCCGTGGCGCGCATACGCGATCCGCACACCGTCGGACGACCGGCAAAACCGCAGCTCCTGCGGTGGCGGCGCCAGGCCGTGATCCCCCTGTGGCACGCACTGATCGTACCTATGTGCGGCCGCGAGGGGCTCGCGGCGAGCCCATCGGCTTGAGTGGCGACATCGAGCCACATGCTTGGTGAGGATGCCGCAGACAGCGCCTAGCCCACGCGGTATGTGATGTGGGTAACTCTGGGCGATGAGATTGCCTGTACCGGCTCGAGGCGGAGGTCGGCTGAGACGTCGGCGAACAGGCGTTCGCCGACGCCGAGCACTATCGGCGCAATATGCATATGCAGCTCGTTGATGGCACCGGCCTGCAGGTAGGCGTCGATCGTGCTTGCGCCGCCCGCGATCTCCACGTTCTTGCCCCCGGCAGCAGCCTTGGCTTGTTCGAGCGCGACGTCCGGACCCTCGGTCACGAAGTGGAACGTCGTTCCTCCGTCCATCGCCAGCGGATCACGAGCGTGATGGGTGAGCACGAAGACGGGAGCGTGGTACGGCGGTTCGTCACCCCACCAGCCCCTCCAGTCGACGTCCCACTCGCCCCGGCCGGGGCCGAACATATTGCGCCCCATGACATACGCGCCTGGGGTGCTCTGCCACCCGTCGATCACCGCCAGATCTGCGTCTTCCGGTTCGAGATGCCAGTCGTGCAGGCGCGCCCCGCCCTCGCCGATCGGGTTCTCGAGGCTCTGCCGCGGCCCAGCCACGAAGCCATCCACAGACGTCGAGATGTTGCAGGTCACTGTCGTCATCGATGATCCAATCGATCGGTGCCGATCAACCGCCAGGTCCCGCGGACAGAAAGTCGTACGACTGACGGGCGGTTTATCACTGCTCAGAGCTTATGCGGCATCTCCACTGGCCATCGTGTACGAGTTTCTGCTGGCCCGAGTCCCAAAGCGGATCGCCGTTCCAGTAACCGCCGGCCCTGGTGATCGCTGACAGGATGCCACCGCTCTACGCTTTCGAAGTGGCCGAGGCAAGGCTGGCCGACCAGCGCGTACGGCGCGAGGGTGAATCACCGTTGACACCGCGAGGGGTCGGCAGGAGTCTGAGAATGCCCTGGCAGAAACCCGCCAAGACGTTTCGACGGGCGGGGCCGATACCCGGGGGAGGGGTGCGCGGCGTCGCCGACCGGCCGCCGCATTCAGTTGGTGTGCGATGTTGGCGCGCTGCCCCTTCCAATAGGAAGGGAGACGCCATGACTGCCGTCGCCGCCGATAGGCCGACTGCGGAGCCGCCTGTTGCCGCTGCCGCGCACACCGAGGACGCGGTCAAGATCTACGGCAAGGGGGCGACCGAGGTTCGCGCACTGGATGGGGTGACCGTCGGCTTCGCAGACGGCGAACTTGGCGCCATCATGGGCCCGTCCGGATCTGGGAAGTCGACGCTCTTACACTGCATGGCCGGGCTCGACACGCTGACGTCGGGTAAGGCCTTCATCGGTGACCAGGACCTCAGCGCCCTGGGCGACAAGGATCTCACCGTGCTCCGGCGAGACAGGGTTGGTTTTGTCTTCCAGGCCTTCAACCTGGTTCCGACCCTGACCGCGTACGAGAACGTCACGCTGCCCTTGGCGCTGGCTGGCCGCAAGGGTGAACAGGGGTGGGTCGACCAGGTTGTGAGCGTCGTCGGCCTGACCGACCGGATGGCCCACCGGCCCAGCGAGCTGTCGGGAGGCCAGCAGCAGCGGGTCGCCATCGCCCGGGCGCTGGCCAGTCGCCCGCAGATCATCTTCGCTGACGAGCCGACTGGGAACCTCGACTCGCGCTCTGGCGCCGAGGTGTTGGGGTTCCTGCGTCGTGCGGTCGATGAGATGGGCCAGACGGTCGTCATGGTCACTCATGACCCGGGCGCCGCCGGCTACGCCGACCGCGTACTGTTCCTCGCCGACGGCAGGCTGGTCGACGAGATGCCGAACCCCACCTCCGCCACGGTGCTCGACCGCCTGAAGAAGTTCGAGGACTGATCGGCATGCTCCGGGTCACCGTCAAGGGACTTCTCGCACACAAGTCCCGCCTGGCGATCACCGCACTGGCGGTAATGCTCGGCGTCGCCTTCATGGCGGGCACGTTCGTGCTTACTGACACCATCCGCAAGACCTTCGACAACCTGTTCGGAGACGTCTACAAGGGCACCGACGCCGTAGCCCGTGAGAAGGCCGCCTTCAGCAACCCCGAGGGTGCTGGCGATGTGCGCGGACGAGTCGACGCGTCGCTCATCGACGCCGTCGCTGGGGTCGACGGGGTGGCGACGGCCGAGGGGATCATCCAGGGCTACACCCGCATCATCGACAAGAACGGCAACGCGATGGGCGACCCCCAGGCCGGCGCGCCGACCTTTGGGGGCAACTGGAATGAGTCCCCTGATCTCAACCCGTTCGTGATCGTGGCGGGGCGGCCACCCGGCGCCGACAATGAGATCGTCATCGACAAGAAGAGTGCCGACGATGCGGGCTTCCACGTAGGCGACACCGTAACCGTGCTGGCCCAGGGCCCACCGCAGCACCTGCAGCTCGCCGGTATCGCCAAATTTGGGGACGCGGACAGTCCTGGCGGTGCCTCCTATGTGCTCTTCACCACCGACGCCGCTCAGCAGCTCGTCGCCGAGCCGGGGAAGTTCGACAGCATCGCCGCGGTGGCCGATCAGGGCGTGTCGCAACGGGAACTCGCGGACCGGATTGGCGCGGCGGTGCCTCCCAGTGTCGAGGTGGTGACGGGCGACGAGATCACCAAAGAGAGCCAGAACGACATCGAGAGTGACCTGTCGTTCTTCAACACGTTCATGCTGATCTTCGCCGTGGTCGCACTCCTCGTCGGCTCGTTCATCATCTTCAACACATTCTCGATCACGGTCGCCCAGCGGACCCGGGAGAACGCGCTGCTCAGGGCCATCGGAGCGAGCAAGCGCCAAGTACTGGGCTCGGTCCTCATCGAAGCCGTGATCGTGGCTTTGATCGCCTCCCTACATTGGGCTGGTGGCGGGGCTTGCAGTCGCGGGCGGGCTGAAGGCCCTCCTCGCCGGGTTTGGCTTCGACATCCCTGCGGGGTCGCTCGTGGTCACGCCCCGGACCGTGCTGGTCTCCCTCATCGTCGGGGTCGTTATCACTGTCGTGGCCGCGCTCTCGCCGGCACGCAAGGCGGGGAAGGTCGCGCCGGTGGAGGCAATGCGAGACGTGGCGTTGGGCAGCACCGGCTACGGGTCGAAGCTGCGCATGGTGGTGGGCGGTGTCGTGCTCGGGCTCGGTGTCCTGTTGCTCCTGGCCGGGCTCTTTGGCGGCGGGTCCAGCGCCCTCCCCCTCGTCGGCCTGGGCGCCCTGTTGGTCTTCTTCGGCGTGGCCATACTCGGGCGCACAGTCGCCCTGCCGCTCAGCCGGATGATCGGCGCCTTGCTCCCCCGAGTCAGAGGCATCACGGGGACCCTCGCCCGGGAGAACGCCATGCGCAACCCGAAGCGGACGGCCGCCACCGCCTCGGCCCTGATGATCGGCGTCGGTTTGATCGGCTTCATCTCGATCTTCGCTGCCTCGACCAAGGCATCGTTCAACGCCTCCATCGACAAGTCGTTCACGGGAGACTTCGTGATCGATGCGGGTGCCTTCGGGACCGGCGGGCTCGACCCTGAACTAGCCGCGAAGCTCAACGACATTCCGGAGGTCAAAGCGGCGGCGGGAGTCAGGGTAGCTGCCGCCGAGATCAGTGGCGGACCCAAGCAGGTGATCGGCCTCGATCCCGCCACCGGCTTCGACATCATCGACGTCCAGCCGCTCCAGGGAAACTCGACGGACCTCGACCGTAATTCGATCGCCGTGTACAAGGACGTCGCCGACACCGACAACCTCGCCATCGGCGACACGGTGCCGGTGGTCTTCAAGGACACAGGTCCCCAAGAGCTCACTGTGGCGATGATTTACGGGGAGAACCAACCCGCAGGCGACTACCTCCTGGGGTTCCCCGCGTACGAGGCCAACTTCGCCAACCAGTACGACGCCTTCGTTTTCATCGACAAGGCCGACGGAGTCAGCACGGCCAATGCCCTCGCCGCGGTCGAGAACGTCGCGAAGGACTTCCCCGGCGCCGATGTGCGTGACCGCAGCGGCTTCAAAAAGGAGTTGTCCAAACCCGTCGACCAGCTCCTCAGTTTGATCTACGTCCTGCTCTTGCTGGCCATCTTCATCGCGCTACTCGGTATCGCGAACACGCTGGCCCTGTCGATCCTGGAGCGCACCCGGGAGATCGGTCTGCTGCGCAGTGTCGGCATGACCCGCCCGCAGCTACGCTCAACTATCCGATGGGAGTCCGTGATCATCGCCATCCAGGGAACCTTGCTGGGGTTGGCGATCGGCCTGTTCTTCGGTTGGGCGCTGGTGCGGGCTTTGAGCGACGAGGGCATCGACCGCTTCCAGATCCCCTGGCTCACCCTGGCCATCGTGCTCGTCCTAGCCGGCCTTGCCGGAGTCGTGGCAGCCATCCTTCCTGCCCGCCGCGCCGCCAAACTCGACGTCCTCCGCGCCATCACCACCGAGTAGCCGGGCGAACGAACCCGCTACCGTGCGCCCGGATGTGGCGACCCACGTGTCGCCACATCCGGCGGCCCGAGAACGCCCCGCTCGCCCGGGTCTTGTTCGAGCGGGACCTACCGCAGCCAGGCGGCATCGAACGCGACCTCGGCACCGCCATCGGGCGACCGCGCCAGGAAGCCATGGACGCGCGCGGATAGGTGCAGTTCACCCGAGCATGGTGGCGTGCCGCGGCCGGTGCGCGATCAGCCCTCGGTTAGTGCCGCACCCAATATGCAGCCGATCCCACCATGGACCACTCCCTCTCGGGATCCGCCCGATAGAGCGGGTTCATCGCGAAGACCGTCACCCGCGAGGTCCCAGCCGTGGTCGTCCCGTGACCGATGACCGGGGAGCCGGCCGCCGACGCGGACTGTGCATCCATCAGCCAGAAGCCCGAGGCGACGATCGCGGCGGGGTCGGACGGGAAGCGGCCGTCGACGGTCAAGGTTCCCGGGACGGCGGTGAACCAGGTGGGAGGATCCATGATCGCCGTATCTCTGCCAGGTGCGGCTCCGGTGATGGGGCTGGCGGGCCCGCCGTTGTTGTCCCAGTGCACGATCGCGCTTCGCCCATTTCCGGAGCGCGTTGCCGTACTGAGGCCGGTTACCAGCGAACCGGCCGTGAGGAAGTTCGCGCCGTTGGCGCCCGCGCCGATGTAGCCGCCGCCGGCGGCAAAGAAGGCCTGCAGCCTTGACCGGGCGACCGGATTGGCGGCCGACGGGTACGCGCCGGTGTTCCAGATGACGTCATAGTTGGGCAGCGGGTCATCAGGGGCGGCGTTGAGCGCGCCGGTGGACATGAAGGCGGGGGTGAACCCAAGGTTCTGCAACGCCCACACGTCCTGGTTGAAGCTGCCGGTGAGGACCAGGATGCGCGGCTTGCCCTCGATCGGCTGCGTCGCAGGCAGTGGGGCATTGAGCCGGCGGAACCAGACGTCGTTCGCGCGGCCCAGCGCGGCCAACCTGACCTTCGTCGCCGGATCGGCCGCGAAGATCACGCTGCCTGTCGGGATTGTGGCGCCCGATGCGGTCGTCAGCGGCTGGAGTGCCAGCTCGGCGGTGAGGCCGTCATCCATGAGGGTGTTCAGCGTACGCACAGCCGTCGGCGAGTCGATCGACAGTGCATATCTCGTCGCCGTTCCCGCCTCGACGCCGCCGAGGAGGTGGCTGGCCTTGAGAATCCGGTTCGTTATTGGTGCGAATGCGGTGGTGTCTCGCGGCACTCGTACGATGTCGGCACCCCATAGGTAGCCGTGGCTCCACGCAGCTGGCGGCGCGTACAAACGGGTGATATCCGCGGAGATGTCCGCGCCAATGCCGAGCGCGGTGTCGGCCAGACCGCGGTGGGCCTGGCTCATAGACACGACGTACGAGCCGGCCGGGTAGGTCACGCCGTCGAAGGTGTACGCCTGCTTCAGCTCGTCGACGAGGATGCCGTTGAAGAGCAGCCAGTCGACGAGGCGGTTGGCCTCCGGCTCGCTGCGCTGCCCTGCGCCCATCGGGATGATGTACGCGGTCGGGAACTCGGTCATCCAGTTGTTGTCGACGTCGAACGGCGGCTCACAGCAGGGCGGCCGCGGTGCGTTGGTAACGCCGCGGTGGTAGCGCTCCAACTCGTCGTGGAGCAGTGCATTCCTGTTCCCCAGGTCAAACTGGAGGCTCGACCACACGACGATCTCCTGGGCCAGACGTGACCCGTGCCGGCCATACGCGGCCGGTGTCATCCCCGGGAGGGCGCAGCTGTTGTCCGTCTCGTTGCACATCTCGACCGTCGAGCCGTTCAGCCCGATGTGTTGTGAGTACATCGGCGTGTAGAACGGTCCCCAGTCGTCCCATCCCTCGGCCTCGGCCGGTCCTGCGGGTTCGCCGTTGTCGCAGATCCCGTTTGTTGGGCGGCTGGCATCCGAGCACCACTGGTTGACGGGACGGTTGATGTCGAAGCCTTGGGCGGCGAGTGCGGCCTGGTTCGCATCGATTCTCGTCTGGTTCCACTTGAGCCATAGGTCGTAGTCGATGCTCGGGTTGTGCGGTTTGGTCGTGGCCTCTACGAGTGTCGGCGTGACGTACCCATGGAGATCCAGCACCTCCGGCGGCAGCCACTCCTGCATGACGGAGACGGAGGCTCGGGTCTCGGATTGCGCTTGCGTCAAGAAGTCTCGGTTGAGATCAAAGCCGTTGCCGTTTGCACGGACGCCCGCAATCCGACCGTCCGGGTTTTGGACGACGTTGAATAGCAGGACCGTGTGGTCGAGCACCGCGTCGACCTCGGGATCGGTTCCGTACGGCGTGTTCGCGAGCCGGTCCAGCGTCTTGAAGACCGCGTCGACGCCCTCGTACTCGTTTCCGTGGATACCGGCCTGGATATAGAGCGGGACCTTGACGTGGTCACCGTAGGAGGCCAGCAGCTCCTGACCGCGTACGGGGTCGGTAAGGGCCACCTTGCGAACCTGCTCCCAGGCATGGAAGTCCTGACGTTGCTGGACGGTGTCCAGCGCGTTCACGGTTACCAGGAACAGGTCGCGCCCGCGAGCCGATTGACCGATGACCTTCAGCGTCATCCGCCCGTGGCTGGCCGCCACGATGTCCTCGAGCGTGCATCGGATGGCGTAGTAGGGGATGTGCGGGAAGCTGCCTGGTGGATCGCCTGGGTGGCTGCCATCGGGCAGGTTCGCGGCGGCGTCGGTTTCGGCAGTGCCGCACCACGGCGGCGCGACGTCGGCGGTCGCTGACGTGGCCGCAACCGCGGGGGCAAATAAGGACAGGACGATGACGAGAGAGGTTGCTAGCCGGCGTGCCACCTGAGCCCTCCTCTAGGCCAGATCGCTGCGGAGCAACGCGCACAGACGCCTCGCGTCGGCTCTACCGCACCTACGTTCCCGGTCCTATTCCTGGCTGGGCGGCTTGTCAATGTTCGCAGGTCACGGCGGGGCCAGTCCACGATCGAGCGGGCCGGGCCGCTGCGAGCTGCCGGGCCGCGCGCGAGTGCCGCTGCCGGCCCCAGGGGTTGAGGCTCGATCGGTGGCAAAGGATGGACGGATGCCGGGTATGCCAGGCCTGGATAGGAGCACACGAGAGGATGGTCGCCATGACGGACACTCCAGGAACGGACACTTCCGGCACGGTGGATCGTGCCGCGTGGTCACGGATACTCGACGAACTCACAGGGCGGCATGCCGGCGAACACATCAGGATGGAGCTGCTCGACCAGACGTTTGGCGATCAGAACGAAGTCGAGCGCCTACCGTTTACCTACGCGTCGTACGACCCGAAGGACGACGTAGTGATCATCGCCGTCGGCGGGAACAACGCGCGATACCCGGTCGTACTGCGACACATGATCTGGCATCCGACCGAGGTCACTGCGACCGACGACGAGAGCACAGGTCCAGTCATCCGCGTCGTGGACCAGGACGGCACCGCGACGCTGGTTACCTTCTATCCCAAACCCGACTAGCGGCCGACTGGCGGCAGTTCCGCCGGCTAGACAACCGGGGTTCCCGCTTCGTGGAGCCACCAGAACAGGTACTTGGTGGCGAGCGAGCGGTACGGACTCCATCGTTCGGCGCGCACCGCGGCGTTCTTCTCAGTGGGCGCTTGGTCAAGCCCGTCCAGCATTTGGATTGCCTTGCGGAGTCCCAGATCACCGGCCGGGAACACGTCCGGTCGGTGCAGCTCGAACAGGAGGAACATGTCCGCCGACCACTGCCCGATCCCGGCAACGGCGACCAGCTGCGCCCGGACCTCGTCGTCGGACAGGTCGTCTAGCCGGTCCAGCTCCAGCCGCCCGTCGATAGCCCGCTCCGCGAGATCGCGAACATAGAGGACCTTGCGGCCGGACAGTCCGACTGCGCGCAGCTCGTCCGGCGAGCGCGCCAGCACGCCTGCCGGGGTGAGCGGGTCGCCCGCGAGCGTGACCAGCCGCCCGTAGATCGCCGCGGCCGCGTATGTCGAGATCTGCTGATCGGCGATCGCGCGGACCAGCGTCTCGAACGGCGATTGCCACGAGCGCGCCCGCTCCCATGCGAGCAGATCCGCCTCATCCGCGGCGGCGATCACCGCAGCGAGTTTCGGATCGGAGCGCAGGTGTTTAACCGCGACGCTATCGGGCACGTCCGGCTTCCCGGGCGTCGGTGACTGCTCTGCGCCTGCTTGGGCGCTCGCCGCCATGATCGCCTCCTGATGGACGATGGCTGTCTCGGGACATACCACATACCCCTCCACCTACGCCCGGCGATGACCACAGATCCGGTCGACCGGTTGTGTAGAGGCAACCGTCGCTCCGCCGCGAACCTTCCCCCGCAAAGGGCAGAACCAGCCGATTCGACTAACGCTGACGGGCGTCTCAGTCGCTGCGAAGGCTGAGCCCGACTTCGATCACGACGGCGAGGGGTAGCAGCCACCAGGCGTCGTGGCCGGCGAGGTGCAGGGTCCAGGTGGCTGTCAGCGCGGCGGCGACGGTGGCGGCGATGGTCCAGTCGTCGCCGATGAGGAACTCGTACCAGAACCGGCCGAAGCCGGCGAGCCAGCGCCAGATGATGGTCGGTTCATCCTTGCGAGGTTTGGGCGAGGAGCGGGTGGGCGCGGCGGCGCAGGAGCGCGGTGTAGCCCGCGGCGGCGAGGGCGTACCAGCCGGTGAGGGCGAGGATGGCGATCTCGTCGCCTGGCCAGGCGACGCCGA
>DASYTV010000339.1:0-5164 GCA_036001885.1 Actinomycetes bacterium
GCTATGCACGTAACCGCATGTCCGAGATCGCTCGTTGATGGCGATGACTGCGCGCGAAACAGATGCGCCGAACGGGAGTCGCTTGGACGGGTGTGGCTCCGAATCGCACCGCCGCGCAACCCGTGTGTGCCTCCGAGCGCCGCAGCGCCACCCGAGCCGAAGGCTTCATCATGCAAGCTCTTCGGTTGCGCGGCAGCGCCCCCAATCGCTGCTTTCAAACACGCGGCTGAACGCCACCAATCGCCGGACCAAACGCTCGCGACCACTGGCAAAGTGCCGCAGCCAGCACCACCCGAACGCCTCGCAGATTGACCACCCGCCCCGCCTCGGGAGCGGGAGGATGCGACGGTCAGTAGCCGTCCAACCGGAGTGTTAGGAAGCCGCCGAACCGCTGGGAGACGGAGGAAGGGAGTCGAACGGGTGACACGTGGCGCGAACCAGCAATGGACCGTGCCGGCTGAAGAGTGAATCCAACCGACACGACGTCATGGCCATCGTCAGGGCCGCGCTCAGCTACAACGTGGCTGGCCGTACTTCCAACGACACGCGCGGACAGGACCCCGACGCGACGCGCGAACACAAAGCCAAGGGACGCGCGAACTCAACCCCAACGAGACGTACGAACGCGACTCCATCGCGCCGCGCGAACAGCACTCCGACCGACGCACGAACGCTGGCGGACACATGCCACGGCTCAGGATCGAGCCCAGTCCTCGACGAACCCTCGCCGCTGGCCGTTTCAGGCCAAGTCGATGAGAAGCCAACAAGAAATATTTGGTGACGCGCCGACTCATTGATGAGTTGCCGCAAGCGGAGGAGGACACGGCCACACACGAGCGCGTGCCGGATGCGCGGCGGTCAGCGAAGCGCGAGGCAGCCGCGCCTCCGCTATCACGGAGCGGAGGCACGGCGACCCATTTCGCGCGTTCGAAATGGGGTCGCCCCTAGCTGTTGAGCGGGGAAAGATCCCAGGAGAATCGCTCTGACAGAACCGTCAGCAGGGCTCGTGCGAGCAAGATCGCCCGCTGGTCGACGCCGGTCCTCGATCAAACGGTGGGCCATGCAACAACGGACATAGCGAAAGGCACGTAACCCGAGAGGACCACGTGCCTTGGCTCAGCCCGAAAAGGCCTGTCGGCTATCGATCAGCCGGCGGCCCGGCCCCATCATCGTCGACACCAATCATGCCGACGATCCGTTCCAGGTCGTCGACCGTGGCGAACTCGATCGTGATCTTCCCTTTGTTCCGCCCGATGTCGACCTTGACCCGGGTGTCGAACCGGTCGGAGAGCCGTTCCGCCAGATCGTTCAGCGCCGGCGCGTGCACCTTGGGACGGCGTGCGGCGGGTGCCGGCTTCTTCGCTGTACCGTCCGCCAACGCCAATGAAACGAGCTCCTCGGTCGCGCGTACCGAAAGACCCTCTGCCACGATGCGCAGCGCAAGGTGCTCCTGGGCATCGCTGTCGTCCAGGCCGAGCAAGGCTCGGGCGTGCCCGGCGGATAGCACGCCCGCCGCTACGCGGCGCTGCACCGGCGCCGGCAGGTTGAGCAGCCTTATGGTGTTCGAGATTTGCGGCCGGCTACGGCCGAGGCGCTTCGCGAGCTCGTCATGCGTCGCACCGAACTCGTCGAGCAGCTGCTGGTATGCGGCCGCCTCTTCGAGCGGGTTCAGGTCGGCTCGGTGGATGTTCTCGAGCAGCGCATCGCGCAGCATCGCGTCGTCGCGGGTGTCGCGAACGATCGCCGGAATCGTCTCTCGGCCGAGAGCCTGGGCGGCCCGCCACCGGCGTTCGCCCATGACGAGTTCGTAGCGGCCGCCGCCGATCTCTCGGACGACGACCGGCTGCAGGAGGCCGACTTCCTGGATGGAGGCTTTGAGCTCCTCCATCGAGTCCTCGTCGAACACGTGCCGTGGCTGCTTGGCGTTCGGCTCGATCGCTGACACGGGCAACTCGGCGAAGCGCGCGCCGGGAACAGGCGACAGCTCAGCCGAAGGCAGGACAGCTCCAGCCGAAACCGCAAACTGGGCCGGAGCCGACGAGGGAAGATCGGAGGCGGGCGCACGAGAGTCGTCCGTCGCCACCGCCGTACCCGGCGAGGGTGCCGTGGGGATCAGCGCGCCTAAGCCCCTGCCTAAGCCCCCACGTGGACGATTCTTCATGCTTTGCCTCCGTTACTGACCCCGCGGTTCGCGATCTCCAGCGCCGCCTCGAAGTAGCTCGTGGCGCCCCGCGACCCCGGATCGTAGGTCATCACGGACTGGCCATAGCTCGGAGCCTCCGACACCCGGACGTTGCGCGGGATCACGGCCTCGAGCACCTTGTCGCCGAAGTGGTTACGCACGTCCTGTTCCACAGCGTCGGCCAGCCGAGTGCGACGGTCGTACATGGTCAGCAGGATCGTCGAGACGCCGAGCGCGGGGTTGAGATGCTGCCGAACGAGGTTGATGTTGCTGATGAGCTGATTCAAACCCTCCAGTGCGTAGTACTCGCACTGGATCGGAATCAGCACCTCCTGCGCCGCGCAGAGCGCGTTGACCGTGAGCAGGCCGAGCGAGGGTGGACAGTCGATGAAGATGTAGTCAAACGTGTCCGGGTGGGCCGCGAGCGCCCGGGCCAACCGCGACTCGCGTGCCACGACGGAGACCAGTTCGATCTCCGCGCCTGCGAGGTCGATGGTGGCCGGCACGCAGTACAGGTTCGGAATGCCCTCGACCGCCTGCGCGACCTCGGACAGCGGCACGTTGTCGATCAGGCAGTCGTAAACGTCGGGGATGCCGGCGTGGTGCGGCACATTGAGGCCGGTGGAGGCGTTGCCCTGCGGGTCAAGATCCACCACGAGGACGCGGTTGCCGTGCAGTGCGAGGGCAACCGCTAGGTTCACGGTGGTCGTGGTCTTGCCGACACCGCCCTTCTGGTTCGCTACGCAGAGGACCCTCGGGTGGTCCGGCCGCGGCATAGTGATCTCCCCACTAGGGTTGAGGATCTGCACAGCACGCAACGCTTCCATGGCAAGCGGCGGATCGTCCTCATCCCGGACCGGCGTTTCACGTGAAACATGCTCGTTTGCCGACTGAGCATCGGTGCCAGGGCGGGTCGGCGTTGGCGGGGCGAAAGATCCAGGCATAGGACCACTCGAGGGTACGGTCGCAGAGCCGGAAACTGGCGCGGAGGCGGATGGGGGCCCCGACGCGGGATCGGGCGGACCTGAACGGGGCGTCGGTGCGGGGCGGTGCGGGTCTCCGCTGGGATACACGTCGCCGGTACCCATGGGATTGCCATACACCTGGCCGCCGGACGCCTGCGTCGCGTACCCATTGCCTACCCGTGGATGCGGCACGCCCTGCTCCCCCCTATAGAGGCCGTCGCTCGCGCCGATCGGTCGATCGGGCACCGCGAACGGATTGGTTTCACGTGAAACACCGCCGCCGCCGTCGAGGTTTCCGCCGTACTGATGCACCGTCTTATCCCTGCCTGATCGGATTGGGTCGGCCCGCGAGCGCTCGCTGTGGCACGGTCTGGCGATGCGTGCGGTCCGCCAGGAGGCGGTGGGACGTCGAGTGCGCCCACTGTCCGGTCCACACTATCGACGCGAGGCCAGCCTACGGCCGCTGGGCGGGGGTCGCCACGCCAGTCCGCCTGATGGTCGCTGCCGCCGACGCTCGGGAAGCTCGAAGACCATAAATCCTGACACCAACCCCAGCGCTGCGCCATACCTGATCCTTGCGCCAAGTGGCCAGCCGACTTCAGAGCCCGGCCGGCATGCGGGTTTCGCGTGCCGGAGGCTGGGCCACCTGGAGGGCTCCTCAGGCCGAGATGCTCGACAAACGCACGCCGCAGCGTGCTCCGGGTGGCCAAGCATGGCGGACGTTGCACGCGACAGCGCGGATCGGGCGGCCGACAGCTCGGTCGACGCCGGCGCCCGGCTCGTCCAGCCGTATACAGCGGCAGCACGATACCAGGGCCAACGGCTGGCGCTGTGACGTTCGCGAAGCCGGCGACCGTCATGGCCTGCCGCTCGGACCGGACCCCGGATGGGGATCCTCGGCCGCAGCCGAAGGCGGCGACGGCAACCAAGCCCCGGTGGGCGGAGCCGGCGACGAAGAGCCGGCCCGTGGTCGAAACACTGGATCAAGCCGGGCAGGGACCTCAAGGGCAGACTCGCGCCCGCCGCTGGCCACTCCGGCTCATGCGCCAAGCCAGAATCACACCTCGGCCTGTCGCGACCCGGCTCTGACACCACATCGGCATCGGAGCCCGGGCCGATCATTCGCGGACGACGCCGCTTGGCTTGATCTCGACCAGGAAGTGATCGTCGCCGACCGCTAGCGCGGGCGGCGGCCTATCCGGTACTCGTTTCGGCGCGTGCGCGTAGAGGTGCCGCCTCTGGCGGGGCGTGGAATTTTCCCGGTTCGCTTCCGCGCGCCCCGCCTGGTCATCTATCCCTTCCGGGTTCTCCTTCGCCCGGAGCCACGACCGCCGGACGCGCCAGCGGAGCGGCCCGACCCGCCCGCCCCTCTGGACGGCCTCGGCCGTTGTGCCACGACGTCCCGCTCCCGCACGATCTCCACGACCGTCGTCGGCGGCTCGATCAGGCCCACACCGCAAAGCACAATGGCCGGCTCCGAGCCGCCCAGCCGAACGATCGCATCGCGGTGCTCCGCCACCTCGTCGGCGGCCGAGGCGCCCTTGAGCGCCAACAGCCGGCCGCCGATCGCGGCGAGGGGCAGGCACCAGCCGGCGAGCCGGTCAAGCGGTGCGACAGCCCTGGCGGTGACGACATCGGCGGCGACGGGGGGCCCGCCGGCGAGGTCTTCCGCGCGCCCCCGGAGGACCGTGACGGTCGCGTCGAGGCCGAGCGCGGTCACCACCTCGGACAGGAACGCGGTGCGTCGTGCCAGCGGCTCGACCAGCGTGATCGTGAGATCGGGTCGGGCCACTGCCAGCACGATACCGGGCAAACCAGCACCAGAGCCTAGGTCAACCACCGAAGCGCCGATCGGGATCATTTCCGACGTAACGCCGCAGTTGATCAAGTGCCGCTCCCACACCCGGGGCGCCTCTCGTGGGCCGATCAGGCCACGCACCACCCCGTCGGTGACGAGCAGCTCGGCATAAGCGACCGCAAGCGGCAGCCGGTCGCCGAAGACTGTCCGAGCCGCATC
>DASYTV010000340.1:0-19744 GCA_036001885.1 Actinomycetes bacterium
GTCTGGCCGCCGGATAGCTTCTCCGACCGTCGGTTCGCGATGTCGTCGATGCGCGCCCGCTTGAGGACATCGTCGACCGGCATGGCCTTCGGGTAGAGCGCTGCGAGCATCTCGATCAGCTCGCGCACGGTGAGCCCTTGGATCAGGGATCCGGTCTGCAGCATGGCACCGACCGCACCTGAGGCCGTCGCCTGCTCCGGAGTCATCCCGAAGATGCTGATCTGACCCGCGTCGGGGCGGGTCAGGCCGAGCAGCATGTCAATAGTGGTGGACTTGCCCGCACCGTTCGGGCCGAGCAAGGCGACCACCTCACCCGCAGCGATGTCGATGTCAACACCGTCGACGGCGCGCACCTCGCCGTAGTGCTTGCGCAGCCCAGAGATCTGGATTCCACCTGTCATGGCTCCAGCGTCCGGGTGGCATAGCGCCTCAAGTAGTGCCGATCGCGGCACTTCCGACCATGACATCCGTCAGATCCCAAGAGTCGTGCTGCTGGAATGGGATGATCGGCAGTCACGCGACGGACGGTGGGAGCGAAGGCAAATGAACACCGAAGGAAACGGCGCGGAGAGCACTCCACCACCGCAGTCCGGGATGGATCAAGCGCCAGTCGAGACCGTCAACGACCGGCACCAGGGGATGCCGCCCTGGATCCCGAGGGTGATCGTCTTCCTGTTCCTCGCGGTGTCGGTCTTCTTCGTCGCCAAGTGGGCCTTCCAGCGGCTTCAGGGCCTGCTCGTGACCCTTCTCGTGTCTCTGTTCCTAGCGCTTGCCATCGAGCCCGCGGTAAACCTGCTCGCCCGACGTGGCCTGCGGCGCGGCATCGCAACCGTCCTTGTCTTCTTCGTCCTGTTCATCGTGGTCTCTGGCTTCTTCGTCGCGCTCGGCAGATTGTTCCTCACCGAGGTCAACGCCATCGCCGAACACCTGCCCGACTACGTCGACGGAGTGATCGGCTGGATCAACAACACGTTCAACACCCACCTGTCCACGACGGACCTGCAGGGTGGGCTCGCGATCGACTCAGAGACACTTGGTCGATACGGCACCAGGGTGGCGACGAACGTGCTCGGGCTCGGTGCGTCGGTCTTCGCCTTCATCTTCCGGCTCTTCACCATCCTGCTCTTCACGTACTACCTCGCCGCGGAGGGCCCGCGCTTTCGGCGGCACGTGGTGTCGCTGTTCCCGCCCGGCCGACAGGGTGAGGTGCTGCGGGCGTGGGAGATCGCCATCGATAAGACCGGCGGCTATATCTACTCGCGCGGGCTGATGGCGATCGTCTCCTTCGTCGCGCACTACATCCTGTTCCTTGTACTCGACATTCCGAACGCGCTCGCGCTGGCGATCTGGGTCGGGGTCGTCTCGCAGTTCATCCCGACCGTCGGCACCTACCTGGCCGGTGCCGTACCGATCATCGTCGCCCTGGCCGAAGACCCCATCGACGCATTGTGGATCTTCATCTTCATCTTGATCTACCAGCAGTTCGAGAACTACATCTTGCAACCCAAGATCACGTCGAAGACGGTGCAGATCCACCCGGCGGTGGCCTTTGGCGCTGTCATTGCCGGGGCCTCGCTGCTGGGGCCCATCGGGGCATTCATTGCCATCCCGATCGCCGCGAGCGCTTCGGCATTTCTCTCGACATACGTCCGGCGCTACGAGGTCACCGACCCGGCGGTTGCCAACATCGACGGCAAGCCCACCGGCTCGGGGGGGGAAGGGGGGCCGCCGGCGGCGAAGAAGGCCGGCGGGTAATCGGCTCCACCTCAATCGCTGCGCTCGAGGACGAACCAGATGCCCACGGCAGGCTCGGAACCGCCGTTGCGGTAGCCGTGCGGTGTCGTCGAGTCGAAGGAGACCGCGTCCCCGGGCTGCAACCGATGTTCGTCGAATCCGAGCGTGAGGATCAGCTCCCCGCGCAGGACGTAGCCGTACTCGGTGCCCGAGTGGCGCATCAGCTCCCCCGAGCTCGAAGACGTCCCGCCCGGCTGGTAGGTGATGCGCAGGAAGTCGACATGAACGCCGGGAACCTGACCCAGCCGCTCCCAGATGACGCCGGAGTCGAGGGTCAGTATGTCGCGCTCATCCGGCGGAACGACGGGCCCGACTCGATCTTGCCTGTTTTGCACGAGCACACGCTGTCGCGCGGTGTGGACTCCAACACTGTCGACGAATACCGCAGGCGCTGAGGCGGAATCGCCCGCCGGAATAGCCAACCCGGCCTGGCCGGCAAGGCCGTTCACATCGAACAGATCCTCGATCGAGATACCGAGCGCGGTTGTGATCGCGTAGAGAGTGCTGACCGACGGCTTGCTCTTCTCCGTCTCGACCTGGGAGATCAGGCTGGCCGAGACACCGATGTCGCGGGCGAGGCCCCGCACGCTAAGGCCGCGACGTACGCGTGCCTCGCGCAAGCGTTCGCCGATCGGTGGCACAGGCGACGGGCTCAGCGATCGCTCCCCAGAGATCGTTTCTATCCTGCCGAGAGGCTCTGACTGTCCAGTAAAGGTTACCGCCCAGCGGACCAACGGCGATCCCCACTGAACGGCTGTGCTCCCCTTGACGCCGTTCGCCGATCTTACTTGACTGGGCGATAAGTAGCGCTTAACACCGCTGTGAAACAGCAGGGAGTGGCGGGCATGGCCATCCGGACATACGGCCCCAACGCCGTTGACTGGGAGGAGCGTATCGATCTCGACCGGCTGCGCCGAGATCGGCTCGCCAAGCTGCGCGCGAAACTCGAGCAGTCCGAGCTGGGGGCACTGCTGACCTTCGACTTCTCCAACATCCGCTATATGACCGCGACCCACATCGGCACTTGGGCGATGGACAAGCTGATCCGCTTCGCGCTGCTCCCCCGCGGCGGTGAGCCGGTCGTGTGGGACTTCGGCTCCGCGGCGCGCCATCACCAGCTGTACAACCCGTGGCTGGATGGACCGGCCCGGGCCCGTGCCGGCATTTCGACACTGCGCGGTGCCTTCCATCCGGACGCCGGGATCGCCGCGGATGTCGCCGGCAAGGTCGTGAGCGTGCTGCGTGAGCACGGCGTAGCGGATGCCCCGCTAGGGGTGGATGTGGTCGAGATGCCCATCCTCGCCGCGCTCCGCGCGGAAGGCGTCGACGTCGTCGATGGGCAGCAGGTCTTCCTCGAGGCCAGGCGGATCAAGACGCCGGACGAGATCGCGCTGCTTGCCCAGGCGTGCTCGATGGTTGACGCGGCCTATGAGGAGCTCTATGGGTTCCTGCGACCTGGTGTCAGGGAGAACGAGTGCGTCGGGCTGGTCAGCAAGATCCTCTACGACCTCGGCAGCGAGTACGTCGAGGGTGTCAACGCGATATCCGGCGAGCGCTGCGCACCACATCCGCACGTCTACTCCGACCGCATCGTCCGGCCGGGCGACCCCGCCTTCTTCGACATCCTGCACAGCCACCTCGGCTACCGCACCTGTTATTACCGCTGCTTCGCGGTCGGCAGCGCGTCGCCGGCGATGCGGGACGCGTACGTCCGCTGCCGCGATTACATGGACCAGGCCATCGCATTGGTGAAGCCCGGCGCGACGACCGCAGACATCGTGTCGGTCTGGCCACGTGCGGAGGAGTTCGGCTTCGCCGACGAGATGGCCGCGTTCGCTCTGCAGTACGGCCACGGTGTGGGTCTGGCCATCTGGGAGAAGCCGATCTTCAGCAGGCTGGTCTCGCTCGACCACCCGGAGGTTCTCGAGGAGGGCATGGTGTTCGCCCTCGAGACCTACTGGCCGGCCTCCGACGGCTGGTCCGCCGCCCGGATCGAAGAGGAGGTGGTCGTGACATCGGATGGCTGCGAGCTGATCACCAAATTCCCGGCCGAGGAACTCCTCGTTGCGGGCCGGAAGTACTGGACGGCCGGCGGCGAGCTGAACACTCTGCGCGAAGCGCAGTCACACCTCAACAACGGAAACGTCCCGGCGCCGAGCGGTGAGTCACGATGACCGCGCCAGACGTGCTGCCGGCGCACGGCATCGATGCGGACGAGTTGCTCGTGCTCTACGAGCAGATGGCGGTGATCCGGCGTACCGAGAAGGCCGCGCACGACCTCTTCATGTCGGGAGTGGTGAAGGGGACGACTCATCTCGCTGCCGGACAGGAGGCGGTCGCGGTCGGCGCGAGTGCGGCACTGCGGCCGGACGACTACGTCTTCGCGACCTACCGCGGCCACCATCACGCGATGGCTCGCGGCGCCTCACCGGAGGAGTGCCTTGCCGAGCTCATGAGCAAGGCCACCGGGCTGTGCAAGGCCAAGGGCGGATCGATGCACCTGACCAAGGCGGCGGTCGGGATGCTCGGGTCGTACGCGATCGTCGGGTCCCATCTGCCCATGGCTGCGGGCGCCGCATGGTCAGCACGGCTGCGCGAGAGTGACCAGGTCGCGGTGGCGTTCTTCGGCGACGGCGCGACGAATATCGGCGCCTTCCACGAAGCGCTTAACCTCGCGTCTGTGTGGCGGCTGCCCGTCCTCTTCATCTGCGAGAACAACCTGTATATGGAGTACACCCCGATCAGTGCTGTTACCGCCGCCGACAACCCGGCCGCCGACCGGGCACCGGCGTACCGGATGCCCGGGGAGGTCATCGACGGCAACGACGTCGTCCTCGTCAGGGACGCCGTGCAGGAGGCCGCCGATCGGGCCCGGCGCGGAGACGGACCCACACTGATCGAGGCGCAGACCTACCGGCACTATGGGCACAGTAGGGCGGATCCGGCCAAGTACCGGCCAGCCGAGGAGGTCGAGCGGTGGCTCAAGCACGACCCGCTCGACATCGCCCGAGCCCGGCTCGAGGCACTCGGCGTCGGACCGCAGGCGGTGGAGGAGGCAGACGCCAGAGCGGCGCGGACCGTGGAGGAAGCAGTCGACGCCGCCAAGAACGCCCCTGAGCCGGACCCCGAGCAAGCGTTCACCGACGTTTGGGCGGACGGAGGCGCAGCGTGGCGTACACCGGCCTTCCAGGTGTCGGCGCGCATTGCGAGCCAGCAGCCTCCCGCGGAAATCCTCCGCCCTGCGCGCAGCGAGTCGACCGAGGAGCCCCCGACCATCACCTACCGGGAGGCGGTCGCCGAGGGCATCGCGAGAGAGATGCGCCGTGACCCGACAGTCGTGTGCCTCGGCGAGGACATCGGCGCGGCCGAGGGCGTGTTCAAGACGACGGTTGGCCTCTTCGCCGAGTTCGGCGCGCAGCGGGTCTGGGACACCCCGATCTCGGAGCAGGCGATCGCCGGCGCGGCGATGGGGGCGGCGATGACCGGCATGCGGCCGGTCGCGGAGATCATGTTCAGCGACTTCCTCGCCTGCTGCTGGGATTATCTCGCCAACGAGATTCCGAAGGTCCGCTATATGACCGGCGGGCAGGTGACCGTCCCGCTGGTCATCCGCACCGCCAATGGCGGTGGGCTCGGCTTCGGCGCGCAGCATTCTCAGGCCGTGGAGAACTGGGTGCTCACCGTCCCGGGACTGAAGATCGCGGCACCGTCCACGCCGGCCGATGTCATCGGCCTGATGGCCGCAGCGATCCGCAGCGACGACCCGGTTGTCTTCTTCGAGCACAAGGGGCTGTTCGCGAGCAAGGGCGAGGTCGCGCCGCCGGATCACCTCGTCGAGCTGGGTCAAGCCACCATCCGGCGCCCAGGCAGTGACGTGACCATCGCTGCTCTCGCCTCCACGGTGCCGATTGCGCTCGCCGCGGCCGACGAGCTCGCTCACCACGGCATCTCGGCCGAGGTCATCGACCTGCGCTGCCTGGTGCCGCTGGACGTCGACACCGTCCTGCGATCACTTGAGCACACATCGAAGCTGCTGGTCGTCGAGGAGAACCCGTACCAAGGCGGCTGGGGCGCAACGCTCGTGTCCATCGTGGCCGATGAGGGATTCGAGCTGCTGGACGCCCCGATCAAGCGGGTCGCGGCGGCGAACGTCCCGCTGCCCTTCGCCGACGCTCTCGAAGAGCAGGTCATCCCCACCGTCGAGAAGGTGGTCGAGGCCACGAACGGCCTCGCCGCCTACTGATCCCTCTCTTGCCAGGCAAAGGAGCTGCAAGCATGGGTACGAAGACACTTATCCGCGGCGGCGCGGTCATCACCATGGACCCTCAGCTTGGTGATCTGCCGCAGGGCGACATCCTCATCGAGGACGGAAAGATCGCCGGGATCGAGCAACACATCGATGCCGACGCGGAGGTGGTCGAGGCGAGCGGCCGGATTGCCATTCCCGGGTTCGTCGACTCTCACCGGCACACCTGGGAAGCCGCGATCCGCGGATGCGCGCCGAACGCCACCCTCGACGACTATTTCGTTGAAGTGCTCGACACCTTCGCGCCGGCCTACCGTGCGGCCGATGTTTACGCGAGCAACCTTGCCGGCTCGCTGGAATGCCTGAACGCGGGCATCACGACCTTGGTCGACTGGTCGCACATCAACAACACACCTGAGCACGCCGACGCCGCCATCCGCGGCCTGCAGGAGACCGGGATCCGCGCCCAGTACGCCTATGGCAGCGCGAACACGTCGCTGTCCGACTACTGGTTCGAGAGCAAGATCGCCATTCCGGCTGAAGACGTTCGCCGTGTGCGGGAGACCTATCTCTCCTCCGACGACGGACTGCTCACCATGGGTCTTGCCACCCGCGGTCCCGGATTCTGCGTCGAGGACGTCGTACGCGCCGAGTGGGGCCTGGCCCGCGACCTCGGCATTCCGATCACCGTCCATGTGGCGATGGGCCGGGTGGCCGGCCGGTTCGGCATGATCAAGCAACTGAACGACTACGGTCTGCTCGGGCCGGACACGACCTACATCCACTGCTGCTATTTCAGCGAGGAGGAATGGCAGCTGGTCGCCGACAGCGGGGGGACCATCTCTATCGCCCCACAGGTCGAGGTCCAGATGGGCCATGGCTGGCCGCCGGTGATGAAGGCGATCGAGTACGGGCTCCCGCCCAGCCTGTCCATCGATGTCGTGACGACCGCGCCCGGCGACATGTTCACCGAGATGCGCAGCGCGTTCGGCACGGAGCGGGCGCGGGTCAACGCCGAATGCTGGCAGGCCGACACGCCGGTACCCGACACCATGCTGACGGCGCGCCAGATGCTCGAGATGGCGACCATCAACGGCGCCACCGTGGCGGGACTCGGTGATCGCACCGGATCGCTGCGCCCTGGCAAGCGGGCAGACGTCGTCCTGATCGACGCCCGCGCACTCAACGTCGCGCCGGTGATCGACCCAGTGGCCGCCGTCACTCTTTGCGCGGACGTGTCCAACGTCGAGACCGTCATGGTGGACGGGCAGTTCCGCAAGCGCGACGGCAAGCTGCTCGGCGACGTCGACAGGGCCAGGACGCTCGTGGAGGCGTCTCGGGACTACTTGCTCGCCGAGACCGCGAAGCGCAAGGCGGCGGCCACCTGATGGTCGCGTCGCCGCACGTGGTCCGGCGCGGAGCAGATGCGGCCTTCGTGAAACCCGGTGGCTGGGCAGCGGGCGCGACAGGCTACCGGCGCTGGTCGATCGTGGGCGAGGACGACGGCGCCGCGCACACCGGCTTCGGCATCTGCGAGCTCGAACCAGACGGCCGGATGCCGATGCACCTGCATTCGTTCGAGGAGAGCTTCCACGTCCTGGACGGCACTGCGGTCGTCCAGACCGCGGAGGCCTCGGTCGTCCTCGGCCCGGGTGACTACGGCGTGATACCGGTGGGTGTCCCGCACACCTGGTCCAATGAGAGCGACGCGACGGTCCGGTGGGCGGAGATGCAGGGACCTCAGCCGCGAAAACGCTTCGGCGAGGACACGTTCGTGGTGCCGGCACCGCCCGCCGCCGCACCGGTCGCGCTCGACCTGCGCGATCCGAGGACACACAGCTTCGGCAACATCACCCGCGATCACATGGATGTGACCAAGCAGAGCCAGCGCCTGCTGCCTGTGTCCGCGAGCATGCGCACCGCCCTGCTGGTCTATAGCGGCATCACCGTCAAGATGATGGTCGACAGCGATCTCGGGGCTCAGCTGACGACGATGTTCATGGTCCAGTACGAGCCCGACGGCGTCGTCGGGCCGCACGACCACCCATTCGAGGAGACCTACCTGATCCTCGATGGAACGGTCGACGCCCGGTTCGACGGCGAGCATTACCGACTCACTGCGGGTGACGTCGCCTGGGCCGGGGTCGGCTGCGTCCACGAATTCGCGAACCCTGCTGACATCCCGGTGCGGTGGCTGGAGACGCAGGCACCACAGCCACCCGCACGGCACTCGTACCGGTTTGGCCGGGACTGGGACTACCTGCGTGACGTGCTCGCCGACGGAAAGACTGGAGGATCAGGTGGCTGAGCAGCACACCCTGGTGGTGATCGGCGGCACCGCCGGCATCGGCAAGGAGATCGCCCGCCGAGCGGCGGTCCGCGGCGATGAGGTCGTCCTCACCGGGCGTGCCGTCGAGCGCGCGCAGTCCGTCGCGGCAGAGATCGGCGGACCAACGCGCGGTCTCACCGTGGAGCTCTCCCGCCCCCACGAGCTGGCCGACCAGCTCTCCGGCGTCGACCGCCTCGACCACCTCGTCCTGTCGGCGATCGACAGGGACGAGAACACCGCCGCCGACTATGACATCGACCGAGCGCTCGCCTTGGTGACCCTGAAGCTCGTCGGTTATACCGAGGTCGTCCATGTGCTGCACAAACGGATGAGCGGGGACGGGTCGATCGTCGTCTTCGGTGGCATGGCGGCGATGCGACCGTATCCCGGATCGACGACGGTCTCGACCGTCAACGGCGGAGTGATGGGGCTCGTCCACAGCCTCGCCGTGGAGCTCGCGCCCATCCGGGTCAACGCGATTCATCCGGGGATCGTGGGCGACAGCCCGTACTGGAGCGGCAAGCCACCTGAGGTGCTCGAGCGATACCGGTCACGCACGCCGACCGGGCGGCTGGCCACCATGGGCGATGTCGCCGACGCCGTCGAGTTCCTGTTGCGTAATCCGGCGGTCAACGGCGTGAATCTTGATGTCAATGGCGGCACCCTGTTGCTGTGAACACACACAGGGAGACCGTCGCGGTCGTCGGGACAGGTCGAATGGGCGCGGCGATGACCGGGCGGCTCCGCTCTGGGGGCGCCGACGTCATTGTCTACAACCGGAGCAAAGAGCGGGCCGAGAAGGTCGCCTCGCAGACCGGTGCGGATGTGGCTGACACCGCGCGCGAGGCGGCGAACTCGGCGGGCACGGTCATCGTGTCGCTCGCCGATGACCGCGCGGTCGAGGAGGTGTACACCGCAGACGAGGGGATCATCGCCGGGCTGAATCCGGGCACGGTGGTCGCTGACACCAGCACGATCGATCCGCAGACCGTGCAGCGGATCGCGAAGCTCGTCGAGGAGGCGCGTGCGGGCCACCTGGACGCCCCAGTCTCCGGCAGCGTCTCCGTGGTCGAGCGCGGCGAGCTCACCATCATGGCGGGCGGTCGCAGCGACGACTTGGACGCCGCCCGGCCGGTCCTTGACGTCTTCGCCACCCGTATCTTCCACATGGGTGACCACGGCACCGGCGCGGCGATGAAGCTGGCCGTCAACGCGGTCGTGGGTGCCCTCAACGTCGCCATCGCCGAAGCGCTCGTGCTCGCGGAGAAGGCCGGCATTGAGCGGTCCACGGCCTATGAGGTCTTCGCATCGAGCGCGGTGGCCGCACCCTACGTGCTCTACAAGCGCGAGGCGTTCGAGCAACCGGACGACACCCCAGTCGCGTTCAGCCTCAACCTGATCGCAAAAGACCTGGACCTCGTTCTGGCGTTGGCGCGGCGGGTGGGTGCGCCGATGGAGCAAGCAGCGGCGAACCGCAAGGCGGTGCAGCGGGCGCTTACCGCAGGGTACGGCGAGGCTGACCTCAGCGCGATTGCGGAGTTCCTCCGCCAGCAGCACTGATGAGCCGGGTTAGGTTCACCACCCGCCCCACCTTGCGCGGCACGTTCGGGATGGTCTCGTCCACCCATTGGCTGGCATCGCAGTCCGGCATGGCGGTGCTCGAGGCCGGGGGAAACGCCTTCGATGCGGCGGTGGCCGCCGGTTTCGTCCTCCATGTTGTCGAGCCGCACGCGTGCGGACCGGGCGGCGAGGTACCGGCGATCTTCGCTCGGGCCGACGACCCGCGGCCTGTGGTTCTCGCCGGCCAGGGCCCCGCCCCCGCCGGCGCGACGATCGAGCACTTCCGCACGCTCGGCCTCGAGCTGGTGCCCGGTGCTGGTCTGCTGGCAGCAGCCGTGCCCGCCGCTGTGGACGCCTGGCTTCTCTTGCTACGGGACCACGGCACCCGCTCGTTGCATGAGGTGCTGTCGTACGCGATCGGCTACGCCCGGCACGGCCATCCACTCGGTGAACAGGTGGCCGCCACCATCGACGGTGTCCGCGAGCTGTTCCTTCGGCACTGGCCGAGCTCGGCGGAGGTCTGGCTGCGATCGGGGCTCGCTCCCGCCCCCGACAGGATCTTCGCGAACCCGCTCTACGCGGACACCCTCGAGCGGCTCGTCCGCGAGGCGGAGGCGGCCGGTCCAGGCAGGGAGGTCCAGATCGACGGGGCACGGAAGGCATGGCGCGAAGGGTTCGTCGCCGACGCGATCGACGCCTTCGCCAGGGTCCCGCACCGGGATTCGAGCGGCCGCGACCATGCGGGTGTCCTCACCGCGTCCGACCTTGCCGCATTCCAGGTGGGCTATGAGCAGCCCTCGGTCACCGAGTTCCGTGGCGCGGTCGTAGCAAAGACCCCGCCGTGGGGCCAAGGTCCGGTCTTGTTGCAGACGCTGCGCCTGCTCGCACCGGCAGGAGACAACGCGCTCGACCCAGCCACCGCGGACGGCATCCACCTTGTGGCAGAAGCGATGAAACTCGCCTTTGCCGATCGAGATGCCTGGTACGGGGACACCGACGAGGTGCCGGTCCGCGACCTGCTATCGCCGGGCTATGCGGACCAGCGGCGGCGGCTGATCAGCCCAGAGGCAAGCCGGCAGCTCCGGCCTGGCGCCCCGGGAGGCCGCCCACCCCGTCTTGCCGCATTCATCCGCGACGACCGCCGCCAGGCGGGAGACGCGGTCTCGTTTGAGATGTCCGCCGGCGAGCCAACGGTCGCATCCGATAGCGCCGCGCGCGGGGACACCTGCCATGTCGACGTGGTCGACCGTTGGGGAAACATCATCTCCGCCACCCCTAGCGGGGGCTGGTTGCAGAGCTCGCCTGCGGTGCCGCAGCTCGGGTTCTGCCTAGGCACCCGGCTTCAAATGGCGTGGTTGGAGCCCGGACTGCCGGCCTCGCTGCAGCCCGGACGCAGGCCGCGGACCACACTCTCGCCCACAGTCGTGCTGCGCGGGGACGTACCCGTCCTCGCCTGTGGAACTCCGGGCGGTGACCGGCAGGATCAGTGGCAGTTGCTGTTCCTGCTCAGACACCTGGCACTGGGGATGCACCTGCAGGAGGCGATCGACGCTCCCGCTTGGCACACGACAGCGTTCCCGAGCTCCTTCTATCCACGCGAGACTGTGCCGGCCGGTCTCGTCGTGGAGGACCGCGTCGATGCTCACGTCATTGGTGAGCTGCGGCATCGTGGCCACGACGTGACGGTGGCCGAGCCCTGGTCGCTGGGCTGGCTGTGCGCCGTCGCTCGAGATCCCGAGACGGGGGTGCTGAGCGCGGCCTCGAGTCCCCGCGGGATGCAGGGCTACGCCTGCGGCCGATAAGCCGGCCGAGAGAACCGTCAGGTGAGATCGGGGAGCGCGAGCCAGTCCTGCCAGCTCAGATCCCGGCCGACGTAGCGCGGCCGCTCGAATGGCCACGAATCATTGATCCATCGCGGCACGAACTCGTCGAGTGTGCGCTCGAGGTCAGTGCCCGTGTACCGGTCGATCACCCACCAGGAGACCTCCGCATCGGCCCCGGTCTTCTCCGGCGGGTCGACGTAGACGCAGCCGAGGAGTGCGGTCTCGTCGGCGTTGAACAGCGCATAGTTGAAGGACTGGTGTGCCTCGATCTCGCCCTCGTGCCGGGCGAGATCCTCGAGGTCCTGCTCGTAGGTCATCGTGGCCGGCGGCCAACCCCACGCCTCGCCGAAGATCGACCACAGCCGGTCCCGCGATCCCATGACGGCCGGATAGTCGAGGTCGACATCTGCGGCGCGGATCGGTCGCAGGTGATAGCCGTCCGCCACGTCGACCCTGGCGGGATGGACGAAGTCGTCGAGCAGCCATGGCACCCGCCGACGATACAAGAGCCGGTCGCGGCCGCCGACCGCGCGGACCTGGCGTTTGGCGAGGAGACCGGTTAGCGGGCGAGGTGGCGCTTGAGCACTGCGCGCTCGCGGTCAGGGTCCAACCCGAGCGGTGGGTAGCGCTCCGGAGGGGCGGGCTCGCCCTCCGTGACCATCCACTCCCACGTGTCTGCAACGGTCCCCTCGACCGGGCGGCATGACAGCCCCACGCGATAGGCGGCCGACACATCTCCGTCATGGAGACCCGCAAGCTCGCCAGTGGACGGCGCCCAAATGGGGAGGTCCGTCCACGCCTGGATCCCCGCCTCCTCGACCTCCCCTGGCGGGACCCAGATCAGCTCTGCGTCCGACTTGGTGACTGCTCGGCCGGACTCGAGCAGGCTCGACATCGTCGCGTGGCCGGGCTGGCTGACCACATTGAAGGCGCCGCCGATCCCACGGTCAGCCGTGGCGAGCATCCAGATCGCGAGATCCCGGGCGTCGATGTACTGCAGAGGGCGATCTTCCGGACCGGGCGCGAGCACCTGACCGCCGCGCTCCAACCGGCGCAACCACCACGGCAGTCGTCCGACGATCTCGTAGGGGCCGAGAATCAGGCCCGCTCGGGCGAGCAGCGCCGCGTCACCGAACGCCCGCTGAGCTGCTAGCTCGCCGCCGCGCTTGGCCGCCGCATAGTCGTCGTCAGCGGAGTCGTCGGGGTCGCCATCGACGACTGGGGCGCTCTCATCCAGGCCGGGCGGGATCGGCCAACGGTAGACCGAGCGGCTGGAAACCAGCCCGTAGTGCCCGACCCGACCGGCGAGCAGCACGGCCGCGTCGCGTACCACCCGCGGAGCACCCGACCAGGTGTCGATGACCGCGTCCCACTCGCCGTCTGCAAGTGCAGTGCGCAAAGCGGCGGGGTCGGTGCGGTCCGCGTACAGCGGCGACGCACCCGCCGCGGGTGGCCCACTGACGCCCCGGGTCAACGTCGTGACGGTGTCCCCACGATTCAATGCCGTCTCCACGACCGCGCGACCGACATGGTGAGTTCCGCCGAGCACGAGAAGCCGCATGCTGCGACGTTATTACGTGGGCACAACGGGACGGTCCGCATTTCGCCCACGGCGCAGCGGAGCCGCCGGTTCAGCGCCAGGCCGAGCCGACTTGGGGACGGTTGGTCAGCGCGGCGGCTCCGGGTCAGTGACATCGGCCACCTGCGCGTCGAGCATGCGAACCAGCTCGTCCGCGTTGGCCGCGACGGCCACGCCGTGCTCGCCGGCGCCGAGGGTGATCATCCGACCGCTCATCCGCTCGTCGGCGATGACCGGCCACGACCGGGTTGAGCCGAAGGGCGTGATTGTCCCGCGCTCATAACCTGTCGCCTCTCGCGCCATGTCGGCATCCGGCATCGACAGACGGCTCACCCCGAGCAGGGCACGGAGCTTGGGCCAGGAGATCGTCCGGTCTCCTGGTACCAGGACGAACAGGAAGTCGTCATCCCCTCGGCGTACGACCAGTGTCTTGATGACGTCGGCCGGCTCGACACCCCGCGCCGCGGCTGCTTCGGCCAGGCTCCGAACGGGACCATGCCTAATGACGCGATGCGCGATGCCCGACCTGTCGAGAGCGGCCAGCGCCGGATTCGCCATGCCGGCAAGTATGTCTCTCCAGGATCGCGGCCCGCGTCGGGACAGGCTCTGCGCCGTGGATCATCGCCTGGTGTCGGCGGAACCCCATCGCCGGCCGCCGTCATGCCCAAGCAACGGCGTCGCCTGCCGGGTGGTGATCCTCTAGGGAACGAATCACTTCCCGGCCAGATGTCCACAGAGCGCGGCCGATTGGCCCGCGACTGTCGGATCGCCTCCCTACGGTCTCCGGTACGACGACACAGCAACCGGAGGTGCCTCATGATCGATGCTCGCACTCAGGCCTGGCTGGACCAGGAGGACGCCCGCGTGGCTGCGACAATCCGCCGCTACGGATGGGCCATTGAATACGTGGGCGGAGGTTCGTGCACTGCGCCCTGGTGCAGCGGTGACGACGGCTCAGACGGTCCGCCGTTCGCCTACACCGTCGGTCTGTTCGGGCTGGACCACCCCGAGCTGCTCATCTTCGGAGTCCCGCCGGACACCGCCGCAGGGGTTCTCAACACCCTCGGTGAGCGGATCCGCTCCGGCGGGGCAATCCTGCACGGCCAAATCGTCGCCTTCGACGAGTGGCCGCACCGCATCATTCCGGAGGAGGTTCCCAACCCAGGCGAGATCGTCTTCTCCGCCAACCGTTTCTACAAGAGACCGCCAGAGGCCTCCGTCCCCGTACTCCAGCTCAGCTACGACGACATAGCGGGCCGGTTCCCGTGGGAGGCCGACTATGCAGCGCCCGCCACGCAGCCCAGGCCGGGCACGTTCCGCGCCTGACGGCGGCTTGAGGATGAGAGCGCGACGCCGGAGAGACCAGAGTGGTCATCTGTACTGCGCACGGGCATGAGGCCGCGACGCGAGCAGGGCAAGCAACGCAACGGCGATGAAGTTGCGGAAGGTTGTCTCGGGCCAATGCACAAGCGCGGAGCCGCTAAACCAGGAAGGATCGACGAGGAAGACGATCGCGGTGATGAGCATCTTGCCGAACCAGCCGACAACAAGGAACAGCGTCGCGAGCACGATCGACCAGAACCCCAGCTCGGGCAGACCGATCGCGGGCCCGAACTCGAGGACGTTCCAGGCCAACCAGAACACGACCGGCCCGATCAGTAGGACGGCGGCCAGTGCCGCAAGTGCTATCACCAGTCCGCCCGCAACGAGCGCACCGATACCAAGAAAGCGCATCACGGAGTTGAACGACTCACTCACGGTGGGCAGCCTAGGGACACGCACGGCCAGATCGAGCCTGGCGCGCCGAATGAATCGGGAGTGTCGCGTGCGTCTCTGCTTCTCGCGCAGTGCGTTCCCTGGGCCAGATCCCGAGCTGGAACGGTCTCGCGACGGAGACCGCCCGGCTCCGGCAACAATCGATCGGTATCTATGGCGAGAACGACCAGCGTCGATCCAGGCGATGCGAGCGCACGGCGGAACGGAATGCCAAGGCACCCATGGTCCGACCTCGCCCGCGCAAGACGTGCAGGTGGGTCCGTTCTCGCAACGCAGAGTCTCGAATGGCAACGCTCAATGAGTGAGGACAGGTGAATCTCATGGGTAAGGTCGTCGCGCAGATCACGACGTCACTTGACGGGCGCATCACCGGCCCCAATGACGGGCCTGGACGCGGATTGGGGGAGGGCGGAGAGCGCCTGCACTACTGGGTGTTCGGTGGTCCGTGGTCTTACGAGCAACCGACGACCGGCGAAGCGACCGGCGCCGACAAGGAGATATTGGATGAGCTGCCCGACCGAATCGGCGCCGTGATCGGCGGACGCCGAACGTACGAGGCAGCCGAGGCATGGGGCGGCGAGAACCCCTGGGACCTTCCGTTCTTCATCGTGACCCATCGACCCGAGGATGAGCCTGAGAGCGGCGAGTTCCGGTTCGTGAACGGCCTCGACCAGGCGGTCGCACTGGCTAAGGAAGCTGCGGGACCGAAGGATGTCAGCATCATGGGCGGCGCTGACCTGATCCGCCAGGCACTAGCGTCCGGTGACGTCGACGAGCTCGTCGTGTCGATTGCACCGGTGGTGCTTGGGTCAGGCAAGAGACTGTTCGAAGGGTTCGACAAGACCGTTGGACTTGAGCCGGTCAGTGCGATCCAGTCGCCCTGGGCTACACACCTCCGCTACCGGGTCGTGCCCGCCTAGCCCGCAGGTGCCCCTCGCGGAGGGATGATCTCCGGTGGCTCCGCACATGGCACCGACGCCCTCCCCCTGATGCGTGAATCGGTGCCAGGGGCGATGGCGCTGCCGCCGTATAGGCCTTTGGTCACGGCGTCGTCCGCGCACGTCTATATGTCTGGGGCTGAATGTCACCAGTCGGGGTGACGTTCGGCCCTCGCTGGGAGTCGGCTGTACGCCAAGGCTGGAGGTAGCGGAGAGGCGTCGAGCACTCCCCCACGAGCGGAGGAGGCAGCTGTGCTCACCATGAAGCAGGCCGCATCAGGGTTCCTGACCAACAAACGCATCGCGGTGACCGGAGTGTCGCGCAAGCCGGAGGAGCATGGCGCGAACGTCGTCTATCGGCGTTTGCGAGAGCGCGGCTATGAGGTGTTCGCGATCAACCCGAATGCGGACGAGGTGGAAGGCGATCCGTGCTACCACGACCTGAAGTCGGTCCCCCAGGCCGTCGACGCGGTGGTGATCGGGACCAGACCGGAGACCGCCGAGTCCACGATGCGGGAGTGCATGGATCTGGGCGTCAAGCATGTCTGGATGCATCGCCTGTACGGGAGCGGCAGCGTCTCGAAGGTCGCCGCGGAATTCGGCCGCCAGCACGGGATCACCGTGATCGACGGCGGCTGCCCGTTGATGTTCGACCCGACCGCCGATCGGGTCCACAAGGTGATGCGGTTCGTGGCAACACAGACCGGCAAAGTCCCGCGGCGGGTCGAGTCCAGCGCTCCGGCGAAGTCTCGCTCGGCAGCCGAATAGCGACCGTTGGCGATCTGCCAAGGAAGCTCGGACTTGGGCTGCCAGAGGGCGAGCTCACCGCCTGCACCTACGGGCATTCCCTGGTGGTTGTGTCGTCTGGCATCAAGCCGCGTTCTCGCAAGCCGCATGATCTCAGCACGGTGATGCGTGGCGCTGTTGCATGCCGAGGACCGCAGTGCCAATCTTGCCGCAGCGCCCAGATCGTTGCCGGCCGGCGGCCACAGCGTGGCCGAGTCACCATCGGCATGGTGATGACCGTTTCACTTCCCCGTCATCGGAACGGTCCCGGCCGTTGGGCAGTCCTCGAGGAGGATGTCAGATGACAACGCAAGAAGCATGGATGGGGCGACCGCTCGCACGGATGGTCGAACGAGGCACAAGCCGATGGTGGGTCCCGTTGCTCATCGGGATCCTGTGGTTGATCTACGCGTTCATCGTCTTGTCCTTCACCTACAAGACGGTCTGGGCGGTCGTGATCTTCGCCGCGGTTGCCTTCATCTTTACTGGAATCGGCGAATTCGTCCTCACGACGGTTCTCGAGAGCTGGCGGTGGCTGCACGCGCTCGCGGGGGTCTTGTGCATCGTGGCCGGCATTGTCGCGCTCGTTTGGCCCGGGCAGACCTTCCTGGTCATGGCCGGGATCATTGGCTGGTTCCTGCTGTTCCGGGGAACGTTCAACATCGTCGAGTCCCTCTTCATCAAGGACTACATCGAGCAGTGGTGGCTGATGCTCATCACCGGGATCCTGCAGGTGGCCATCGGGTTCTGGGCGGTCGGCTACTCCGGCCGGTCCATCGCGGTCCTGGTGGTATGGGTGGGCGCGTGGGCGCTGACCGAGGGAATCATGGACATCTGGGCGGCCTTCCGGATCAGGAGCGTCAACCGGCAGGCGGGCGCCCTCGCGGAACCGCCGGCGGCACCCGTCCCGCCTGCTCCGGCCTAGCCATACGCTGCCCGGGCCGGCGGGTCAGCCATGGCCCGCCGGCCTGGCTTACCAAGTACGCCTCCCCGCTTGGCCTGGACGGGATGAGGATGGGCGCCGCCAACGCCCTTCCGGCCCACGCGAAGGTAGCCTCCAATGGACCGAGGTGGGACCACCATGTCGCAGCGAGGGGATGCCATGGCATCGACATCGGGACCAGCGGACCTCAACAGCCATCAGCGGAACACTTTGCGCAAGATCTTTCGACACCCGGCGGGACATAACATCGAGTGGCGCGCCGTCGTGTCCCTGCTGGAGGCGATCGGCTCGGTCGAGGAGCACCGCGATAGCAAGATCGCAGTCACCGTCGGATCCCAGACCCGGTTCTTCGATATCCCTCCCCACAAGGACATCGACACGGATACCGTCGTCGACCTGCGCCACATGCTCTCCGCCGCCGGGTACGAACCCCCGGCGGAAGAGGACTAAAGGGGGGAGTTGTCCGAGGCCTCCTCGATGGGGCAGTGAGCCCGCCTATCTAGCCAGTCCGTCGGAAAAAGCACGGGCGTCGAAGGCGTCCAGAGCCGCCAGTCGAGCGTTTTCGACCGTCCAGGTTGCGTAGTCGATGGCATGAGCGGCCTCGGCCGCTGCCTGATCCGCGTCCGCCTCGGCGGCCCGCGCATCGGGCTGATCGGCTCGGTTGTCGATCTTTGTCTTGAGAGCATCCATCCTGGCGGCGACTTCAGCCTTCATCTGGGCCCATTTGCCTCCCGCACTGCCGGCGGCCTCGCCTGTTTGCTGCCGTGCGTCCTTGTCGGCGTGAGCCTTGTCGATGCGCCCCTTGAGTTGGTCGCGTGACTCGGTGCTGCCAGCTGACACGGCCGACGATGCCTCTGTGACACGCTTCTGGAGAGCCTCGAACTGAGCGGCGACGTCCATTCCTCCTCCATCCCCAGGACTCCCTACGGTTCCCAGCGCAACCCCATTGTCCGCTGCCAACGGTCGCATCACCCCGAGCGGGTGAACGGCAGCGAGTTGGCCCGATCCACATCATCCCGTCCAGCCGGCCCCGCCTGCTGTACCTGTCACAGGGCAGCGATCCCGGCCGCGTAACACCTGCGTGATGGATCCTGGCCCGCGCTCCGCAATAGCGGGATCATCGGCTGTACCCGGGCCAACCCACCACCCTGGAATCGGGGCGCCCATGTCGAACCGCGAACCGTTCACCCTCGAGGCAGCAATGCCGCGCCGGTTGCGGCATTCCGAGCGGTCCGCCGTCCACGAGTCTTTCAACGCGCCCCCGAGCTGCAGTCGGGCGAAGATGAGCACTCTGAGCACTCGATGAGTCGGGAGACCAGGCGGCCACCGTGGCGGAGCCAACGAGAACCGGCCAACAACCGAAGGAGGAGGCGTGAGCGTAAAGCCGCTTCCCATGCCAATTAATCCGGCGCTGCTGAAGCATGCCCAGGAACGCCAGCGATTCCTCGAGAACCGCATCGCGGACGGGATCACGCGCTTCGCCGGCTCGATGCAGTTCGTCTACCTCCACGTGATCTGGTTCGCGGCCTGGATCGGCTTTCGGGTAGAGGATTACCCCTTCGGGCTGCTGACGATGATCGTGTCGCTGGAAGCCATCTTCCTGTCGACGTTCGTGATGATCAGCCAGAACCGGGCTGACGAAAGGCGGCAGGTGCTGGCCGACCAGGAGTGGAAGACGGTGGAGGAGGAGGACCAGCAGAACAAGGACCTGCTTGACCTGTCCAACCAGATCCTCGACCTCACCAAGGCGATCCACACGATGACCTCGACACGACCTGTCGCCGGTCCGGCCGAATCGCGCGGTACCTCCTGAGTCAGGCGGCGGCGAGCAAGGCGTGAGTTGGCCGGGAGGGTGCGACTGCTCGGCCATCCGGGAGGAGCATTCCGTCGTCGTCGAAGAGGATCACGCCATTGCAAAGCAGGTTCCAGCCCTGCTCTGGGTGTGTAGCGACGATGCGAGCAGTAGCCCT
>DASYTV010000341.1:0-1858 GCA_036001885.1 Actinomycetes bacterium
GGGGCTCGCCGCGAGCGTCCAGCACGCCGCGCTGTGGGGGCGCACGAACTACGGGCGGGCGTTCACCGTCTTCAACCGGGAGTACGCCGACGCGCTCGGCCCGCGCACCAGCCTGCTCATCCTGGGCGATGCACGGTCCAACTACAGCGACCTCAACGAGGGGGAGCTGAAGAAGATGGTCGACGCCTCGCGCCACGCCTGGTGGCTCAACCCGGAGCACACGCGCAACTGGGCAACCGGCGACAGCGCCGCGATGACCTACGGCGAGCTGGTGCCGATGGTCGAGTGCCGCAACCTGACCCAGCTCGGGGAGTTCGTGCACGACATCGTCTAGATGACAAATTCCAAGGGGTCGTCAGTGGTCGTAGGCGATGAGTGAGCGTCGGACGCTGAGTCCGAGGCGGTCGTTGTGCCAGATCGCTGCGGTCAGGGCGAGGACGCGTTGGGCGATCCGGGCGCACACGCCGGTGGGGGTCTTGCCGCCGTGGCGTTCCAGGTCGAGCTGGCCCTTGAAGGTGTCGTTGACCGACTCGATGATCTGACGTAGCGGTTTGAGGAACCGCTGCCCGGGTCGGGGTTGCTCGCCCTTGCGGGCGGGGCGGATGAGGTCGATGCCCGACTGGTCGAGATCGGTCTCGAAGGCGTGGCCGTAGTAGTTCTTGTCGGCCAGCATGATTCTCCTGCGCCCTGCCGTGGCGGCCAGCGCCGGGGTCGCCTCGAGGATGCCTCGTAGCACCTCGCGTTCGTCGGCTTTGGCGCCGGTCAGTGCCCACCCGACCGGGAGCCCGTGCAGGGTGCACACCAAGTGCAGTCGCAGTCCCCAAAAGAACCGGGAGTGGGAGGCGCAGTAGCCGTACTCGGCCCATCCGGCCAGGTCAGAGCGTTGCTGGGTCTCCCGTGAGCGACCGCACTCGACCGGCGTGGAGTCGACGATCCACACATCGTCATCCCCGATTGAGGTCTGCGCGGCCAGGGCGCTGATCAGCCAGGTCATCGTGTCGGCCAGCTTGCGCAGCCGCTTGTTGTAACCCGACTGGCGCGGCAGCGTCGGGAACATGCCGAGCAGGTGCCTGCGGGCGTACCTGAGGAACCGGTCCTCGCTGGTGAATCCCAACAAGGCCTGCATGACCGCCAAGGTGAGCAACTCGGCATCGCTGATCTGCGGCTTGAAGCCGACCTTCGGTCGCATCGGGACACGCTCGGGATGGGCGCGCAACAAGTCGTCAGTGGTCACATAGAGTGCGGTCGCAAGGGTGTCCAGATCGGCGTCCACGAGGGCCTCCAGGCTCGAGTTGGGTTAGCAACGTCGACTCTGGGCACCCTTCACCACTCACAACAGCCGCCGCGCCGTCAGACCCCTTGGAATAACTGATCTAGGCCGAGGGCGACCTGTCCCTGGGCGAGGGCGGTAGCCCAGAGGCCATTCAGCAGCAGCACGGTATTGACGTCGAGGTGATAGCCGGGGGTCGATCGGAGCACCACGACGATCCCGGTTGACAGGGTCTCGGAGAGCAATCCGCCGGCGAGGAAGAGCGACGCGGCGATGCCGACGACGTTGGCGACCCAACCGGAGGGGTCGGCCTCTGCGGCGAGCGAGCGAATGCCGGCGAAGAAGCCGATCCCGAAGACGAAGATCAGGTTCGAGAGTGCGAAGAAGAGGAGCGCTTCGTTGACGCGGCCGGCGTCGTGGAGGTAGGCGGAGAAGCGGGCGGGAGCATCGGCGGACCAGTACGTCGGCACCCGGCCGACCGCGTTCGACAGTGGACCGTTGATCAGGATGGCCGCGACCAGTCCGACGCCACACCAGCCGGTGAGCAGTCGACGGGTCCGTTCGGGGGTGCTCTTGGGGCTGAGGGTC
>DASYTV010000342.1:0-1748 GCA_036001885.1 Actinomycetes bacterium
ACCGCGTCCATGACGAGCTGCGCGCCTGGCATCCGCCGGCCGCCAAGCAGCAGCAAGGCGTAGCCGATTCCGCCTGCAGCCCCGGCACCCGGCTGGTTCGCCGGCCGCCAGTCGAGAAGCTTGGCGAAGTGCCGCAGGGCCGCATCGAGGCGCTCGACCTGCTCGGCGGACGCACCCTTTTGTGGGCCGAAGGTGACGCTGGCGCCATGGGGCCCGTACAAGACGTTCTCCACGTCCGACGCGATCACCAGCTCGACGCCGTGGAGGCGATGGCGGGCCAGCTCGATGTCCACGCGTTCGAGCTTGGACAGGGAGCCGCCACCACGGCGAAGCACATCGGCAGGCTGCACTCCAAGGGCGGCCAGCAGCCCGGCTCCCGCGTCGTTAGTCGCCGAGCCGCCAAGTCCGACGACCAGTCGCCTGGCCCCCGCCTCGACGGCCACCGCCACCAACTCCCCGACCCCGTAGCTCGTGGTCACCTCCGGATCCCGCTGCTCGCCATGGATCAGGTGCAACCCGCAGGCGTCTGCCGCCTCGATGTAGGCCGTCTCGGCGGCAACGTGGATGCGTCCGCGTACAGGCTCCCCCAGCGGACCGCTAGCCGGCGTCGACCTTGTACGGCCGGGCACGGCAGCACTGATGACGTCCAGGAAGCCCGGCCCGCCATCGGCGAGTGGCATCAGCTCCACGGTGTCGCCAGGGGCAGCGCGCCGCCAGCCGTCCGCTATCGCGGCAGCGGCTTGGGCGGCCGTGAGGGTCCCAGCGAATTTGTCGGGCGCGACGAGCACGTGCACGAGCCATAGTGTCCCGTTAACGAGGTCCTTTGACGGATGCCTGAGGACCGCTGGATGCACCGTGTGGCTCCTCCCCGTCGTACGGTGACCTGCATGGGGTTTCTTGATGCGCTGCTTGGACGGACGAAGCCGAAACAGGCCAATCTCGACCAGCTGTTCGGCATTCCTTCTGCCGCGGTGACGCTGCAGGTTGCCGCCGAATTTCGTCCGACGGGTGTCGGTTCGGTGTGCTTCAAAGCTGCCGAGGGCGGGGCGTTCGCTCGTACCGAAGCGGAGATCAAGGAGCTGCTCGAGACCTCGTCGGCGACGGCGACATCCGAGCCCGCCGCCGCACCGATCGAAGTCTCCGAGGACTCATACGGGTACACCTGGCTGATCGTGCGGCGTCAACCCGACGACATCGCCGCGCTCGTGACAGACCTCCACGCGGTCAACGTGTCTCTGCAGGACGCCGGCTTTGGGCCGGCGCTGCTGTGCTCGCTCGTGACCTTCAAGGATCCGGAGAATCGCTCACTTGGTCTGGTCTATCTCTATAAGCGCGGCACCTTCTATCCGTTCGCGCCACTGTCGGGCGAGAAACGTGACAACGCACTCGAGCTTCAGGTGCGCGGGCAGCTCAGCGATGATCTCCGGACAGAGCCCGATCTCTCCCGCTGGTTCCCGGTCTGGGGAGCACCCGGCTTGTAGGGGCCGTCAGTCCTTGGCACCGACCGCCGGCAACGCGAGCATCCGATCCAGGGCCAGCCTCGCGTAGTGCGCCGTCTCCTCGTCGACGACGATCCGGTTCACCACGTTGCCGGCGGCGAGCGACTCAAGAGACCAGACAAGGTGCGGCAGGTCGATGCGGTTCATCGTCGAGCAGAAGCAGACCATCCGGTCGAGGAAGACGATCGTCTTGTCCGGGTGCTGGTTGGCGAGCCGCCTGACCAGGTTGAGCTCGGTCCCGACCGCCCA
>DASYTV010000343.1:0-5551 GCA_036001885.1 Actinomycetes bacterium
ACCCAGGACTACACGACCCAGCGCCGTGCCGGGCAGAAGACCGACCCCGAGATCCGCCGCTGCCTCAAGCGCTACGCAGCCCGGCAACTGTTCCGGCTCATGGAGACAGCCGCAACCACTTGACAACCCATAGAAGCGTCGTGTGAAGGTGCCCCTCATGCCAGCCTTCAGCGGGTGCCAGGATGGGTGGATGGGGACGGGATGACCTACGACGCGCTGTTGCTCTTGTCGTTTGGCGGGCCTGAGGGGCCGGATGACGTGATCCCGTTCCTGCAGAACGTCACCGGTGGCCGAGGCATCCCATCCGAACGACTCGCGGAGGTGGGGGAGCACTACTACCGCTTCGGTGGCAGGAGCCCGATCAACGACCAATGCCGCGAGCTGCTCGCCGCCATTCGTGCCGACTTCGCCGCCAACGACATTCCGCTGCCGGTCTACTGGGGCAACCGCAACTGGCATCCCATGCTCACCGACACACTGCGGAAGATGACAGCCGATGGGATCAAGCGCGCGCTGGTATTTGTCACGGCGGCGTACGCCTCCTACTCCGGCTGCCGCCAATACCGGGAGAACATGGCGGACGCCCGATTGAGCGTCGGTGACAGCGCACCCGAGCTAGCACGGCTACGCCACTACTTCAACCACCCGGGCTTCATCGAGCCGTTCGTCGATGCGACCGTCACCGCGCTCGCGGGCATGCCGGACGGTGCCAGGCTCGTCTTCACTACTCACTCCATTCCCCATGCGTGGGCGGCCTCGAGCGGTCCGGCCGGAGGCGCCTATCTCGCCCAGCATCAGGAGGCGGCGGCTCTCGTCGTCGCCGGCGTCGCGGAGAAGACCGGGACCGACCATGACTGGGATCTGGTGTTCCAGTCCCGGTCCGGTCCGCCGGCGCAGCCGTGGCTCGAACCGGACGTTGTGGATCACCTGCGGCGGGTGTCGAAAGCAGGCACGCCTGGTGCGGTCCTGGTGCCGATCGGATTCGTGTCCGATCACTTGGAGGTGCTCTACGACCTGGACGTGGAGGCGCGCGAGGCCGCCGAGGAGCTCGGCCTGCCACTGGCGCGGGCGGCGACGCCAGGCACCGATCCGCGTTTCGTCGCGCTGGTCCGCGACCTGGCGATGGAGCGGCTGAGGGGCACGCCAGCGTCAAGGCGTGAAGCGCTCGGCGGGCATGGACCCGGCCACGACCTCTGCCCGGCCGGCTGCTGCCCCAACCCACGTGGCCGGCGACCAGCCGTGTCTGGCACCGAGACGGATGGAGGCGACTGATCGATGGGATCGCCGGTCGACCTGCACAGCTTGCGCGAGCTCGCCCTGGACGCTGCGGGGCAGGCGGCGGTCCTCCTCGTCGACAAGCGCCCGGACCGGGTTGACGTGGCGGCGACGAAGTCGAGCCCCACCGATGTCGTCACCGAGATGGACCGGTCAGCCGAGCGGTTGATCGTCAACCTGATCAAGGAAGCGCGACCTGACGACAGCGTGCTCGGCGAGGAGGGGTCCGCCGACACCGGTACGACCAGGGTGCGTTGGCTGGTCGACCCGATCGACGGCACCGTCAACTATCTCTACGGGCTGCCCGGCTGGTCGGTGAGCATCGGCATCGAGGTCGACGGCGACCTGGCAGTCGGCGTCGTGGCCGTGCCCACCTTCGGTGAGACGTACACAGCCGTGCTCGGCGAGGGCGCGTATCGGGATGACGAGCGCATCCGGTGCAACCTACCGCCGGACCTCGGCTACGCCCTTGCCGGAACCGGCTTCGGATATGAGGTCGCACGGCGCGCACATCAGGCCGACGTGGTGAGAGGGCTGTTGCCGCGGGTGCGAGACATCCGGCGGTTCGGTTCGTGCGCCGCCGACTTGTGCGCGGTCGCCGGCGGCAGGTTGGACGCCTACTATGAGCGCGGCCCACAGCCCTGGGACCTCGCTGCTGGTGTGTTGATCGCCCGCGAGGCAGGAGCGCGCGTGGAGGGGCTGCGCGGCTCGCCGCCATCGGCCGACATGGTTTTGGCGGCGCCACCCGGCCTCTTCGAGACCATCCATGATCTCCTCGTCGAGCTAAACGCGGACCGCGACTGACGGACAGGGAGATCTTGTACGCATGGATAGGAGCCTGGTCACTCGAGCCCAGTCGGGCTCGCCGCTCACAGAGAACGAAGTCGTCGCCTCGATGCGCGCCGAGGGACTAACGCCGCAGGGCTGGGGGAACGCGCCCGGTGATCGATACGGTTGGCACGACCACGCCTACCACAAGGTGCTCTACTGCGTGCGCGGATCGATCATCTTTCACACGGACGAGGGTGATCTTGCACTTGCCGCTGGAGACCGCCTGGACTTGCCGCCGGGCACTCGTCACGCCGCAACCGTCGGCGACCAGGGCGTCCGTTGCGTCGAGGCTCCCCGGTAAGTAGCAAACGCCTACCTGAGGAAGATCGCACCGAGCGCAGGAGCACGGGCCGCCGAGGTTCGGAACCGGATCCTCGAATCTTTGGGGACGGATCGGGAATGTTAGGCCGGTGGCCGGTGTTCCCAGCGAAACTCCTGGTCGGAGGATCCGCGGCGCGACACGACCTTGGGATATTCGACCTCGGCGTGTTTCAACGTGATCGATGAGGCACAATCTCCGGCCCAGGAGTACTCGGCGGGCACAAACCCCGGCCTGTCGGAGTTACAGCTTCCGGCGACGGCGATCGCTCCCGCCGGGGGCGTGCTTAGGCACGCGCACAGTGAACACCCGAAGGGGGAGAGGGAAATGGCGACCGACTACGACACCCCACGTAAGACCGACGACGATCTCACCGAAGACAGCATCGAGGAACTGAAGGCCCGGACCCGTTCGGACAAGACCTCCGGTGCCGTTGATACTGACGAGAGCGAGCTTGCTGAGACTTTTGAGCTGCCTGGTGCTGACCTGTCCAACGAAGAGCTCAGCGTCCGGGTCCTGCCGCGGCAGGCCGACGAGTTCACCTGTTCCAGGTGCTTCCTCGTCCACCACCGCAGCCAGCTCGCAGGCGAGAGAAACGGGCAGCAGATCTGCATGGACTGCGCAGCTTGAGCGGGTTGTCGCGCAGGCTGCTGAGTGGATTGACGTCTGTCACCGGACGGGAACAACCTCGTATGCCCTCTCCCAATGAGATCGACCCACCTGACGATGACCCTCGCCAGCAGGCCGCGGACCTGGTCGCGAGGGTCTCTGATGAGCAGGAGTCTTCCCCGTCGGGACGCACCCGCTCAATGGCGGCGCTCGCCAAGGCACTGGTCTCGAGCGCCCGTGCCGCCGGCGCCGGGGCGGTTGCGAGCGGCCGTTGGCTGGCCGACGTCCTGATCGAGACGGCGCCCAGACTCCGGATCCGCGACCGTGCAATGCTTCTGAAACATCATCCAGACGAGACCGACGAGGAGATCGCAGAGTCCCTCATTCGTACCGCTGCCAAGTCCGCCGCCGCCGTCGGCGCCGGTTGGGGGGCGCTCACTGCCGTAGAGTTCACCGCCCCTCCGACCTTGCTGTCGCTGCCGGTCCAACTCGCTATCGAGACCCTGGTAGTGGCCGCCATCGAGGTGAAGCTGATAGCTGAGCTGCATGAGCTGTACGGACGACGGCCTCAGGGCGGTGGCTCACCGATCTTGGCGTATACCTCGTCGTGGGCCAGCCGGCGCGGCGTCGACCCGCTCGATCCGGCGATACTCACTGTTGGCCTGAGTACGGCCGCCAAGCTGCAAGTGCGCCGCCGACTGCTCGGTCGCGCCGCGAGGAATCTCACGACGCTCGGTCCATTGCTGACTGGAGCGATCGCCGGAAGCCTGGTGAACCATCGAGAGACAAGGCGCGTCGGCACGCAGCTGCGGGACGAGCTTCGCCGCTCCAGCGTCACGAGCGGATCGCCAGACCAACCCGTCGGGTAGGTTCGCGCCATGCCGATTCCGACTGGGACCCGCCCCTTCGACCGCCTCGCCGCGGAGCTCCTCGAGGACCAGCTGGCGGCCGAGCCGAATCTCGGGACCTTTCTCGGCATCACCGATCATGACGACCGGGTCGCGGACAAGAGCGCCGTAGCCATCGTCGAGCGACAGCGGCGCGAAGACGTCTGGCTACAACGCTTCGAGGCCCTCGACGACGAGCTCGACCTGGATGAACGTGTCGACCGCGACCTGGTGATGATGGTCTTGCGCGGCCGCCAGGTCATGCGGGATTGGGAGGGCTGGCGGCGCAGCCCCGACGACTATGCAGGCAGTGTGCTGACCAGCCTTCAGCTTCTCCTGCTCAACCGCGACGCCGATGATCCCGGTCGTGCGGCCGCCCTCGCAGCCCGGTTGCGTGGGGCCCCCGAGCTGCTCGCACAGGGCCGGGCGAACCTCGAGGCCGAGCTTGCGGCGCCGGAGCTGGTCGAGCGCGGCATCGGCATGGCCAGAGCAGGTGCCGGTTACGCGCGATCGATCGCGGGACAGGTGCCTGACGATCAGCGCGCGATGGTCGCCGGAGCCGGCGAGGCCGCCGGCGTGGCTTTCGACGACTTCGCCGGGTTCCTCGAGGGTTTGGCGGAGAAGGCGACCGGTGACTGGGGGATCGGTGAATCACGGTACGACGGGCTGCTGCGCCACGCCGAGGGCCTCAGCTACGGTGCCCGCGAGATGCGACAACGTGGTCGCGCGGTCTGGCAGGAGCTCGCCGACGATCTCCGACGGAGGACCAGGGAGCTGCGCGGCGACGAGGATTGGCGGGCGCTACTCGGCGAGCTCGACCGGGACCATCCGCCTACACCCGCGGCCATGCTCGCCGGCTACCAACAGGCGACCGCGGCGGCTCGGGCGTTTTGTCGCGAGAACGAGCTGGTGACCCTCCCGGAGGGGGAGTCGTGCCAGGTCCTGCCCTCTGAGCCGTTCACCAGGCCGGTGATCGCCGTCGCGCACTACATGGCGCCGCCGCCGTTCTCAAGCCGTCCTCGCCACGGGACGTTCTACGTCCCCTACCCGCCGGACGGTGCTACCGCGGAGCAGGTCGGGCAGCGGATGGCCACCAATGCCTACTCCTCGCAACCGACGATCACCGTGCACGAGGCGTACCCGGGCCACCACTGGCACATGGCTCATCTGGCCGCTCACCAGCGCCGTCCGCTGCGCTACGTCTTCAGCTCGGCCTATTTCACCGAGGGGTGGGGACTCTACGTCGAAGAGATGATGAAGGAGCAAGGCTTCTTCGCCGATCCACGAGCCGAGCTTCGCCAGGTGGATATGCGGCTCTTCCGCGCGGCCCGCATCGTGGTCGATACCTCGCTGCACCTTGGCGAGATGACTATTGACGAGGCAACGGAGCACATGTCGACGAGAGCATCCCTGTCACCGGACACCGCGCGGGCGGAAGTGTTGCGCTACTGCGCCTGGCCGACGCAGGCGGCGTCGTACCTCACCGGGGCCTTGGAGATCCAGCGCATGCGCGACGAGTGGCTCCACCAGGCCCGCGGCAGCCTGCGCGACTTCCACGACCTCCTCGCGGGAACCGGCCGGCTGCCTATCTCGCTCGTCGACAGCTACCTCGCGGAGACCGCGCCCACGG
>DASYTV010000344.1:0-3053 GCA_036001885.1 Actinomycetes bacterium
GGTGCCAATACCAGGAGTCCGAGCCGCCGGCGCCGTGAATCAGAACGTACGTTGCCATCGTCGGTCCCGCCTCCAGAAAGCTCGCCCCGTCACGGCGACCGTCGCAACCACCCAGACGGGCTGCATTCTGGCAGCACGGAATGCAGGTGTCAGATCCGGATCCAGGTGGTGGCGACCGGCACGGATGCGCCAGGGGGAGTGCTGACCAGGCTGATCAGGCCCGGCGGTACGCGCTCGGCGGTGAAGCGGCCGAGGTCGTCGATGGGTATCTGGGTCGCTGATCCCGAGACCGCGTGACGGATCTCGATGTCGACCGCACCGGCGGGACTCATCTGGCCGACGAGCCGCCTAGCATCGCCGGCAGCGATCACCTCGAGGTCGATCGCGACGTCACCGGCCGCGAACGAGACGAGCCGCGAGCCCTGCTCACTCCGCACCGCGCTCGGCGCACTCTCGGAGTCCGCCAGGAGCTCTGCCAGCTCCGCATCGACGCGCAGCCATGTCAGGCTGGCGCGGGCAGCCTCGAGCACCTCTGACGGCACCGGGTCGGCGAGCTCGGCGGCCCTGGCCACCTCGGCCAGCAGCTCTCGTTCCTCATCCGGCCAGGTCGTCATCCCAATCCCCGTCGTCTCTTCCGATTCTCCGATTATGTCCGCATGCTGCGGCGGCGTCAGCCGCCTGTGACCGAGGCCAGTGCCGTTCTCAGCTGCTTGATGCATCGCTGCCTGGTCGGACCGATGCTGCCGACCGGGATGTTGAGCCCTTGTGCGATCTGCGCGTAGTGCATCTCGGCCGACGCGGCAAGGGCCCGCAGCAACACCTGGCAGTTCTGCGGCAGCAACCGCAGCGCCGCCCAGACCTGTCTCGCGCGGTCGGCCGCGAGCACTTGAACTTCCGGGGACTCGGCGACATCGCCTGCCATGTGTTCGACCATCTCGCTGTCGAGGGTCTCCTTGCTCTGCTCGTGGAGCACCCGCAACGACTCCCGCCGCGCCGCGGTGCTCAGCCACCCAGGCAACCGCGTGGGCTCACGCAGAGTGCCCAGGTATTCGACGAGCCGAAGCCACACGGTCTGGCTCACATCGGCCGCGTCCGCGGCGGCCAGGCCATGCGCTCTTGCGATCGACCAGACGAGCCGGGCGTGGCGTCGTACAAGCTCATTCCACGACCGCTGATCGCCGTCCGTCGCAGCCCTGACGAGCAGGGCGACATTCTCGGTAGCGAGCTCGTTGGTGCTCTGGGCTGCAGGACCGTCCGCCGGGGTGGCCGTCACGGGCGCAATGTAATCGACGCACCCGTCCGCTGTCCCGGCTCCTGGACCCTTCGGTGCCGGACCGGGCGGTGAGGCGACACCCCCGTGATCGCCTCTCCGCTCGGCACCCCCTCCGGCCCCTCCGCTGGGTGGACGACGACCTCGGCCCCGTGCACCGCGGCTGCTCCTGGCCGGCGCCGATCCGTGGCCCCCGTGGCGCCACGGCTCGAGCCCGCCTCCGCCGGCTCCCCAGGTGCCGGCGAGCCGTCGCTGGTGACCGGACCCTTGACTAACCACGCGCATGTACAGGACTCCGATACGCGCCACGTCAACCCCCTCGGGTCCGACGACAGGCTCGCCGGCCGGGCGCCTCATGCCTCGGGAGACACCCTGGCTACTAGAGGCTCGCTGCGGCCGATCTGATACAGCGGGTCAGTCACCGTTCGGTAACGATGTCCGGCTCGGCGGTCACGCCCCGCAGCAGGAGCCCGATGGCATTCACGACCTGCGCACATCGGTGAACGGAGGCGTTCTCTAGTGGCCTTTTCCCGCCATCCATGGGCTGGCCGACCGGGGCTAGCGTGACCGGCATGACCCGCAGCCCGACTGAGCGGTCGTACGCGGAGAAGCTTGACGCGGACGACGATCTTGCCGCCTTCGTCGGGCGCTTTGTGATCGACGACCCCGACTTGATCTACCTCGATGGCAACTCCCTGGGGCGGCTGCCGCGTACGACGCCAGAGCGTTTGGCCCGTGCGGTAGACGAGGAATGGGGCCGGGATCTCATCCGCTCCTGGGACCACTGGATCGATCTGCCCACACGGGTCGGTGATCTCATCGCAGACACGTTGGTTGGCGCCGACTCAGGTGAGGTCACGGTTTCAGACTCGACGACCGTGAACCTCTACAAACTGGCCGCGGCGGCCCTGGACGCCCGCCCTGGACGGCACGTCATCATCACCGATGACGACAACTTCCCGACAGATCGCTATGTGATCGAGGGATTGGCTGCGGCGCGCGGGTCGACCGTGCGAATGATCGGCTCCGACCCGGTCCACGGCCCCGCGTTCGACGACCTCGCCGCCGCCATCGACGAGGACACGGCGCTGGTCACGCTCTCACATGTCGCCTATCGATCGGGAGCGCTGGCCGACATGGCGCAGATCACCCGGCTCACGCACGAGCGCGGCGCGCTCGTGCTATGGGATCTCTGCCACTCGGTGGGCTCGGTGCCGGTGGAGCTTTCAGCAGCCGGGGCCGATCTTGCCGTCGGGTGCACGTACAAGTATGTGAATGGCGGACCGGGCTCACCGGCATTCCTCTACGTGCGCCGCGAGCTGCAGGAGGATCTCCGCCAGCCGATCTGGGGCTGGTTCGGCCAACGGGACATGTTCGCGATGGGACCGGCGTACGACCCGGAGCCAGACGTCCGTCGCTTCATGGCCGGTACGCCGCCCATCCTCGGCGTCTACGCGGTGGAGGAAGGCGCGCGGCTGCTCGCCGAGGCGGGCATGGACCGCGTGCGCGCGAAGGGGACGGCGCTCACGTCCTACCTGATCGATCTTGCAGATGCGTGGCTGACACCGCTCGGTTTCTCGGTGGCCACCCCTCGCGACCCGGCCCGGCGGGGTGCGCACGTATCGCTGCAGCACGAGCACGCGTGGCCGATCTGCCAGGCGTACATCGATAGGAGCCGTGTAATCCCGGACTTCCGCTCGCCCGATCGGCTCCGGCTCGGTCCCGCACCACTAACCACCCGTTTCGTGGATGTGTGGGAGGGCCTCCTCCGGCTGCGCACCCT
>DASYTV010000345.1:0-23247 GCA_036001885.1 Actinomycetes bacterium
CGGATGCTGCTGGCCCACGCCCGGATCCTGGCCCGCACGATGGCCGAGATCCGACCCTGTCTGGCCGATCCGGGCAAGGCTGCAAAGTTGGAAGAGCAGCTGGTCGGGTTGGCCGAGCGGATCGATCCACTGCGGCTGGCCGGTGCCTGCCGACGGCTGCGGATTCAAGCCGCGCCCGAGCGGGCGGCAGCCGAGGAGTGGGACGCGTTCGCCCAGCGCGATCTGTCGGTGGCCAAGACCTTCGCCGGGCTGGGCGTGATCGAGGGCACGATGGATCCGCTGGGTACCGAGACCGTGATGACCGCCATCCACGCCTTCGCCGGTCCTGCCGGGGCCGACGACACCCGCACCCCCGGGCAGCGCCGCGCCGACGCGTTGACCGAGATATGCCGCCGCGTGCTCAGCTTCGGCGCACCGCCGACCAACGGAGGCGAGCGGCCCCAGGTCGCGGTGATCGTGCCGTTGGCTGAGCTGGAGGAGCGTGCCGGCGCCGAACCTGGCGAGCTGGCCTGGACTGGGCCAATCTCGGCGAGCCTGCTGCGCCGCCTGCTCTGCGACGCCTCTGTGCATCGGATCATCACCGACCCCGCGTCCCAGCCTCTGGATGTCGGGCGGACTACCCGGGTGGTGCCGGCCGGGCTGCGCCGCGCGGTAATGATCCGCGACCGGCACTGCCAATACCCCGGCTGCGACGTCCCCGCTGTCTGGTGCGACTGCCACCACCGCCAGCATTGGGGCCGCGGCGGGGCTACCTCCCTCCACAACCTGATCATGCTGTGCGGATACCACCACACCCAACTCCACCTGTCCGGGCAGGCCATCATCCGCCGCCTCGACGGCCGCATCGAGATCATCCCCGACCCCGACCACCATCCCACCGACAACACCGACCGAGGTCCCTAGACCGCTTCACTCCTGGACCCCACGTCATGAGAACCATGCCCGTAGACCGCGCGCCCTTTACCCCGCCTTCGACCCACGTCCCTCGACCGGCTCTGCGCGGCCGCCGAAGGAGCGCCTCGCCCGCACCAATTAGTAGGGCGGCTTGCGCGACGACGACAGCGGGCCAGTTCTCGGCGATGGTCGCTGCCCGCGCACCGAGCAGCAGCCCGGCCTGTTCGGCGACCAGGTCAGCGCGCGCCTTGCGCGATCTCACGTAGCTCCGCGACTGCGGCGTCAACGTCCAGCGGGTCTCGGCTCGCGCGCTGGCCAGCGGGTGCCCGCGAGCCGGGCGGTGATGATCCCGTCAGGGTAGCCTTGCACGCTTCATAGCCATGCTCTGGACGGCAGACGCGGCCGACGACAGACCGAAGCAGATACGGAGACCGGGGTGAATGAGTGGATTCCGCTTCGAACCATCGCGCCTTGGCTGCCGCAGCAGCCATACCTGGTCGACCCGGGTGACCACACGCGGTTGCGCTCTGTACTTCGGGCCGCTGGTTTCGCTCTAGCGGAGATCGACGTGGGTGGTGCTGCCGACGAGCGCGCCTTCCTCGGATTGTTAGGCGGCGCTCTGGGCTTCCCCGATTACTACCGGGCGAACTGGGACGGCTTCGATGACTGTGTCGGCGACCTGATGCGCGATTCGGCCGAGCCGATCGCCGTGCTGATTGAGAACTCCGACGAGATGCTCCGAGCAAATCAGCATGCCTTCGTCCGCTCAGTGCATCTGCTTCAAGAGGTGGTCGAGTCTGTTAGCTAGGATCACGGCTGCTTTCGGCTGGAAGTCTTCTTCATGGGGAGCTGGACATGGAGGTGACGACGGCGTGAGCCCGGCGGGAGCCGCAGGCAGACCTTTCCGGCCTCGCGGACGACGTGCCTCGGATGCAAGAGGCATACGGCAGGCGCGTTGGTGAGGTGCTGCGGGCGTGACAGCGGGCGGACCAGGTTTCCGTGGGTACGCACTGGCGGGACCGGGGAACGCAAGGAGACTTCGTTGACGGAACGCTGGAGCCAAATACTCGGCTACCGTGCGGTCAAGCGTCGCCGTCCGTGACCGGAGCCCGTTGTGTCCCGCGATATCGCCTTGCTCGTCAATCCCACCTCAGGACGAGGCCGCGCTCCCGCGCTCGCGGGTGAGCTGGCGACTGCCCTGGCGGCCGCGGGGGACGAGGTACGGACCATCGCCGGTGCACGTGCCGAGGAGTCGGGGCAACTCGCCCGAGAGGCGGTCGCCGACGGTGCTGACGTCCTTGTCGCCATCGGCGGCGACGGCCTGGTCCATCTGGCACTGCAGGCGGTCGCAGCCACCGGGACGACGCTCGGCATTCTCCCGGCAGGCAGCGGCAACGACTTCGCCCGCGCGGTCGGCGTGCCGCTCACCGATCCCGCACAGGCGATCGACGTGATCGCACACGGCACCGTGCAGCCGGTGGATGCCCTGCGGGTCACCACCGGGGACGGCAAGGTCACCTGGGTGGGGACGATCCTCGCTGTCGGTTTCGACGCCCGGGTCAACATGCGCTCCGACCGGCTCCGGCGGCTGCCCGGCCAACTGCGGTACAACGCCGCTGTTTTCGCCGAGCTGGCGTCCTTCCGCCCTCTCTCGTACACCCTGAGCACGGACGGAGACCAGCAGGCTCTTGACGCCATGCTGATCGCGATCGGCAACGGGCCGTGGTATGGCCGCGGGCTCAAGATGTGCCCAGAGGCATCTCTGACGGACGGCGAGCTGGACCTGACGATCGTCCACCCAGTCTCAAGGCTGACCCTGATCCGGATCTTTCCCAAGGTCTACTCGGGGGAACACGTCAAGCACCCACAGGTCGAGGTCCGCAAGGCCAGGAAGGTGCTGATCGACTCGCCGGGCGTGATCGCTTACGGCGACGGTGAGCGGGTCGGCCGGCTGCCGGCGACCTGTGAGGCCGTGCAGGGCGCCGTGTCTGTCCTCGCGCCGGCTACCCCCTAGTGATCGCGGCAGGGGGTGGTTGCGAGACTGCGGCTAGCCTGGCCGTATGCCGTCACCTGCCGAGCAGTACACGGCTGCCCGCCGTCGGCAGGCCGAGTCCCGCTCCGCGCTCGCCTCGTTCCGCGAGCTCTACCCGTTCGGCCTGGACCCGTTCCAGGACCGGGCGTGCCAAGCATTGGAAGCCGGCCAGGGCGTCCTCGTGGCAGCTCCGACAGGCGCGGGCAAGACGGTCGTGGGGGAGTTCGCCGTTCATCTCGCGCTCAGCCGTGGCCAGAAATGCTTCTACACCACCCCGATCAAGGCACTCTCCAACCAGAAGTACGCGGACCTGATCAGCCGCTACGGAACGGCGAGCGTCGGCCTGCTGACCGGGGACAACAGCATCAATGGGGAGGCGCCGGTTGTCGTGATGACGACCGAGGTTCTCCGCAACATGCTTTACGCCGGCTCGCCCACCTTGGCTGGACTCGGCTACGTCGTGATGGACGAGGTCCACTACCTCTCCGATCGATTCCGCGGCGGCGTTTGGGAGGAAGTGATCATTCATCTGCCGGATTCGGTCACGCTGGTCTCGCTGTCTGCGACAGTCTCGAACGCCGAGGAGTTCGGCGACTGGCTGGTGACCGTCCGCGGAGACACGACGGTCATCGTCGAGGAGCACCGCCCTGTGCCACTTTGGCAGCATTTGCTCGTCGGTCGCCGGCTGTTCGATCTCTTCGCGGAGCGTCGTACCGGCACCGGAGAGACCGCCAGCGCCAGCCGCGAGGTCAACCCCGCGCTGGTCCGCTTGATTCGGGGCGAGGAGCAGCGCGCGACGCGGCCGTACGACACCAGGCGCCGCGGTCGCGGCCGACCACCGCGGGCGCCCCGCTGGCTGGTCCCGAGCCGGTCTGATGTCATCGACATTTTGGACAGCCAAGGCCTGCTTCCGGCGATCACCTTCATTTTCAGCCGGGCGGGCTGCGAGGCCGCGGTCAGCCAATGCGTGTACGCCGGGATGCGCCTCAACTCCCCGTCCGAGCGCATCGAAGTCAGGGAGTATGTCGAGGAACGATGCGCCGTGATCCCGGACGAGGACCTTGAGGTCCTCGGCTATCACGAGTGGCTCGACGCGTTGGAGCGGGGTGTCGCCGCTCACCACGCCGGCATGCTGCCGACCTTCAAGGAGGTCGTCGAAGAGCTGTTCGTACGTGGGCTGATCAAGGCCGTGTTCGCCACGGAGACACTGGCGCTCGGCATCAACATGCCGGCGCGTTCTGTAGTCCTCGAGCGGCTGGTCAAGTGGAACGGGGAGACGCATGCAGACGTGACTGCGGGAGAGTACACCCAGCTCACCGGTCGTGCCGGCCGGCGCGGCATCGACGTCGAGGGCCATGCAGTGGTGTTGTGGCAGCCAGGTATCGACCCGACCGCTGTCGCCGGGCTCGCGTCGACCCGGACCTACCCGCTGCGATCCTCCTTCCGCCCCTCGTACAACATGGCGGTGAACCTGGTCGGCCAGGTGGGTCGAGCCACCGCACGCGAGCTACTCGAGACATCATTCGCACAGTTCCAGGCCGACCGCGCGGTCGTCGGTCTCGCTCGCCAGGTGCAACGAAATGAGGAGGCGCTGGCTGGCTACCGGGAGGCGGCGATCTGCGATCGCGGGGATTTCATGGAGTACGCGGCGTTGCGCCGGGAGCTGTCGGACCGCGAAGCCGACCTTGCCAGACGTGGCAAGGCGGCGGCGCGCGCGACAGTGATCCAATCTCTCGAACGGCTGCGGCCCGGCGATGTGATCCGAGTGCCAGCAGGCCGCCGGGCGGGGCTCGCCGTGGTACTCGATCCCGGCTTCTCTGCCGGCAGGGAAGATCCGCGTCCGACGGTTCTCACCGCGGAACGGCAGGTGGTCAAGCTGTCGCTGGTCGACTTCCCCGCGCCGGTCGACGCGCTGGACCGGATGCGCATCCCGCGTAGCTTCAATCCGCGATCGGCGCAGTCCCGGCGGGACCTGGCCTCGTCGCTGCGAAACCTAGCCGCGGAAAAGGGGCTGAGCCTCCAGGCCGTCCGTCCACAACGGCGCCTTGAGCCCGCCGATGATGCGGAGATCACCCGGCTGCGCAGCGAGATCCGCCGCCACCCAGGCCACAGCTGCCCTGACCGGGAGGACCACGCTCGGTGGGCAGAGCGGTACTTCCGTCTGGAACGGGAGACGGCCGGATTGCAGCGGCGGGTCGAAGGACGTACCAACACGATCGCCCGTACGTTCGACCGGGTGTGTGCGCTGCTCGAGTCTCTCGGCTATCTCTCCGACGGCGATATCACGAAGGAGGGCAAGCAGCTCGGGCGTCTGTATACCGAGCTCGACCTCCTCACAGCCGAGTGTCTGCGCGCGGGCCATTGGGACAACCTTTCCGCAGCCGAACTCGCGGCCGTCGTCTCCGCACTGGTCTATGAGGCGCGCCAACCAGACGAGGTCGCCCCGCCCCGGCTGCCTGGCGGCGCGGCCAGGGATGCGCTCGGCGCGATGGTGAAGCTGTGGGCCGAGCTCGACGCGCTGGAAAAGGAGCACCGGCTGGACTTCCTCCGCGAACCGGATCTCGGCTTCGCGTGGGCGGCGTACCGGTGGGCGTCAGGTCAGCGCCTCGACGCTGTCCTCACCGGCAGTGATCTCCCGGCCGGTGACTTCGTCCGCTGGGTCCGCCAGCTCATCGACCTGCTCGGCCAGATTGCCGACGCCGCCGATGCGGTCGATCGGGCCTCGCCCATCGCCGGCAACGCGCGGGCCGCTGTCGACGCACTCCGCCGGGGCGTGGTCGCCTACTCGTCGGTGGGATGACGGTCAGGATTGCAGCGGTGCCTCCGGCGTCCGCCAAAGAGGATGTCCCGAACCGGACGTTACCGATCATCGAGTGCGTTGAGCAGGCGGTTGAGGGAACTGTCGAGGTTCCAGCGGTCGGCGAGAGCAACCAGGGCGACTGGATCTGCCGGCTCGGTCGGGCGTGTGCTGTCGAACTCCGGCAGCGCGATGTCGGTGGCCACCCGGACGACGGACGGTGCCACGGCCAGATAATCTCGTGCGTCGGCGAGGCGGCGTCGCATGCCGGGCGCGAGCCCGGACCGCGGATCGTCGAGCGCGGCGAGCAGGCCCTCGATCGAACCGTAGCCGGCGATCAGCGACGCGGCGCTCTTGTCGCCGATCCCCGCGACCCCGGGCAGGCCGTCACTGGGATCGCCGCGCAGTGTCGCGAAGTCGGCGTAGGCCCGTCCGGGGATTCCATACTTCTTCGCGATGAACCTCTCGTTGACGATCTCGAGGTTGCGCACGCCGCGCCCGGTGTAGAGCACCCGGACCTCGCGGACGTCGTCGACGACCTGGAAGAGATCGCGATCGCCGGTCACGACGTCCGTCGGCACGCTCGCGTGCGCGGACAAGGTGCCGAGGACGTCGTCAGCCTCGTAGCCCGGCGCGCCGACCGCCGCGATGCCGAGCGCGGCCAAAACGGCCTCGATGATCGGGATCTGCGGCTCGAGAGTGTCGGGGACGATCTCGAGGTGACCGTCGGGCGCGAGGCGGTGCGCCTTGTAGGACGAGACGGCGGCGACCCGGAAGGCAGGGCGCCAGTCGGCGTCCATGCATGCCACCAGGTCCGTCGGCTGCTCACGCGCGACCAGGTAAGCGACCATGTCGAGGAAGCCACGCACGGCGTTGACCGGGGTGCCGTCCGGCGCCGTCGTCGTCTCGGGGACCCCGAAGAACGCACGGAAATAGAGCGACGCGGCGTCAAGCAGCATCAGGCGCGACCCCACGCCCGGCATTCTCCACCACCGCGGCGACAACCTGCCGGTGGCGGCTAACCTGGCGCTCGTGACCGCTCACTTTCATGACCGGTTGGCTCGCGCGCAGAAGGCCGCCGCTGAGTCCGGACTGGATGCCCTGCTGATCACCCCGAGCACGGATCTGCGATATCTCACTGGCTATGCGGCGATGCCACTGGAGCGGCTGACCTGTCTCGTCGTGCCTGCGGCGGGCGACCCCGTGCTGTTCGTACCTCAGCTGGAGAAAGCGGCCGCTGTGGCGTCTGCGGTCGGTCAGCTGGGCTTGGACATCAAGGCCTGGAGTGAGACGGAGGATCCGTACGCGCTCGTCGCCGCGGCGATTCCCGCCGCCGGCGCGGTAGCAGTTGACAACCACATGTGGGCCGAAAAGGTTCTGGGGTTCCGCCGTGCGCTGCCCACAGCCGACCAGCGGTTGGCGGGTGGCATCTTGCGTGAGCTGCGGATGCGCAAGAGTCCTGAGGAGATCGAGGAGCTTCGTCGCGCCGGGCAGGCGATCGATCGTGTCCACGAGCGGATCGGCGAGTGGCTGCGGGCCGGCCGCAGCGAGCGTGACGTGGGTAAGGACATCGCTGACGCGATCATCGCCGAGGGTCATGTGCGCGTCGACTTCGTCATCGTCGGGTCAAGGCCGAACGGCGCCAGCCCGCACCACGACACATCGGACCGGGTGATCCAGCCCGGGGACCCGGTCGTGGTCGACATCGGAGGCACGACGGAGGCCGGCTACTGCTCGGATGAGACGCGTACCTATGCCGTGGGCGAGGCCCCCGATGACTTCCTCGCCTACTACGAGGTCCTCCTCGCCGCTCAGGTCGCCGCCTGCGACGCGGTCGGGCCAGGGATCGCCTGCGAGGCCATCGACGCCGCAGCTAGAGACGTCATCGCGGGTGCCGGCTATGGCGAATACTTCATCCACCGCACCGGCCATGGCATCGGCCTCGACGTCCACGAGGATCCCTATATCGTGGCGGGGAACGACCTCCCGTTGGAGCCGGGGATGACCTTCTCCATCGAGCCAGGCATATACCTGCCTGGCCGGCACGGAGCGCGGATCGAAGACATTGTCGTGTGTACGGAGACCGGCGTCGAACGGCTCAACCTGCGGCCACGAGAGCTCATCGTCCTGCCGGCCTGACCGGCAGGCGCAACCCAGGGAACAACCGTGACCCGATCCGCCGTCGATCGCGAGCTACCGACTGCCGAAGCCGTGGAGTTGCTCAAGCTTGCTCACGAGCTTGCCTCCGCTGAGTTGGCGCCGCGAGCCGCCGGAGACGAGGAGGCGCACCGCTTCCCGCGTGATGCCTTCCTGACGCTGGGTAGGGCCGGCCTGCTCGGGCTGCCGTATCCGGAGGAATATGGCGGCGGCGGGCAGCCGTACGAGGTTTACCTCCAGGTCGTCGAGGAGCTGGCGTCGGTGTGGCTGACCGTCGGCCTTGGCGTCAGCGTTCATACCCTTGCGGTCTATCCGCTGGCCGCCCACGGGACTGAGGAGCAGAAGCGTCGCTGGCTCCCAGACGTGGTCGGTGGCGAGCTGCTCGGCGCCTACTGCCTGTCCGAGCCGCACTCGGGCTCCGACGCCGCGGCGATGACCACGCGAGCGATCAGGGAGGGCGACGACTATGTAGTACGCGGCACGAAGGCCTGGATCAGTCACGGCGGTCAGGCGGACTTCTACGCGTTGATGGCGCGGACGTCGGATGACGGCTCGCGCGGCATCACGTGCTTCCTGGTCCCCGGCGATACGTCCGGTCTCGCCGCGGCGCCGCCGGAGCGAAAGATGGGCCTGTCAGCCTCGCCCACCACCCAGGTCATGTTCGACGGCGCGCGGCTCCCGGCCGCACGACGCATCGGCGCTGAGGGCCAGGGCTTTCCCATCGCACTCGCCGCGCTCGACGGTGGCCGGTTGGGTATCGCGGCGTGCGCCGTGGGGCTAGCGCAGGCCGCCCTGGATACAGCCGTCGACTGGGCACGCCAGCGGCGGCAGTTCGGTCGGCCGATCATGGACTTCCAAGGTCTCCAGTTCATGCTCGCCGACATGGCGACGGCCGTGACCGCCGGGCGGGCGCTCTACCTCGCCGCCGCGCGGCGGCGCGACGCCGGCCGCCCGTACCGGGCGCAGGCGGCGATGGCCAAGCTTTTCTGCACTGACATGGCGATGAAGGTCACCACCGATGCCGTACAGGTGCTCGGTGGCTACGGCTATGTCGCGGATTATCCGGTCGAGCGCTATCTCCGAGAGGCCAAGGTCCTGCAGATCGTCGAGGGGACCAACCAGATCCAGCGCGTGGTCATCGGTCGCGATCTCGCCGCGCGCTAGTCGAAGCTGACCATGGCCGTTTGAAGAATGGCGCCTTCCCGCGATCCGGCCAGGCACGAGGGGCACCGTCACCCGTTCAGTTCGGGTGAAGGTGCCCTTGATGCGTCTCGCCGGCGCGGCTGCGCAATGATCCGCTTGCCCGGGGCCGAACGGCTACCGTACGAGCGTGGAAGACCTCGACCGGCAGATCATCAGGCTGCTCAGCCGCGATGGGCGGATGAGCTACACGGACCTCGGCAAGGCCGCCGGCCTGTCGATCTCCGCGGTCCATCAGCGGGTTCGCCGGCTTGAGCAGCGTGGCGTGATCAAGGGTTATGCAGCTCTGGTCGACGCCGAGGCGGTAGGGCTCCCGCTGACGGCCTTCATCTCGGTGAAGCCGCTGGAGGCGAGCGCACCTGACGACACCGCGGAGCGGCTCGCCGACCTGTCGGAGATCGAAGCCTGCCACAGCGTCGCCGGGGAGGAGAACTACATCCTGAAGGTACGGGTGGGGTCACCTGCCGACCTGGAGATGCTGATCGGCGTCATCCGCGCCAAGGCGGGGGTCTCCACCCGGACAACTGTCGTGCTGAGTACGCCCTTCGAGTCTCGACCACCAGCCGTTTAGCTCTGTCGTCAGCCTCCGCGACACTCCGTAACGATCACGATTGGGTCACGCATCGGGCCCGCCATAGACCGTGATCCCAGGCATCGGTGACACACTGAGCGATACGGAAGAGCCCGCTTGGAGATGTCCGCTGACGAACATCTCCAGACGGACTCACAGATCGTGCAATTGGCTGACCGCGATCCGTCGTGCCGGGTTCTGGGCTGGCACGCACCGGCCGGTGTTCCGCTGGCCGTGCATAGCGACGCGTCGCCCGTTCAACGGGTCGGGGCAGCTCCGTCGGTGGGAGCGCTCGCGTGGCAGAAGTCGAACTCGACCATGTCGGCAAGGTCTATGCCGACGGTACCCGGGCGGTGCGAGACCTCAACTTGGAAGTCCAGGACAAGGAGTTCCTTGTGCTGGTCGGTCCGTCAGGCTGTGGTAAGACGACGGCCCTCCGTATGGTCGCCGGGCTTGAGGACATCAGTGAGGGCGAGGTCCTCATCGGTGATCGGGTCGTCAACCGGGTCCCGGCTCGGGACCGCGACGTCGCGATGGTGTTCCAGAGCTATGCGCTCTATCCGCACCTGACCGTGCGGGACAACATCGGCTTTGGCCTGCAGCTGCGCAAGATGCCCAAGGCGGAGATCAAGCGCCGGGTCAACGACGCCGCACGCATCCTCGGGCTCGAATCGCACCTCGATCGCAAGCCGCGCAACCTCTCCGGCGGACAGCGGCAGCGGGTGGCGATGGGCCGGGCAATCGTCAGGGAACCGCAGGCGTTCCTGATGGACGAGCCACTGTCCAACCTCGACGCCAAGCTTCGCGTTCAGATGCGCGCCGAGATCGCCCGCATCCAGCGTGACCTGGGCGTCACGACCATCTATGTCACCCACGACCAGACCGAGGCGATGACCTTGGGCGATCGGGTGGCGGTGATGAAGAAGGGCGAGCTCCAGCAGGTGGCCGAGCCGCAGGTGCTCTATGACCACCCGACGAATCTGTTCGTCGCAGGCTTCATCGGCTCGCCGGCGATGAACCTCTTGCAGGGGATTCTCAGCGGTGGCGAGGACGGCGATCTCGAGCTGGCGGTGGGCAAGCAGAAGCTGCGGATCAACCGGGCGGTCCTCAACCAGCGGCCGGCGTTGCGGGGCTACCTCGGTAAGACGGTGGTCGTCGGCATCAGGCCAGAGGACATGGAGGATGCCTCCCTCGTGCCGGACGCGGACGGCAGCCAGGTCGAGTCGAAGGCCGACCTGGTCGAGGCGATGGGCTCGGATGTGCTGATCCACTTTGTGGTGGACGCCCCGCAGGTCGTGACCGACGACACCAAAGAACTGGCCCGCGACGTGGGAACCGACGTGCTCGGCCTCGATCAGCAGCCACATACCGACCTGATCGCGAGATTCAGTCCGCGGACGAGGGTCAGAGACGGCGACACGGTAACGGTGCATATCGCCACCGACCGTCTGCACTACTTCGACCCGGACACCGGACTGTCGATTTGGGGGGACTAGGAGGCGATGGCCTACCTCCAAGATCCTCCATGGAAACTCACCCGTAGGAGAGGACAGCGCGCATGAGGCGCATAACACGTACGGTTCCCGTCCTGCTCGCCCTCGCCCTCGCGGCTGCCGCGTGCGGCGGGGACGACGACAGTGGCGGTGGCAGCACCACCCAGGCCCAGAACCTGAAGGGACAGAAGATCGAGGTCGCCGCAGTCTGGACAGGTGCTGAGCAGCAGAACTTCCAGCAGGTACTCAACGGCTTCAGCCAAAAGACTGGCGCGACGGTCACCTATACGCCCACTGGTGACAACGTGAGCACGTATCTCGGCTCCAAGCTCGAGGGCGGCGCGCCGCCCGACGTCGCGATGCTTCCCCAGCAGGGCGTTCTCGTCCAGTTCGCCGATCAGGGCTCGCTGAAGAAGGTCAACTCCGACGTCCAGGCGGCGGTCGACGCCAACTTCGCCCCGATCTGGAAGAACCTCGCCAGCGTCGACGGGACGCTCTACGGCGTTTACTACAAGGTCGCCAACAAGTCGACCGTGTGGTATCGCCCGCAGGCGTTCCAGGACGCGGGCATCAGTGATACGCCGAAGACGTGGGACGACTTCGTCCAGGACGCGAAGACCCTCTCCGACTCCGGCGTCACGCCGGTCTCGGTCGGCGGCGCCGACGGCTGGACGCTTACCGACTGGTTCGAAAACGTCTATCTCAGCCAGGCCGGTCCGGACAAGTACGACCAGCTCTCCAAGCACGAGATCCCGTGGACCGACCCGTCGGTGACTAAGGCGCTGCAGACGCTCGGCCAGCTGTGGGGCGACCAGAAGCTCATGGCCGGCGGCGCGTCCGGTTCTCTTCAAACCGACTTCCCGACCTCTGTGACGAATGTCTTCGGCAAAAGCCCAAAGGCGGCCATGGTCTACGAGGGTGACTTCGTCTCTGGCGTCATCACCGACAGCACGCAGTCGAAGCTCGGCACGGATGCGCTGATGTTCCCGTTCCCCGCGGCTGGCGCGCAGCCAGCGGTCGTGGGCGGTGGTGACGTCGCGGTCATCATGAAGGACAGCCCGGCGTCCCAGGCGTTCCTGCAATACCTCGCCTCGCCGGAGGCGGCCGCGATCTGGGCCAAGTTGGGCGGGTATTCCTCGGCGAACAAGAACCTTGACTTGTCGAACTATCCGGACCCCATCGCCAAGGCAATCGGCGAGGCGGTCGTCAAGGCGGGCGACAATGTCAGGTTCGACATGTCCGACCTCGCGCCGGCCGCGTTCGGCGGGACGGTTGGCAAGGGCGAGTGGAAGGACCTGCAGGACTTCCTGAAGAACCCGAGCAACGTCTCAGGGACCGCTGCCCAACTCGAGAAGGACGCCAAGGCGGCGTTCCAGTAAGCCATGACTGACAAGGAGGCCGTGGCACCGGCGGCGGGGGACGAGGGTCCCTCGCCGGCCGGTGCCGCCGTGAGCGAACCCGACGCTGCTCAGTCGATCGACAAGACGAGCGGTCCGACCGGCGACGAGCCGCGCGCTCGGACCGGGGTGGTCGAACGGCTCACCAGCTGGCGTGCGCTGCTGTTCCTGCTGCCCGCGCTGCTCTTGCTCGGTGTGCTCGTGGTCTACCCGATCGTTTACACCGTCTGGCGCAGTTTCTACGGCAAGGAAGTCAGCAACTTCGTCGGCGTGGACAACTACAAGGACATGTTCACCGACGAGGCCACCTTCACCGCGATCAAGAACAATGTGATCTGGGTGGTGGTGGCTCCTGCAGTGGTGACGTCGCTTGGGCTGATCTTCGCTGTCCTCACTGAGCGAGTGCGTTGGTCCACGGCCTTCAAGGTGCTCGTCTTCATGCCTTTGGCGATCTCGTTCCTCGCCGTCGGTGTCATTTTCCGATTCGTGTATGACGAGGACCCGAACATCGGTGTGCTCAACGCGGCGCTCGTGGGGATCCACGACATCTTCAAGTCCCCCTCGGAGTACACGGGCGCCCGGCCCCGCGATCCGCAAGATTTCGTTAACCAAAGTGGCACGTACACCACGGTTGATCCGGTCTCGCCCAGTCAACCCGTGCCGCTCCCCCTGGTGGGCTTGCCACAGACCAAGGTGCCAAGCGATGCGGCACCCGCAGCGACATCGGTCACCGGTTCCGGCGTCCGCGGGGTCGTATGGCTCGACTTCGTACCCGGTGGTGGCGGGCAGCCGAACGCCGTCGATCCCAACGAAAAGGGCCTGCCAGGTGTCAAGGTGCAGGCCGTGCAGAACGGCAATGTCGTCGAGTCGACAACGACCGCGAATGACGGCTCATTCGTTTTCGCGAGCCTCACGTCGGGCTCTTACGACGTACGCCTTCCGTCGTCCAACTTCGCGGCGCCCTTTAATGGCGTGAGCTGGCTTGGACCCACGCTCGTCACGCCGTCGATCATCGCCTCGTACGTCTGGACATGGGCGGGCTTCGCGATGGTGCTGATCGCGGCCGGGCTCGCCTCCATCCCGAGGGAGGCGCTCGAGGCGGCTCGGGTGGACGGTGCGACCGAGTTCCAGGTTTTCCGACGTGTCACGATGCCGCTGCTCGCGCCAGTCCTCGTCGTGGTCCTCGTCACCCTCGTCATCAACGTCCTGAAGATCTTCGACCTCGTCTACGTCATCGCGCCCGGATCGACCCAGCCGGACGCGAATGTCCTCGCCCTGCAGCTGTACCTGACGTCCTTCGGCGGCGGGAACAACCAGGGCCTCGGCAGCGCCATCGCGGTCTTCCTCTTCGCGCTCGTGGTGCCCGCGATGATCTTCAATATCCGCAGGTTCCGCCGGGAGCAGCAATGACCGCAGTCGCCGTGGAGCAGCCGACGATCGGCGTCGAGGGGGCGCCGAGGCGTGGTCTCGCGTCCCGGATCGTCAACCGCCTTGGCAGCGGCATCGTCCTGGTGGTCCTCCTGGTGATCGGGGTCATCTGGCTGGTGCCGACCTTCGGCCTGCTGGTCGCTTCACTGCGCCCGGAGTCGGACAACGTGTCGAGCGGCTGGTGGACGGTCTTCACCGACCCGTCGCAGCTCACCTTCCAGAACTACAAGAACCTGTTCGACAACAACACCATCGTCGATGCGTTCTTCAACACGATCTACATCACGGTGCCGGCGACGCTGCTCGTCGTCCTCGTCGCTTCGCTCGCCGGCTACGCCTTCGCCTGGATGGACTTCTGGGGCCGGGACTGGCTGTTCCTGATCGTGATTGGGCTGCTGGTGGTGCCGGTCCAGGTGGGCCTCATCCCGATCGCGCGGCTCTACGGAGACATCGGGATATTCGGCACGATCTTGGGCGTGGTGCTCTTCCATGTCGCGTTCGGGTTGCCGTTCGCGATCTTCCTGCTGCGTAATTACTTCGCGGGCATCCCCCGTGACCTGCTCGAAGCCGCCCGGATGGATGGTGGTACCGAATTTACGATCTTCCGCAGGGTGATCCTGCCGCTCGGGCTGCCGGCGATCGCATCCTTGACGATCTTCCAGTTCCTTTGGGTATGGAACGACCTGCTGGTCGCGCTGGTCTTCGCGGACCGCAACTCCCAGCCACTCACGGTGGCGTTGCAGCAGCAGACACGCCAGTTCGGAAGCAACTTCGACGTCTTGGCGCCCGGGGCCTTCGTCTCGCTGATCGTGCCCTTGATCGTGTTCTTCTCCTTCCAGCGCTACTTCGTCCAAGGGGTGCTCGCCGGATCCGTCAAGTAAGCGATCACGCACTCGTCAGCCGGCTGATACGGCGGTGATCAGGCATGCGGACACATGCCTGATCACGGAGGTGACGCGGACGAGTATGTGCACTCCCGCGCTGGGGGATTGGTGAAGCCGCGAGGCAGGCACCCGCATTCTTGATCGCGAAGGGTCCGGGGACGCGGCGTGCGGGCGAACGCCGCGGACTGCTCAGACGTTGGCGCCAGCGTGCTCAGCGTGCTGGGCGGCGGCAGTAGCCCGGGAGGCAGCCGCACGCTCTTCGGCGGCGGCCAGGTGATCGCCGCCGTGCTCGCGCCACCAGGCCTGCCCCTCGGCGGGAAGGGTGTAGATCGGGTCGTAGTACTCGTAGGTTCGCTGGGTGGCCGCGTCGTCGTCCTGCTCGATGCCGGTCCGGTAGTTCTTGGTCCAGTAGCTGATCCCGCGCACGGTGTCGTACTCCTGAACCTGGTGGACCCAGCGCTTCCCGACGAACGGGACGTCGCAGACGATCCGTGGGGTGGCGAAGCCAGGCAGGTAGCCGAGGAGGCCGTGCTGGAGGTGCTGCGCTTCACCGACCGACAGCCGCCAGTGTTCACTGAACGGGATCATGTCGCACATGTAGAAGTAGTACGGCATGATCGATGCGCCGTCGAGCAGCGCGAAGCACAGGTCGAGCAGTGCGGATTCGGAGTCGTTGACGCCACGCATCAGCACGCCTTGGTTGCGTACGTCTCGGATCCCGGTCTGGAGCATCGTCTGAGCAGCGCGGGCGACCAGGGGCGTCACCGACTGTGCGGCGTTGACATGCGTGTGGATCGCGATGGACACGTCGCGTGAGCGGGCCTTCGTCGCCAGCCGGGTCATCCCCTCAACGACATCGGTCTGCAGCCAGTGCTGAGGCAGACCCATCAGCGCCTTCGTTGCGAGCCTGATGTCGCGGATGTTTTCGACGTCGAGCAGTCCGTCGACGTACGCCTCGAGTCGCGGCCACGGCAGGTTGGCGACGTCGCCGCCGGACACGACCACGTCTCTCACGCCCGGGTTGGCGCGCAAGTATTCCAGGTGTGCCGCGAACCGGTCGACCGGCTTCATCACGAGCTTGAGCTTCTCCACCTGAGCCGTCGAGTTGCCGACGAGGTCCATCCGGGTGCAATGACCGCAGTACTGCGGACACGTCGGGAGCAGCTCGGCGAGCACCTTCGTCGGGTAGCGGTGAGTCAGGCCCTCTGCCGTCCACATATCGTGCTCGTGCAGGGAATCACGGGAGGCGTGCGGGTGGGATGGCCAGTCCGTACGCCGGTCGGAGAAGACCGGAAGCATGTAACGGCGGACCGGATCGGCATACCACGCCTCGGTCCATGAACCAGGACCTCTCAGTGTCACACCGGACGCGATCGTATTGAGCATCTGCGGTGGCATGAGCATCGACATCGTCGCCCGTTCGGCCTGGTCTCGCTCCAGGTCGGCGAAGATGCGCTCGTCGAGCAGATCCCCGGTCACCTCCCGCAGCTGCTTCACGTTCTTCACACAGTGCGCACGCTGCCACTGAGCGGACTCCCACTCGTCCGGGGTGACGTCCCTCCACGCCGGGAATCGGGTCCAGTCAGGTTCAACCAGCTCACGGCGCACGTAGGTGTACGGCTGGGGGACCAGCCGGGCGCGGGCCTCCGCATCGACGTGCCGCACGTTCACAAGCCCTCCTGAGTCCTTGGGATCATGGCGTAAATGCTGCCTACCCTTCAGACTAGGAAAGATACTTCGGCAGATTCAACGACAGACCGGAAGATTTCCGGTGTACGGTATCGTTTGGCGTAGCCTAGCGCCAAACGGGTGCCGTCGTGTCGATCTCCATGGCGGACAGTGTGCACGGTTTCCGGCTCCCGGCCATGGCCAAGATCCACAGAGACCGTCGGCGGCCCTGAACGACAACTATGGAGGAAGAGTGACGCAAGAGCCGGCGTTCGCTGCGGCGAACCGCGCGGTCGGCCTGCACCGGGTGATCGAACCGGCGGGTGTGTTGCCACAGGCTGCCGACAAGCTGGACACCACCCCTCGGATCGGCCCGGACGAAGTTCGGATCAAGGTCGAGCGGCTCAACCTCGACGCGGCCTCCTTTCGGCAGCTCTACGACAAGCACGACGGCGATGGCGACGCGGTCCGGTCCGAGGTGCTGGAGATCATCAAGACCCGTGGCAAGATGCACAACCCCGTCACCGGATCCGGCGGCATGCTGACCGGCATCGTGGACGAGGTCGGTCCGGAGTCGCCGCTCGACCTCCAGGTCGGTGATCACGTCACCACGCTGGTGTCGCTGACGCTGACGCCGCTGGTGATCACGGACGAGCTCGAGGAGTGGGACGGGCGATCGGAGCAAGTCCCAGCGCGAGGCCACGCGATCCTCTTCGGCCGCTCCATCGTCGCGGTGATCCCGGATGACCTGCCGGCTCCGCTGGCCATGGCGGTCATGGACGTCTGCGGCGCGCCCGCGCTGACCGCCCGAGTAGTCGGGCAGTATGCCGAGCGGGGGCGGCCACCGTCGATCGCAGTGATCGGCGCCGGCGGAAAGAGCGGATCGATGTCGCTCGCCGCCGCCCGCCGTGCCGGGGCCAAGGCGCTGGTGGGAGTCGTCCCGGTCGAGCAGGAGGCAGTGGCCCTGCGCCGCGCTGGTCTCGCCGACGAGATCATGCTGGCCGATGCCCGGAATCCGGTCGCAGTCTCCACTGCGGTGAGAACCGCGCTGGACGGCCAAGCGGCCGACATCACCGTCGTCTGCGTCGACGTGCCGGGCTGCGAGCACGGAGCGATCCTGTCCACCGCTGACGGCGGCACTGTGATCTTCTTCTCCATGGCCACGTCGTTCTCCGCCGCCGCTCTCGGCGCAGAAGGGCTCGCCGCGGACGTGACCATGCTCATCGGGAACGGCTACCTGCCAGGACACGCGGCGTACGCGCTCGACCTGTTGCGCTCCGACACCGGTGTACGCCAACTCTTCGAGGCCCGCCTTGCCGCGCCCGAGCGCGACGGCCGATCGGCGTAGCAGGCGCAGTGGCGATGCACTTGATGGCGACACTGAGCGGCGTGACGGACACCGGGTCCGCCGGGGCGCTTCCCGTCACGCTCCTGTACGGAGGGCGGATCCATACGCCGCGTACCCGCCAACCGAGCGGCCCGCCGGCAACTGCGATGGTCGTGCGCGGAGCCGCAATCGAGTTTGTCGGCTCCGACAGTGGAGCGTCCGACTTCCTCGAGCGGATGGGCCGGACCCCTGATGAAACGGTCCGTCTCGACGGTGCCCTGGTCACCCCTGCCTTCGTGGACGCGCATGTCCACACCACCTCGACCGGCCTGACGCTGACCGGGCTCGACCTGACTGAGACCACCTCCCTGACGGACCTGCTCGCCGCGGTCGAGGCGCACGCCCGCCGCCATCGCGGCGGCGCCGTCGTTGGCCACGGCTGGGATGAGACGCGCTGGCCAGAGGGCCGGCCGCCGAGTCGCGAAGAACTCGATCGGGCTTCCTACGGAGGTGTGGTCTACCTCTCTCGGGTGGACGTTCATTCCGCGGCCGTGTCGAGCGCACTCCTCGCGGTCGCACCAGAAATCAGGACGCAGCCGGGCTATGCCGACAGCGGCCATGTCAGCCGGAACGCCCATCACGTTGCTCGCGGGGTGGTCAGGGAGGCCCTGTCCACCGGTCAGCGGCAAGCCGCGCAGCGGTCGGCGCTCAGGCGCGCCGCCGAGCTCGGAATCGGCGCGATCCATGAGCTCGCCGGGCCGGACATCTCCAGCGAGGACGACCTCCGTTCGCTGCTGGAGATGGCCGCAGCGGAGCCGAACCATCCGGAGGTCATCCCTTACTGGGGCGAGCTCGGCGGTGTGGAGCGGGCCCGCGAGCTAGGTGCCCTGGGTGCCGCCGGCGACCTTTTCGCGGATGGGGCGATCGGCTCGCACACCGCCTGCCTGCGCACGGCCTACGCCGACCTGGACACCAGCGGGTTCGCCTACCTCACTGCCAGCCAGGTCCGTGACCACGCCGTCGCGTGCACCCGGGCGGGCGTACAGGCGGGCTTCCATGCGATTGGCGACGGCGCGATGGAAGCCGTCGTTCGCGGGTTCCAGGAGGCCGCGGACATGGTGGGCACGCAGGCCATGCGGCAGGTCCGCCACCGCATCGAGCATGCCGAGATGATCGAGCCGTGGATGGTGGCGACAATGGCGAGACTCGGCGTCTACGCGAGCGTGCAGCCTGCGTTTGACCGGCTCTGGGGAGGCACAACCGGGATGTACGCCCAGCGGCTCGGCTCAGCTCGCGCGCTCACACTCAACCCGTACGCTGCGATGCAGGCGGGGGGAGTGGTGCTCGCCCTGGGATCGGACTCACCGGTCACTCCGCTCGATCCGTGGGGCACGGTACGCGCCGCCGTGTTCCACCATGTCGCCGAGCAGCGGATGTCGCTCACTGATGCGTTCGCCGCGCACACCGTCGGCGGTTGGCGGGTAGCCAGGCGGGACGCGGAAGGAGCACTGGAGCGTGGGGCGCCGGCCACCTACGCCGTCTGGGACACCGCTTCCGCCGACGGGACTGACCTGCCTGCTCTCTCTCCAGAAGCCGATCTGCCCAGGTGTCTTCGTACGGTCGCCCGCGGGCGGACGATATTCGGGAGCCCGTCGTGAATACCCCCGTCGCCCGACGGCCTGCCCACAAAGGAGTGTTCATGTGACCAGATCCAATGCGCGAGCCTCCAGGACAGCCGCGTCGGCCGGCGGCGCCGGGAAGCTCCGGCTCGACCCCGCAACGGTGCGGCGGGCCCGGGCGCTCGCCAAGAAGGCCGGGCGGCCGATTGTCAAGCTGGCGCGGACGCACACCACCGTGTCGGTCGAACGTGCCGTACTCCGGCTCGCCGGGCTGTCCGGCGCCGACGTCGAGGGCATCCCCTGGGTGAACCGCCTCGTCGACGCCGTCCACGACGACGTGGGGGTAGAACACGGCGTCGCCCTGCCGGTGTGGGACGCACTGCTCACCGGCGGGCTCGACCTCACCACGCTCGCCCAGAAGTCGGCTGCCGATTCTGTGTCCTTCCGCATCCCCGCCGGGCGGGACGCAACCCGCGCCGCGGCCGCAGCGCGGAAAGCCGTTGCACGAGGAATGGCAACCATCGACAGGCGGCGGGCCGAGCGAGAGCGGTTGGTGGCCAAGCTCGGCGATCCCAAACAGCGACCATGGATCTACTTGATCGTGGCGACCGGGGACATCTACGAAGACATTCCGCAGGCCCGGGCGGCGGCTCGCGAAGGCGCAGACGTGATCGCCGTTATCAGATCGACCGGACAGTCGCTTCTGGACTTCGTGCCGGAGGGGGCGACCCATGAGGGCTATGCGGGGACCTATGCGACCCAGGAGAACTTCCGGTTGATGCGCGCCGCGCTGGACGATGTGTCGAAGGAACTCGGTCGCTATGTGCGCTTGACGAACTATGCCTCCGGCCTGTGCATGCCAGAGATCGCGGCGCTCGCCGGCCTCGAACGGCTTGACATGATGTTGAACGACTCGATGTACGGGATCCTCTTCCGCGACATCAATCCCATCCGTACCTTCGTCGACCAGCGCTTCGCGCGACAAATTCACGCCCGCGCCGGAATCATCATCAACACCGGCGAAGACAACTACCTCACGACCGCCGACGCCGTCGAGGCTGCGCACACCGTCACGGTGTCCCAGCTGCTCAACGAATACTTCGCCAAGGAAGCAGGCCTGCCTGACGCGCAGCTCGGCCTTGGTCATGCGTTCGAGATCAACCCCGACCTGCCGGAGTCATTCCGGCTCGAGCTTGCCCACGCGCTGCTCGCCAGGGAGCTCTTCCCAGCGGCCCCGCTCAAGTGGATGCCACCCACGAGGCACATGACCGGGGACGTCTTCCGCGGCCATCTCCTCGACGGCTTCTTCAACCTGGCCGGCGCACTCACCGGGCAGGGGATCCTCCTCGTCGGCATGATGACCGAGGCCGTCGTCACGCCGTGGCTGTCGGACCGGGACCTGGCACTGCAAAATGTGCGCTACGTGCTGAACGCCGCGGGCAACCTGCACGAGGACTTCCGCCCGGCACCGGACGGGTTCATCGCCAGGCGCGCCGCACAGGTGCTTGACGAGGCAGTCGACCTGCTCGAGCGGATCGTCGACGACACACTGCTCGAGGCAATCGCGGACGGGACATTCGGCCTGATGCGCCGCCCTGCGACCGCCGGCAAAGGGTACGAGGGCGTCGTCGCGCATGCGCCCGGCTACTACAACCCGGCCACCGAGCTTCTGGAGGCGAGCCAGGGATGACCGACCAGAGCGAGCGGCCGGCGCCAGGTGACGCGACTTTGCCAGTCGGGATCACAAAGGTCATCAGACCGTACGGCGACACGACCGGGGACGGCATGGTCCAGATCTCCTTCACCTTGCCGATCCCGCACGACAGGCGGGCGGAGGGCGCGGCGGCGCAACTCGCGGCCAAGATGGGCATGGATCCCGCGCTGGTGGTCCACGCGAAGGCGATGGGCCCGGACTTCACGTTCTTCGTCGTGTACGGGCGGGTGAACCACCTGGTCGACCTGTCAAAGGTTCAGGTGGCCGAGCGTGCGTATCCGCTGCTTACTGCCAAGGACATCAACGCGCTGATCAAGCAGCGACTTCGCCGCAAGCTGACGGTCGTCGGCGCATGCATCGGCACGGACGCCCACACCGTCGGCATCGATGCGATCCTCAACATCAAGGGGTTCGCCGGCGAGAAGGGGCTCGAATACTACCGCGAGCTGCGTGTGGTCAACCTCGGCGCCCAGGTTCCGGTTCCCGCGCTGGTGGAACGGGTCCGGTCGGAGCGTGCGGACGCCGTCCTCGTTTCCCAGGTGGTTACTCAGCGAGACGCCCACCTCCACAACACCCGCGAGATGAGCGCGGCCTTCCGTGAGGCATATCCCGCCGACAGACGCCCGCTGCTCGTCGTCGGCGGGCCCCGCTTTGACGAGGCGGCAGCCAGCGATCTCGGTGTTGACCGGATCTTCGGTAAGGGCACCACACCAGGCGATGTTGCGAGCTACCTCGTCCACGCACTGGTCACGGATCGTGCGGCCGCATGAGCGAGCATCCAGTGACCGAAAGACGACGTGAGGATCCTCGAACCGGACTGTCGGTCACGCACCGGCGATACATCCCCTACTCGCACGCCCACTATGGCGGCAATCTCGTTGACGGCGCGTACGTACTCGGTCTGTTCGGCGACGTCGCGACCGAGCTGTGCATCCGCACAGACGGTGATGAAGGGCTGTTCGCGTCCTATGACGATATCCAGTTCGTTGCGCCTGTTCAGGCCGGCGACGTCGTCGAGGTGAGTGCGACAGTGACCCGGGTGGGCCGCCGCAGCCGTGGCGTAGCGTTCGAGGCCCGCGTCGTCTGCCGGGCACGGCCCGATAAGGCACCCTCCGCCGCCGACGTGCTCGATCCACCGCTGATCGTCACTCGCGCGACCGGCACCGTCGTGGTGGCTGCATGAGGATCGCTTGCCGGAAGCGGCTCTGACCGGGTAGAAAGGGCGAGTCGTACTGTCACAGGGCGGAGGGGAGGTGTGTGATGTCTTGCCAGTTCATCACGCCTCCGAGGAGTCGTAGCTAGCGCACCGCGCTGGCCGCGCTCCTCGGAGCGCGCTCCAGTTCTCTTGCACTAATCTTCGCCGCCAAGCAGCCGCCTAACCTGCATAGACGGGTGAAATCCCAGGTCGTCGGGGTATTGACAGCACGCCCACGGAGGGTCCAAGTTCTCAGGCAGTCCACCGCAGGACGACCGGTCCGGCCGGCCTAGCGTGTCCGCGTGGGGACATGGGCAGGGGCGGAGGCATCCACCGCCCCGGGATGCCAGGTCCATGCTCCTCGCGCAGCGGGACTGTGGCGAGAACCAAGGGCGACACCGTACGAGCCGCCCAGCAGTGCAGCCACAGAGATCTCGGGGACACGCGACGGGTTCTGACCGACACGGGGGTAGGACACAGGAAAGGCCCTCGCGCCCAGTAGACAACAGGCGCAGGTTCCGCAGCCAGCGGGACCAGCACCTGGTCCGAAGGGTCGCGACGGGCCTTTCCCGTCTCGGCGACTGATCGCCTACACCAGCAATGTCTCCGCCGCGCCAGTCGTTGTACGGTCAGTCGTCTTCAGCAACCAAGGAGTCGTCTGTGGCCTCGCCGCTGTCACGCGACGGTTCCGCGCGCCGCCTGCTGCGGTTCGCGGCCCCGACTCGCGGCTCAGGCGTGCTCCGGCAGTGGCCGCGGCTGCTGGCAGCGCTCGGCGCCGGCCTGGTGTTGGCACTGTCGTTCCCGCCTTACGGGCTGTGGCCTCTTGCTTTCCCAGCGATCGCGACACTCAGCCTGGCGGCTAACGGCGTGC
>DASYTV010000346.1:0-2025 GCA_036001885.1 Actinomycetes bacterium
CTGTCGCCAGCCCGGCGGTGAGCGCCACCGCCACGGTGAAGACGATCGCGGTCGCGGTCGATAACCTCGTCGTCGACGATGACTCGTTCAGCAGCACGCCGGTGGACGTGCAGAAGTACTACACCGATGCCCTGACCGCGAACGGCAAGACGTTCCAGGTCTGGGACCTCGAGCAGGACAAGAACCTGCCGAGCAACTACCTCAACTCGTTCAAGAACGTGGTCTGGTTCACAGGCAACAGCTATCCCGCTCCGCTCGCCCTCTACGAGGGCAAGCTGAAGGTGTTCCTCGACGGGGGCGGTCGCCTCTTCCTGTCCGGCCAGGACCTGCTCGACCAGGCCGCCGGGACCACGACCTTCGTCCACGACTACCTGCACGTCACGTGGGACGGCAGTGAGACCCAGAACGACAAGGCGACCACGGCCGTCCACGGCGTGGCCGGATCGCCGGTGACCGACGGCATCGGAAGCGTGCCGCTCGACCACAGCATCCTGGGCAACAGCTTCGAGGACCGGATCACTCCGAACGGAGGCGCGAGCCCGGCATTCACCGATGACTCGAGCGCGACTGACGCGCTCTCGTTCAGCGGCACCTACAAGGTCGTGTTCCTGGCCTTCCCGATGGAGGCCTACGGGACCGCGGCCGACAAGAACAACCTGGTGGCCAGGGTCTTCGCATACTTCGCGTAGGCAAAACCACTGAAAGGGGCCGGCAGCACGCCGGCCCCTTTCTTTACGTACCGATTTACGCCGCTTTGCCGAGTACTGCCGGCGCCGGCGTGGTTTTAGGAATGTGCCTCTAGTCGGGCAACCTGACGCGCCTTCCAGCCAACCGACAGACGAACCCACCCGCGTCCTGATCGTCGAAGACCACAGGGTCGTCGCCGAAGGCCTTGCCGCCCTGATCAACGCCCAGGCCGACATGAATGTGGTCGGCAATGTCGGAACCGTCGCCGAGTGCGTGCCGGCCGCCGCCGAGCTGAACCCGGACATCGTCCTGCTTGACTTCCGGCTGCCCGACGGCACCGGTCCGGACGCGGCGGCGGCGATCCGGGTCATCCGGCCCGCGGCCAAGATGATCTTCCTGACGCGAGAGGACACAGAAGCGGCCAGGTTTGCCGCGGTGCAGTCGGGAGCGAGCGCGTTCCTCCACAAGTCACGGGCGGCGGCCGAGGTGGTGGCCGCGATCCGCGACGTGGCCAGGGGCAAGGTGCTGATCACGCCGCGGACGATCGCGACCCTGCTCGCCAAGCGGAGGGCGATCGAGGCCCAGCTCGAGCGGCTGACGCCGCGGGAGAAGGAGGTCCTGCGCCTGATGGCGGAGGGGCAGCCGAGCCGCGCCATCGCAAGCCAGCTGGGCATCAGCTACACGACGGTGCGGACCCACATCCGCAGCCTGGGCAGCAAGCTCGCGGTGCACTCCAAGCTCGAGGCTATCGTCAAGGCCCGGGAGCTGGGCCTAATTAACTAAAGCGCAGGGGGAACCCTGCCGGGTTCCCCCTACGTCGGGCCGCTTAACGGCGCTTCACCGCCGCCAGAGTTACGTAGCCGGCGTCGACGCGGCCGGCCTTCTGGTGCGACGAGGTCGCTGGCGGTGCGGAAGGTACGAGCGATCGCCGACCCAGGGCGCCGGCGGTGCGGCCAGCAGCTGCGCCATGCGATTGAGAAACATCGCGTACTTGCCGCGCATCTTCGCGAACTTCTCCCAGTGGGCGTCGCCGTCCTGGGCTTTGTAGCCCGCCGCCCTGAGGCGCGCGATCGCCGCCACGTACTCCTCGCGCTCGATGACCGGCTCGGGGTCCGTCTGAAAGCGAAACACCCATGCGATGTCCTCAACCAGGTGGTTGCCGACCGTGAACATCAGCTTGGCGCTGCCCGCCGAGGAGTCGCCCTCGACAGAGCTGAGGATCAGAGAAGCCGAGTCCATGACGGCGCCAAAGGAGTTGATCCATGCCTCGTTGTCATGGCTCGAGCGGAAGTAGATGAGGAGCGGATACGAGAGGTGACTCTCGAGCACCATCGCCGA
>DASYTV010000347.1:0-2226 GCA_036001885.1 Actinomycetes bacterium
GGCCTGCCCCAAGTGCCACACCAAAGTGGAGTTGCGAGACGACAAGCTGCGCTGTCCGAGCTGTAAGGTCCTCTACCCGATCGTCGACGGGATCCCGGTCATGCTGATCGAAGAAGGAAAGCCGGAGACAGAGTCAGAGGAGGGGTGAAACCTTTACCCGCGAGCGCCGGCAGTCGCGGGTTTCAGAGACGGTTCAAGGGCGCGAGTGCCGGCAGTCGCGACTGATGGGGCCTAGGCGGCGCACTCGTAGCGGCTCGTATCTCTCACTTTCGGGTTGGCCTCCGCGTCGCGGATGTCCGGCGCGATCTCGTCGTCGGTGAGCGCGTATGCCTGCGTCGGGTCGCTGGCCGAAGTCGCGAAGACCATCCCGAGCACGCGACCCTCGAGGTCGATCAGCGGCCCTCCCGAGTTTCCCGGGTGCACGCTCGCCTGCACCACGTAGATCTGCCGGGTGACAAATCCCGAGTTGTAGATGTCTCGGCCCTGGGCCGCTATGGAGCCGTCGACGATCGCGGGCACCGTCTTCTCGCTCTGTCCGCCGGGGTATCCGATCACCGCACCCTTCGTCCCGCGCTGGGCGGGTCCGAACGTCAACCCCGCGACGTTGTATCCCGGCACGTACAACACCGCCACGTCTTTCTCAGGGTCGAAATAGACGACCTCGGCTTTCAGGGTCGTGCCGTCGGGCTTGGTGATTCCGTGTGACATCGTGCCCGACACCACGTGGGCGTTGGTGACCACGTAGCCGTTGCCCACCGGGAATCCGCTGCCGGTGACGACGCCGCCGCAACCGACGCTCGAAACCTTCACCACCAGCGACGCCGCGCGCTTCACGCCGGGCGTGTCGATCGAGGCGGGCAGCGGCAGCGCGGCGGGTAAGCCGCTTGGTTCGAGGCCCGTGAAGACCGGCGGGAACTGCACGCCCGCTAGGACCTGGGCGACGCTGGCGAGGAATCCGGGTAGTCGGGGCGCGACGGTGTCCATGCCGCGCAGCAACGTGGAGCGCTGGATCTGCTGCGCGATCTCCGGGCTGGGGCCTCGAGAGAAGCTGAGGCCCAGGAACCAGCACATGACGAGGACGGCGAACGCGGACAAGACCGCGCCGGCCGCGGAGTCGAAGGCGGAGTGGGTGCCGGCGCGCAGGATGCGGCGGCGGATCGGTTCGCCGACGGCGAAACCGATGCTCGAGCCGAGGCTGCCGCCGATGACCAGCACCAGCACCGCGCCCAGCGGCCGCGCGCTGGCGTTGTTGATCTGCAGGTAGTCGAGCACGTACCTGGCCGATGCGGCGGCGAGCAGAACACCGATCACCAGGCCGAGGTACTGCGCGAGTGAAAGCCAGAAGCCGCGGCGGTATCCGTTGGCAAGCCCGACGATGGCTGCGATCAGGATCACGATGTCGATGAGGTTGATCAACGGGCTCTACCTGATAACACCCTAACGGCCAATTCCGCCTCCCTGGCGTCAGAGAGGCGGAATTGTGGGGCCGAGGGTTCCATCGACTGGCTCGGCGATAATTGAACCCGTGGTCGTGTACCTCGTCGGCGAGTGGGTCCCGGCCTGGCTGTGGATGAGCCTGGCTTTCCTGGTCGCCGCCCTGGGCGTGGCCGGGCTCGGCTGGTGGGTGCTAAGAGGCGACGCGCGCAACCGCGCGGCCGAGGAATTGATCCAGTCCGAGTCCACAAAAGAGGTCGCCGAGCACCACTAGGCCCCCACCCTGACCCTCCCCAGCAAGTGGGGAGGGGAAGTTAAGCCGGTTGAGGTAGCTCGCCTGCCTCGCGCAGGTCGCGCACCGGCATGAAGCTGCGCACCGGCGGCACGCGTTCGAAGTTATAGGGAGGCGGCGGCGACGTGGTCGCCCACTCGAGCGTGTTGCCCTGCCAGGGGTCGTTGCCCGCGATCTCGCCGTGATTCCAGCTGCGGACCACATTGATCAGGAACAGCAGGATCGAGAAGGCGATCAGGAACGAGGAGACGGTGATGATGATGTTGGTCAGCGCCCAGGCCTCGTTGGTGTAGGTCCAGATCCGCCGCGGCATCCCCTCCAGCCCGAGGGTGTGCATGATCAAGAAGGTGCCGTTGAAACCGACGAATACGGTCCAGAAGTTCCACTCGCCGAGCTTTCGATCCAGCAGCCGGCCGGTGATCTTCGGGAACCAGTAGTACACGCCGGCCAGGATCGCGAACACGCTGCCGCCGAACAGCACGTAGTGCAGGTGGGCGACG
>DASYTV010000348.1:0-4512 GCA_036001885.1 Actinomycetes bacterium
GATGCCGGCAACCCAGGCGACAGGTCAAGTGCAAGGCACGCACAAGCGGCCAGATAGGTCGTGAGTCAGCCCGAATCACCGGCACCGATCCTGACAGCAGCCCAAACCGAACCGCCGCCACGACTCTCACAGATAGGTCGGGCGGAAGGTGCCCTTCATTCGTTCTGGGATGGGGTAACGGTGCCCTTCATGCGTCCGATGGCCATACCCGCCGGCCGTCCTTCCAGGTCTGCTGGACGAGAGGCACGCCGGGCCGGTAGGCCAGATGCACGTAGCTCGGCGCGTCCAGGACGGCGAAGTCAGCTCGCGCGCCGGGGGAAAGCCGACCCGCATCCAGGCGCCTGAGGGCTCTCACGCCACCTGCGGTGGCCGCCCATAGGGCCTCACTCGGCGACATTCGCATCTCCCTGACGGCAAGGGCGATGCAGAACGGCATGCTGGTCGTGTACGACGTGCCGGGATTGCAGTCTGTGGCCAGCGCCACGATCGCTCCGGCATCGAGGAGCCGGCGTGCGTCAGGGTAGGGCGAGCGGGTCGAGAACTCGGCGCCAGGCAGCAGAGTCGCAACGGTCGAGGAGGCCGCCAGCGCATCCACATCCGTGCCGGACAGGTGGGTGCAATGGTCCGCCGAGGCCGCCCCGAGCTCGACCGCGATCTGCACCCCGGGGCCCGGTCCCAGCTGGTTGGCGTGGATACGGGCGCCAAGACCGCGGGCGATTCCGGCTTGCAGAATCCTCCTGCTGGCTGCCTCGTCGAACGCGCCGCGCTCGCAGAAGACATCGATCCACCGGGCGGATCCTGCACAGGCGTCGAGCATCTCCGTGCAGACCAAATCGACGTAGGCGTCAGGCTTGTGGACGTACTCCTCCGGGACGACGTGCGCACCGAGATAGGTCGTCTCGTCCGCGTGCACCGCGCCGATCTCCAGGCACCGTTTCTCGTCGCCGACTGTTAGGCCGTAGCCCGATTTGCTCTCGATCGTGGTCGTGCCTTGGCTGTGCGCTTCCGCGACGAGCCGGGTGAGATTGGCGGCCAGCACATCGTCTGCGGCTGCCCTCGTCGCGGCGACGGTCGTACGGATGCCGCCCGCCGTGTATCGCTGGCCCGTCATCCGCGCGTCGAACTCAGCCGACCGGTCGCCTGCGAACACGAGGTGAGCGTGGCTATCGACGAAGCCTGGAATGACCGCACGCCCGCCGACGTCGAGCCTCTGGTCGGTAGCCGGAGCGCGGGCCGCCGGGCCGACCCAGACAATGCGACCATCCTCGACGACGAAAACGGCGCCGGGCACCAGACCCAGCACGGCGTTGCCGAGAGCGGGGTCATTGGTGACCAGCTCACCGATTCCGGTGATGGCCATCGCTGTCACGAGTCACCTGCCGCTGTCATGAGTCACCTGCCGCTGTCATTCGCCATAACCATCTGGCAGCACCGCTGCGATACTCGCGGCCAGCGCAGCTGGTACGTCGTCCACGAGCAGGTGCCTGCCGTCCCTGACGACGTCACGACCGCTCACGACCACCTGCCGCACGTCGGCTGCGGTCGCCGCGAAGACCACCGCCTCAGCGGCGATTGCCCGGTGCCAGCCGGCGAGACGTACCGAATCCGTGTTGATCACGACCAGGTCAGCGAACGCACCAGGGGCAATCAAACCCGCCTCCGGCCAGCCCAGGCTCGCATGGCCCGCCATCGTCACCGCCTGGAGCAACTCCCCGGCGGTCCAGTGGCCGCGGACCTCGGTACGCAACCGCTCGTCGAGTTCGACTGCACGGGCCTCCTCGAAGAGGTCGATCACCGCGTGCCCGTCGCTGCCGAGGACGACGGGCGAGCCGGCCAACGACAGGAGCCGGGCCGGACCGACCCCGTCGGCGAGATCGCGTTCGGTGGTCGGGCACATGCATACGGCCGTTCCCGACTCGCCCAGCAGCGCGATGTCCTCGTCCACCACGTGCGTGGCATGGACCGCGGTCGTTCGTGGGCCCAGCACTCCGGCCGCCAGGAACACAGCGGCGGGAGTCTTGCCATACGCCGCCATGCAAGCGTCGTTCTCCGCCCGCTGTTCGGACAGATGCAGGTGTAGCGGCGCGGCCTGGTGGTGTGACCAAGCGACGACCGGTTCGAACTGCTCGGGCGGCACGGCTCGAATCGAGTGGATGGCGGCACCGATCCGGCTTCGTTGCCTTCCAAGTGGGCCTGGGCTGCCGATCGCCGAGTGGAGATCAGCCATCCGATGGGCCCACCGGCCCGCGTCGCCATCGCTGAAGCGAACTTGCACCCCCTCCACGGGTCTGGCGATCCCACCGGCGAGATAGAGGGTGTCGAGCAAGGTGACCCTGAGCCCGGCCCTGTCGGCAGCCTCGATGAGGGCCTGGCCCATGGCGTTCTCGTCGGCGTACCGCCCTCCGGCCGGTGCGTGGTGAAGGTAGTGAAACTCGCCGACGCAGGTGATCCCGGCCAGGGCCATCTCTGCGTACACGGCGGTGGCGAGGTCGAGGTAGGTGTCCGGCTCGAGCCGCGCCGCCACCTCGTACATCCGCTTCCGCCACGTCCAGAACGTCCCTCGCTCGGCCTGCGTGTGGCCACGCAGGGCACGGTGGAACGCGTGCGAGTGAACGTTCGCAAGTCCGGGCAGGACCAGACCGGATAACCGCTCCGCCTCGGGAGGCGGCTCGACTTCCGCCCGGACGTCGATGAAGAGACCGTCGTACGCCTCGATGAGCACATTGGGCATGAACCGATCTCCGAGCCACGCGGACTCCGCGTGCCACAGCCGGCGGCTGTCGCCTGCCCTCGCCTCAATGCTGGTCAGCTCAGTCATTGCCGCGGCCGCCGGCGAGATCCTGGAGCACTGCGGCCAGCGCGACGACACCCGAGAGGCAGTCAGCCCGATCTGCGTGTTCGCGCGGCGAGTGCGAGACCCCCGTCGGGTTGCGGACGAAGAGCATCCCGGTCGGCATCTTGGCTGCGAGAATGCCCGCGTCGTGCCCGGCACCGGTGCCAAGGATCGGCACGGTCGATCGACGAGGCGACGGCGCGGCCTCGGGCGAATCAGGCGTGGGCTGAATGACGGCCGCCACAACCTCGGCCAATCGAGTGCGCAAGGAAGGGTCGAACTCGACCTCCGGTGACCACGACTCGCGGTCAACAGCCGCACCTGACGCAGTGGCGATGGCGGACACCAGCTCCTCGACCGTCGCGTCCTCGCGCGCGCGGGCATCGAGCCAGGCGCGCACCGACGAAGGGATGGCATTCGTCCCGTTGGGCTCGACTACCACCTTGCCGAAGGTCGCCAGCGCGCCAAGCCGTTCTGCATGCCGGCGGGCGTCGAGAATCGTGCGCGCATAGGCGAGCGTTGGGTCATGGCGGTCCGCCAGTTTGGTGGTGCCGGCGTGATCGGCGCGTCCGGTGAAGTCGAAACGCCACCTGCCGTGCGGCCAGATGCCCTGGCCGATCGCTACCGCTGAGTCAAGGTCGGCCAGTGCCCGGCCTTGCTCGATATGCAGCTCGACGAACGCTCCGGTCCGGGAGAGCGCCTCGTCGTCCCGGCCGAGCCGATCAGGATCGTGCCCGGCGGATCGCATCGCATCCGCGAGGGTGATCCCATCGGCATCGGTTAGGCGACGCGCTTGACTTGGATCAAGGACACCGGTCAGCAGCCGCGAGCCCACGCAGGCCACCCCGAACCGGGCGCCCTCCTCGTCGGTGAAGCAAACGACGGCAATAGAGCGGCGCCCGCCACTCTCACCTGAAGTGCTGGTATCTCGCGCGGTGAGCAGGTCGATGGCGCAAAAGGCCGAAACGACGCCAAGAGGGCCATCGAACGGGCCACCGTCCGGCACGCTGTCCAGGTGACTTCCGGTTACCACCGAGCCTGGCCGCGGATCCCCCCACCAGGCCCAAAGGTTGCCATTGCGGTCGACCTCGACAGGCATGCCGCGAGCGGCGGCGGCCTGGTGGAACCATTCTTTGGCCTCCCGGTCGGCCACTGACCAGGCGAAGCGACGGTAGCCGCCGGTACGTGGGTCGCGCCCGATGGGGAGCAGTGAATCCCACAGGTTGTCGAAGGACCGCCCGGCGAGGGCAGTCTGGTCGCTATCCATCATCACCGCCAGGTTAGGACGACGCCGAACGGGAGGCGCCTCGATCAACGCGTTCCGATCGGTCGCCGCGACACCGGCCCGTGAGATGCGTACAGAAGGGCACGGCCAACGCGCTGCGCCAGAGGCGATTGGGCGCACGCTGTCCGATTGGTGCGGTCCATTGCCGTGCTGGTCTGTGCACCCCGCCCGTCGTGCGTTGTCGAGCGGCACCGTGGCAAGCGTCCCGTCGCACTAGTTGGGTTGGCCGCCGGCTGCCGTGGGTGACATCGGGATGCGGACGCCTCGCTCCGCAGCCACATCGGCGGCCCGCTCGTACCCCGCGTCCACATGGCGCATCACACCGGTGCCCGGGTCGTTCGTCAGCACCCGGGCGATCTTCTCGGCGGCAAGTGGCGAGCCGTCGGCGACCGTG
>DASYTV010000349.1:0-2892 GCA_036001885.1 Actinomycetes bacterium
GGACGTCCAGCCCGATGCATCGTCGCATCCCGTTCCTCCTTCACCTGCAAGGGTGCTGGCTGGGGAGCACAGGTGGGCCAAACGACACCTACGGATCCGCGCTCGCAGCGCAGCCGGGCGAGTCGCAGGGGCGGCCATGTACTAACTCGGGCTCGCAGCCCATCGAACGATCACCGGCCTGCCCAACCTGCGTTTGCTCCCGGATGCCCCTGTCCCAGACGGTCGCACCGTACTCCTCAGCCAACCGGGACCCCCGACCAGCCGATCCCTGAGCGCAGGCGGCATCCACCGCCTTTCATACCAGCTACCAACCCGATCGAGTCGACCTTCTCGCCGGTGCGGGCCAGGACCCGCGTCACCAAGGGGCCCGGATCGCGGGTGGCCGGCGTGGCGATGGCGTTCAAGCTCATCGAGTCCGCCCAGCAACGGTGGCGTGCCGTCAACGCACCCCACCTCGTCGCTCTCGTCCGGGCCGGAGCCCGGTTCGAGAAGGGCCTCCTGGTCGAACGTCCCGACAAATCAGGAGGCGATCAGCAAGTCGCATGACACGCCAATCCGCCGGTCTTGACTATTGCTCATGTGCTCGTGAAGGTGCTCCAGACGAGTGTTGATGACGAGAAAGCTTCGGCGTCATGTCGAATCCATCCCTTCCCGTTCGACGCATGGGTGAGCCAGGGTTGAATCGGTCAATGGGGCCGATCCCGGGCAGACGCGAAGGAGCACAGCGATGAAGGTCATGGTTCTGGGCAAGGCGACGGAGCGGTCCGAGGCCGGCGAGTTCGGTACCGCCGAGGAGTTCGCGGCGATGGACCAGTTTAACGAGAAGCTCGTCGAGGCGGGCGTGGTGCTGGCCGCCGACGGGCTCCAGCCGACCAGCAAGGGCAAGCGGGTCGCCTTCGACGCCGACGGCAACACCACGGTGATCGACGGCCCGTTCGCCGAGACGAAGGAGCTGGTGGCCGGCTTCTCGATCTGGGAGGTCGCCTCGATGGACGAGGCCGTCGAGTGGCTCAAGCGCTCGCCGTTGCGCGACACCGAGGTCGAACTGCGAAAGGTCCTCGACGCTGAGGACTTCGACGAGTCGTTCGCCGCCGAGATCGCGGCGGCCGAGGAGCGCCGGCGCGCAGAGCCCACCGCCAAGTCGTAGTGACCTCGGCGACCCAGCAGGCGATCGACGCGGTCTGGCGGATCGAATCCGCCAGGCTGATCGCCGGCCTGGCCCGTGTCGTCGGCGATGTCGGGCTGGCCGAGGACCTTGCGCAGGACGCGCTCGTCGCAGCGCTCGAACAGTGGCCCGAGTCAGGTGTCCCGGACAACCCGGGCGCCTGGCTCATGGCCGTGGCGCGCCGCCGCGGCGTCGACACGATTCGTCGCGCCGTGACACTGCAGAGCAAGGTCGAACTGCTCGGTCGCGAGTTCAGTGATCACCAGACTCCGATGGACGAGATCGAGTTCGACCCCCACGTCGAAGACGACGTGCTGCGGCTGATGTTCACTGCGTGCCACCCGGTGCTGTCGGTCGAGGCCCGCGTGGCCCTCACTCTGAGGATGGTCGCCGGGCTGTCGACCGAGGAGATCGCACGCGCGTTCCTGGTGCAGACGACCACGATGGCAGCACGGATCACCCGGGCGAAGAAGGCGCTCACCGAGGCCAACGTGCCCTTCGAGGTCCCGGTCGGCGAGGAACTCGCCGACCGGCTGAGCTCCGTGCTCGAGGCCGTCTACCTGGTCTTCAACGAGGGCTACACAGCCACCGCCGGCGAGCAGTGGGCACGCGCCGAGCTGTGCCAGGAGGCGATGCGCCTCGGCCGCATGCTCGCCGCGTTGGCAGCCGGCGAGTCCGAGACGCATGCCCTGGTGGCGTTGATGGAGATCCAGGCGTCCCGCCTTCGCGCCCGCACCGGGCCCGACGGCGAGATCGTCACGCTCGACAAGCAGGACCGTGCTCGCTGGGACCGGTTGCTGATCACGCACGGTCTCGCCGCGCTGGATCGGGCCGAGGAGATCGGCGGCACCGGCTCCTATGCGATCCAGGCGAAGATCGCGGCCTGCCACGCCAGAGCGCCGCGTGCTGAGGACACCGACTGGGTGCGCATCGCCTCCCTGTACGGCGACCTCGTCGCGCTGACCCGCTCGCCGATCGTCGAACTGAACCGCGCGGTTGCCGTGTCGATGGCCGACGGACCGGCCGCCGGGCTCGCTGTGACCGACGGATTGCTCGACGTTGCCGCGCTGCGCAACTACCACCTGCTGCCGAGCGTGCGCGGCGACCTGCTGGCCAAGCTCGGCCGCTTCGTGGAGGCACGAGCTGAGTTCGAGCGTGCCGCCGAGCTCACCTCGAACGAGGCCGAGCGCGCACATCTGCTCGCCCGGGCCAGCGGCTCCTGATCAAGACTGCTGTACAGAGTCCGTGAAGGTCATCGCCTCAACTGCGCGACCATGTGCCCGCCGATGGCCGTCTGATCAGCGTCGAACGACCCGACGAGTCAGGAGGCGATCAGCAAGTCGCATGACACGCCGACCCACAGGTCTTGACTATTGCTCATCCCATGACCACTTGGCCGAGGCGGTCCTTGGCTCGAAGGTCACGGTAGCTCTTGCCGTGAGCATCCTCGAACACCGCCTCATCCAGAATGTTCACATACCACGTAGGGGTGGCCGATGGGAATGACAGCCGAGCAAGCAAGGCAAGGAGTGGATAGGGTCTGAGCTGGGTGTTTGTGGCGCCCCTGGCAGGACTCGAACCTGCAGCCTGCTGTTTAGAAGACAGCTGCTCTATCCGTTGAGCTACAGGGGCAGACGGCGTCGATCATACCGAAGGCCGGCCGGGCCTCCGGACGACCGCGTGGTGCTCGCCATGTTTGGAGATGCCGGAATTAGGAATTAACTACC
>DASYTV010000350.1:0-1606 GCA_036001885.1 Actinomycetes bacterium
GGGGCGGTCAGGCGAGGACGTCGTCCAGTCGCGCGGACTCGAGACCGTGGGCGTCGGCCACCGGGCCGGAGGTGAGCCGCCCCTCATGGGCGTTCAGGCCGAGTGCCAGTGGGTGGTCCGCGCGGATCGCGTCCCGCCAGCCCTTGTTGGCAAGCTCCGCAGCGTACGGGAGTGTCACGTTGGTCAGCGCGTAGGTCGACGTGTGCGGCACGGCGCCCGGCATGTTCGCGACGCAATAGAACACCGAGTTGTGTACTCGGTAGGTCGGATGCGCGTGCGTCGTCGGCCGCGAGTCTTCGAAGCAGCCGCCCTGGTCGATCGAGATGTCGACGAGGACCGAGCCCGGCTTCATCCGGGAGACTTGTTCGTTGGAGACGAGCGTCGGTGCCTTGGCGCCCGGGATGAGGACCGCGCCGATCACCAGATCGGCGTCGAGGATCGCCCGCTCGATTTCGTACGCGTTCGACGCGACGGTCTGCAGGTGCCCTTGGTAGATGGCGTCGGCCTGCCGCAGCCTGGCGATGTTCTTGTCCAGCAGGAGCACCTCGGCCTGCATGCCGAGGGCGATCGCAGCGGCGTTCATGCCGGACACACCGGCTCCGATGACAACGACCTTGGCGGCATAGACACCGGAGACACCGCCCATCAGGACGCCACGCCCGCCACCTGGCCGCATCAGGTGGTAGGCGCCGACCTGCGGTGCCAGCCTGCCGGCGACCTCGGACATTGGCGCGAGCAACGGCAGCGACCCGTCAGGGAGTTCGACCGTCTCGTAAGCGATGGCGGTGATGCCTGAATCGAGGATCGCCTTGGTGCAGTCGGCGGATGCAGCCAGGTGCAGGTAGGTGAAGAGCGTCTGGCCCTTGCGCATCCGGTGATATTCCCCGGCGACCGGCTCCTTCACCTTGAGGATCAGCTCGCCCTCGTCCCAGACATCGTCGGCCGAGTCCAGGATGCGCGCTCGCGCGCCGACGTAATCGTCGTCTGGAATCGACGAGCCGACGCCCGCCTCCTTCTCGACGAGGACCTCGTGCCCGAGCCTGACGAGCTCGTGGACGCCGGACGGGGTGATGGCCACCCGGTACTCGTGGTTCTTGACTTCGCGGGGAATGCCGACCTTCACGTTGATCAACGTCCTCTGTCAGGTGCTGGCCAGGGCTGCCGTCCGGTAAGGATCATGCCCGGCGACCATCGGATGATGCCGCTGATGGATGGTACGGCGGCCGTGATTCTAGTGTTTCTCCCTCGAGTGGCGACGCTTACAGCATGTCACGACGAGCGGTTGTTTTCGGACGACATGTCAGACGCTGGATCGATTGATGACCGGTCAGGCGGGCCGCGGCCTCCCCGGAATGGGGAGCCGGGCTCGAACTGGGGAACCCCGTCCGGGGGTCAGGTGGCGACCCGGAGCGAGTCCAGGCCGCCCGGCCGGTGCAGGGCCGCCTCGAGCCCGAGGACGCCCATAACCGTCGTCGGGTTGTGCAGGTCGCCGGACAGCACCAGCCTGACGGCGTCGTCGAGCGGGACCCAGGCGTGGACGAGGTAGGCCTCTTCCTGCTCGCCGTTGTGCCGGTCGGCCACCGCGACCTCCGTCAAGCCGCGGGCG
>DASYTV010000351.1:0-33267 GCA_036001885.1 Actinomycetes bacterium
CGGCAACCCAGGCGACAGGTCAAGTGCAAGGCACGCACAAGCGGCCAGATAGGTCGTGAGTCAGCCCGAATCACCGGCACCGATCCTGACAGCAGCCCAAACCGAACCGCCGCCACGACTCTCACAGATAGGTCGGGGTGAGGGTGCCCCTCACGTTCGCGGGGATCGAGTGCGCGTGCCCCTCACGGAACGCAACACCACCTTGTGTCCCAGCCGGCGGCGCGCCTGGCTGTCGAACAGCGGATACCATGCCGAGACTGGTGACATGAGCCCCGGTGTGGACGCGGTCGTGCGCGGCTACCTCGACCACCTGACCGTCGAGCGCGGGCTGGCCGCCAACACATTGGTGGCGTACCAGCGGGACCTACGCCGCTACGCGGCCTACCTCGGCGAGCGCCATCTCGCGGACCTCGGTGCGGTCAGGGAAGCCGATGTCGCGGCCTTCCTGGTCGACCTGCGCCACCGGCACGGGCTGTCGAAGAGTTCGGCCGCCCGGACCATGGCAGCAGTTCGCGGGCTACACCGGTTCGCGCAGCGCGAACGCATGACCGAGGCCGATCCCGCCCGTAACGTGACTCCTCCGGCTCCACCGCGGCGCCTGCCCAAGGCGATCCCCGTCGCCGAGGTGGAAGCGATTCTTCAGGCGGCGAGCGCGGGCGATCCGCCGGGTTCACTGCGTGACCGCGCGTTGCTGGAGTTCCTGTACGGCGCGGGAGCGCGTATTTCGGAGGCCGTCGGGCTCGATGTCGACGACCTCGACCTGACCTCAGGGCTGGTCCGGCTGCACGGCAAGGGGAGCAAGGAGCGGATCGCGCCGATCGGCTCCTACGCCCGCGACGCCGTGTCCGCCTATCTCGTCCGCACCCGATCGGAGCTCGCCCGCCGCGGCCGCGGCGGTCCCGCGTTGTTCCTCAACCTCCGCGGTGGGCGGCTCACCAGACAAGGAGGGTGGGGCATTCTCAAGGCAGCGGCCGACCGGGCAGGACTGCCGCCGGAGCGGGTGTCGCCGCACACCTTGCGCCACTCGTTCGCTACTCATCTGCTCGACGGCGGCGCGGACGTACGAGTCGTTCAGGAACTCCTCGGCCACGCGTCGGTGTCGACGACCCAGATCTACACGCTGATCACCGTGGACCATCTACGCGAGGTTTACGCCGCCGCCCATCCGCGAGCCCTCGGCTGATCTCGCCACGGGCCACGATCACTCACAGCGCGCTGCCGGCGGTCCACTCGGACCAGGAGAGGTTCCAGTCGCCGAAGCCGTTGTCGAGCTCCATCGTCTTGCTGGTCGGCGAGTGGACCACCTGAATGATGTCGCCGCGCTTCGTCAGTCCGAAGAGCCACTTGGCGTTGGACAGGCTCATCCCGACGCAGCCGTGACTGACCCGCTCCCGTCCCTGCGCTGCGGTGGACCATTCGGCTCCATGAACGAACTCACCGCTCCAGGTGACCCGAATCGCCCAATGAACACGCAGGCGGTAGTAGTCGGGGTCATCAGGGGAAATACCGACGGTTCTTGCGTCCATGATCTTGAGCTTGTACTTCTCCAGTACCACCTTGATGCCATTGCGGGTCTCGAAGCCCTTCTTCCCGGTCGTAACAGGCACGGTCCGGGCGAGCGCACCGTCGACGTAGACCTTCATCCGCAGCGCCTTCGCGTCCACCACACTCCGTACCGCCCGGCCGATGGTGAACGGAATGTCCCGTTCCTCGTCGCCATAGACGCCGTTGCCCGCATCCACGCCCTGGAGCCGCACATGAAGAGTGACCTTCGTGCCGGCGGGCCAGTACTCCTTGGGCCGATAGCGCACCGTTTCGCTGTCGATCCAGTGCCATGCACCGACAACCGCCGGGTCGGACTCCACGACGAGGTTGCGCTCGACTACGGCGCGGTTCTCCACCGGCGCACTGAAATGCACCTGGATCGGGAGGCCGATGCCGACGGTCTCGCCGCTAAGCGGCACGACTGCCGTGTGCAGCTCGCTCTTGGGCTTGATCGTCGTGAAGGTTGTCCTGCTGGTCGTCGGCGCGCCGTCGGCGTTGGCCGCGGAGGCCGTCACGGTATAGCGCGAGGTGAAGTCGAGGACGCCGCGTGAGGACCAGGTCGCGTTGTCGGTGGAGAGCTTGCCCGGCACTTTGCTGCCATCGGCGTTGGTAACCGTGACCCTCGTGAGTCGCCCGCCCTCGACGCGAACCTTCACAGGCTGGGCAGGCTTCACCCTCGTTGCGCCATCCTTCGGAGTCACGGCGATGTGCGCGGGCGGGGCGGTGCTCTTGCTGTCGCTCCCGCTGCCCGAGCATCCAGCCACTAGCGTCGCAGCCGCGATGACGGCGCCAGCGACGCGCCAAGCAGCCCACGACCGGCGAATATCAGGGCTCCGCAGCCGACCCCTCGACCTCATCGAGCCTCGCTCCCACCGGCGCACCGAACCACCATTCGAACAACCCTGCCTCACAGTAACTGCGAACCTGCGGCTGCCCGGCCGGCGCGAGGCAACCCGTCCGGCTATCAAGACGCGCGGGGTTGCCGCCAGGGTTCCCCCTGACGCCGTCACACCAGCGAGAACTCGGCCGCCGCCACGCCGATCGATGATCTTGATCGGGCATCAGCCCGGTCCGTAGTCTCGCTGCAAGAGCAGGCTGAGCCCATCAGCTCCAATGATCGGGCGCTCTGGATCGGCGGGCAGGGAGGTCTGACGACAGGTGGCCAGGTCGACCGCAACAAAGACGCGCCCTACGGTCCAGGACGTACCACCCGTCGACGATGAGTCGGTCGTCGCGCTGGGGCTGGTGAAATCCGGGGACGGCCGTGGATATATCGGGCCGACCGGCCGGCCCGTGCCGAGGTTCCCCGAGCCGCCCCAGCTGAGCCGACACGGCCCAGCCAAGGTCATCGCCATGTGCAACCAGAAGGGCGGGGTCGGCAAGACAACATCGACGATCAACCTTGGGGCGTCGATCGCCGAGTACGGGCGCCGGGTCCTGCTCGTCGACTTCGATCCGCAGGGCGCCCTGTCGGTGGGTCTCGGGGTCAACGCCCACGAGCTTGACCTGACCGTTTATAACCTGCTCATGCAGCGCGACGTCACCGTCGATGATGTGCTGCAGAAGACGAATGTGTCCGGCATGGATCTCCTGCCGAGCAACATCGACTTGTCCGCAGCTGAGATCCAGCTGGTCAACGAGGTCGCCCGGGAGCAGACACTGCTGCGGGTGCTCGGACCGCTGCTCGACGACTACGACATTGTCATCATCGACTGCCAACCGTCGCTAGGGCTTCTCACCGTGAACGCGCTCACGGCCGCACACAGCGTCATCGTGCCGCTGGAGTGCGAGTTCTTCGCATTGCGTGGCCTGGCGCTGCTCACCGACATCATGGCCAAAGTGCGGGAGCGCCTTAACTCCCATCTTTACCTTGAGGGAATCCTGGCGACCATGTACGACTCCAGGACGGTTCACGGCCGCGAGGTGCTTGAACGAGTTGTCGAGGCCTTCGGCGACGGCGTCTTCCACACCGTCATCAGCCGGACTGTCCGCTTCCCAGAGACCACTGTCGCCGGGGAGCCGATCACCACCTACGCACCTTCGTCGACCGGAGCTGTCGGCTACCGCCAGCTGGCCAAGGAGGTGCTAGCCAGGTGCCACGTCGAGTGAGCCTGCCAGGTGCGGACGAGCTCTTTCGTACGACCGGCGCCGCGGTCGCGCCGGTCCGAGTAGCGCCACCGGCTCAGCCGGTGGCGCCGCTTCCGCCTGCAGCCAGGATCGCCGAGCGGGTTAGCGAGCGCCTGCGAGCGGTGCCCAGCATGCCGCCGGAAGCGCCACAGGCCGCGCCGGTCGCGGCGGTTCCGCGCCCGCTGCATGCCAAACCTGGAGGCCGGCCTGGCGGCACCGGGCGGACTCGTCACGACGAGAAGATCACCGTCTACGTCTCATCGGACGAGCTGCTCAGCCTCGAGCATGCGCGGCTGATCCTGCGCGCCGACCATGGCATCGCGGTCGACCGGGGGCGCATCGTCCGAGAGGCGATCGCGGAGTTGCTGACGGACCTCGAAGCGAACGCCGAGGACAGCCTCGTCGTACGCCGCCTCCAGCGCCGCAGGTAGGCCCCGACGTTCCTGCTGGCGGGGTCGTCGTCGGTACGCATCCCGTCTACCTGCGTTATCTAGCCTGTGTCCTGTGCGGCGTGGCCATGCCGGGAATACCGCTGGCTTCCCGCACGTCCCGTGCGGGAATGCCCAGGTAGGACACGCCACCGGGCTGGGCCACGGTGCCTTCGACACCTGGGTCGGTCGGGGTGCTCTGCTCGGTCATCGCCGATCGCCTCTCATTCGACTATGGCAGTACCATATCCAATTATGGGCGCTCTGGACCCTCCCTCAGCTCGCATGCGCACCCGTCGCTACCGCTCGCCTTGCCGTGACCAGCAGGCCCGGCACACGCGTGCCCGCATCATCGCGGCGGCCGCCCGGCGGTTCCTCGAGCACGGCTACGCCGCGACCACCATGCGCGCAGTGGCCACCGACGCGGGTGTCGCGGTCCCCACCGTCGAGCTGGCCTTCAAGACCAAAGCGCGGCTACTGAAGGCGGTGATCGACACCGCGATCGCCGGCGATGACGAGCCGGTGCCGATGCTCGCACGCGAATGGGCCACACAGGCAGAGTCCGCGGCCGAGCCAGCAGATTTCGTCACAGTGTTCGCCCAGGTGCTCGTCGACTCCGCCCAACGCGCCGCGGGGTTGACGCTGGCCGCCCTGGAGGCCGCACGAATCGACGAGGATATCGCCGCCATCGCCACGCAACTCATGGCGCAGCGCCAGGTCATGGCCACCTGGCTGGTGGACGGTCTGCTGCAACGATCAGCCCTACGCGACGACGTTGACCGCGCCGCCGCGATCGACACTGTCTGGATGCTCATGGACCCGGCCCTGTTCTGCCGCCTCACCGGCGACCGGCACTGGAGCGCAACCCGCTTCCGACGCTGGTTCACCGACAGCACCCTCCGCCTGCTGCTGCCTGTCCGCGACCAGCAAGCCACCGCCACGAACCGCTCCCAGGAGGTCCCGTGACCAGCATCCAACCAGAGTTGTGGGTCGATCGCGGTGCAAAAGCCGTCGCGTTCTACCAGACCGCCTTCGGTGCCACCGTTCTGCACCGCGTAGGCGAGGGCGAGGACATCGTCGCCCAGATGGCCATCGGCGACGCCGCGTTCTGGGTATCTACGGCCGGCGCAACCGGCCAGCGCGTTAACCCTAAGTCCATCGGCGGCGCAACCGGCCGCACCCTCCTCGTCGTCGACGATCCCGACGCCGTCTTCCACCGCGCGGTCACCGCAGGCGCCAGCGCTACCGCCCGGCCGGCAAACGAGCACGGCTGGCGCCTTGGCCGGATCACCGACCCATTCGGCCACGAGTGGGAAATCGGACGTCCACTCGACACGTGGCCCCCACCCTGACAACCCCGCACGCGCCACGATCTTCGGATGCCGCCGTCGAGGTCCATCCGCAGAACCAGCAGCGTGAAGGAATCGGGAACTTCCCAGAACCGGGCCGGCGGGGGGTCCTGCCGTGGGAGGTCCCTCGACGAGGCCGAGGGGGAGCCGTTCAGGTGTCGTCGTGCGGCGGCCGACGACGGCGTCGGAGCATCCGTAGTCGTCCTGTGCTTCAGCCTCTGCGGTACGCGTGGCGCAGGTGATGTCGTCGCTGCTCAGGCGCTAAGTTCGTGGCGTGGCCCGACACGAGCTACAGACAGAGGAGACGGCGGGCGTTGGCACCTCGCCCGCCGGGTTCGAGGTGCATCTCGACGTGTTCGAGGGTCCTTTCGACCTGCTGCTCGGCCTGATCGCCAAACACAAGCTCGACATCACCGAAGTCGCACTCTCCAGGGTCACCGACGAGTTCATCACCTACATCAGAGGACATGGACCAGAGTGGGATCTGGGCCAGGTCAGCGAGTTTCTCCTTGTCGCCGCCACCCTGCTCGATCTCAAAGCCGCCCGGTTGCTGCCCAGCGGCGAAATCGACGATGACGAGGATCTCGCCCTGCTGGAGGCGCGCGACCTGCTCTTCGCCCGACTGCTTCAATACAAGGCCTACAAGCAGGTCGCGGCAGTCTTCGCCGCGCGGATGGCCGAGGAGTCCCACCGCTATCCGCGAATCGTCGCCCTCGAGGTGGCGTTCGCGACGCTCCTGCCGGAACTGGTCTTCGGACTGGGACCGGAGGAGTTCGCGGCACTAGCGGGGCGGGCGCTGACGCCCAGGGACCCTCAAACGATCGCAGTCAGCCATCTGCATGAGCCGTTGGTTTCTGTTAGGGAACAGGCAGCGATGCTCGTCGAGCGGCTGCGCAGGGTGCGAACCGCGAGTTTCAGGGCGCTTACCGCCGACTGTGACAGTCCTCTCTACGTTGTCGCTCGCTTCCTCGCACTGCTCGAGCTCTATCGTGAGGGCGCGGTTGGCTTCGAGCAGATCAGCCCGCTCGGCGAATTGCACGTCCGCTGGACCGGCAGTGACGATGGCGGCGTCAATCTGCGTGACGAGTTCGACGAGGAGATCAAGTCCGATGACTGAGGCCCGCCCGGAGGCCATCCTGCCGGGTCAGAGAATAACGGAGGCGAAGTCGACACCGATGCCTGCCAACCGGGGGGATGAGGACCAACCGCCTGGCGCAGCAGACGGCAGCGGACCAGGCCTGGGCCCGGCTGCCACGCCCGGCGGGCCAGGATCTTCCGGCTCCACGAGCGAGGAGGCTGGCGCCAGGCGTCGACGGGAGTCGACGGGATCCCTTCGTGCCGCACTGGAGGCGGTCCTTCTCGTCGTGGACGAACCGGTGAGCGACGTCGCGCTGGCGCAGGTCGTCGAGGAGCCGCGGGACAAGGTGGCGGCGGCCCTCCGTGAGCTCGCTGCGGAGTACACCGAACAGGGCCGCGGCTTCGACCTGCGCGAGGTCGCCGGCGGCTGGCGGCTCTACACCAGAAGCGACTACGGACCCGTGGTCGAGCGGTTCGTCCGCGATGGGCGGCATGCGCGGCTTACCCAGGCGGCGCTGGAGACCCTCGCGGTCGTTGCTTACCGGCAACCGGTCAGCCGGGTCAGGGTGTCCGCGGTCCGCGGCGTCAACGTGGATGCGGTCATGCGGACCCTCGTCGGCCGCGGCCTGGTGGAAGAGGCCGGGACTGAGCACGAGACGGGTGCCATCCTCTACCGGACGACGTCCTATTTCCTGGAGCGGCTTGGCTTGCGCAGCCTCGACGAGCTGCCGGAGCTCGCACCTTTCCTCCCGGCCCTGGACGAGCTCGACACTCCTGAGATCACCGACACCGCTACCACATCCGACCTGGGGGAGCAGGGTGCACGGGACGTCGCCGAACCGGATTCCGCTGCGGCCCGCGACCGACAGGCGGAGGAGACCGGTACAAAGCGCGATGAGTGAAGAGACCGGAGTACGGCTGCAGAAGGTGCTGGCGCAGGCGGGGCTCGGCAGCCGCCGCGCGTGTGAGCAGCTGATCGGTGAGGGTCGGGTCGAGGTCGACGGCCGGGTGGTTTCCGAGCAGGGGATCCGTGTCGATCCAGCGCGGCAGGTCATCCGGGTGGACGGGAGCCGCATCGTCACCGCGCCGAACCTGGTCCACCTGGTGCTCAACAAGCCGGCGGGCGTGGTGTCAACAATGACCGATCCCCAGGGACGCCCGTGTCTAGGGGACTACGTCGGCGACCGCCGCGACCGGCTGTTCCATGTCGGCCGGCTCGATGCCGACACCGAGGGATTGATCCTGCTCACGAACGATGGCGAGTTGGCGCACCGCCTTGCCCACCCAAGCTACGAGGTCGCGAAGACGTATGTCGCGGAGGTGAGCGGGCCGATCGCCAAGGACGTGGGTCGCAACCTGCGGGCAGGCGTGGCACTTGAGGACGGGCCGGCGAGCGTCGACTCGTTCCGAGTGGTGGGCAGTACGAGCAACCGCGTTCTCGTCGAGCTGGTCGTCCACGAGGGGCGCAATCACATCGTGCGACGGATGCTCGCCGCGGTCGGCCACCCCGTCCAGCGGTTGGTCCGCACGCACATCGGCCCGGTTGCACTCGGCACGCTCCGGCCGGGGAAGCTGCGTTCGCTCACCCGCGAGGAGCTCGGCGCCCTCTATGCCCTCGTCGGCCTCTGAGCGCCACCCTCGATCCTTCGGGACCGGAGTCCCTGAGCCGGGGACCGGCGCTGGTCCCTGAAGACCGACGACCGCATAGCGATGGTGGGATGCGAATCGGGCCATCTCGGTGATCGGACGCGGCGGCGGCTCCAATCCCGGTCGGCGGTTAGTGTGGTCGCCGTGGCGGTACGCGCAATCAGGGGTGCCATCCGCATAGACCGCGACGAGCGGGACGAGCTGCTCGGCGCGGTCGCCGAGCTGCTCAGGGCCGTCCTTGAGCGCAACCAGCTCACCACGGACGAGCTGATCAGCGTGATCTTCACCGTCACGCCGGATATCCGGTCGGAGTTTCCAGCCCTCGGCGCCAGGCTGCTCGGAATGAAGGACGTGCCCTTGCTTTGCGCCCAGGAGATCGACGTGCCGGGTGCGATGGAGCGGGTCGTCCGCGTCATGGTCTACGTAGAGACCAGCGCCGCCCGCGCCGAGATCCAGCATGTCTACTTGCGGGGCGCCGAGACGCTGCGCCAGGACATCGCCCAATGACGCCCGCGCACCGCGACCCGCCCAAAGGCCGAGACTCCGCCGCCCAGCGAGCCGCGGCGATAGCCGCATTGCGTCGCGTCCTCGTGGTCGGTGCCGGACTCATGGGGACTTCGGCCGGTCTGGCGCTGCGATCGAAGGGGATCGAGACCTACCTCGCCGACCGAGACGCAGGTGCGGCCCGGCTGGCCGCCGATCTCGGCGCCGGTCGGGACGAGCCACCGCCGCAGCAGGTCGACCTGGCAATCCTCGCTGTGCCACCGCAGGTGGTGCCCGACCTCCTGGTTGATCTTCAAGGTAAGGGGGTGGCCAGGGGGTACACCGATCTTGCAAGCACCAAGGGGTACGTCCAGCGCGCCGCGGCAGCCGCGGGGGTGGATCTGGCCGGCTACATCGGGGGTCACCCGATGGCCGGCAGGGAGCGCTCAGGGCCGGCAGGCGCTCGTGCCGATCTCTTCGAGGGCCGCCCCTGGGTGCTCACGCCCACCGAGCAGACGGCGCCGGTTGTACGTGATCTCGCACTCGATGCGGTACGGCTGTGCGGCGGGCTCCCGGTCGTGATGGAGGCCGCCGAGCACGACCGCGCAGTCGCGCTGATCTCCCATGCTCCGCATCTGCTCGCAACGCTCATGGCGGCCCGCCTTGAGCAAGCCGATGAGGCCGCTGTCGCGCTTGCGGGCACCGGGATCCGAGATGTCACCCGGATTGCAGCCTCTGACCCCGAATTGTGGCGCCAGATTCTGGCCACGAACGCGCCCGCCGTCGCCGAGGTCCTCGACCGGATCGGCGCTGACTTGCGGGGAATCGCGGCGGAGCTCGGCAGGGCAGGCGTGCCGGATCCACCGTTGCCCGCCACGGCAGGCCTGCTGGCTCGCGGACGGCGCGGAGAAGCTCGGCTGCCAGGCAAGCACGGAACAGCGCATGTGGACTACGCGATCGTGCCGGTGGTCTTGCCCGACCGGCCCGGCCAGCTCGCGCGGCTGTTCACCGACGCCGGTCAGGCCGGGGTCAACATCGAGGACGTCAGGATCGAGCACTCACCGGGCCAGCCGGTCGGACTGATCGAGCTCGCTGTGCAGCCCCAGACGGCCGACCGCCTGGCGGCGGCGCTCGCTGAGCGTGGCTGGACGGTCCACCCCATGGCCTGACCTTGGCACATTCGCCGAGTACGCTCGCACCGGCACGTTTGCGAGATCTCGGACACTGAGGCACCGAGGCGGCCTTGCCTGGTCGAGGCCGTCGGCGGGCCGCCAACGGCCGGGGCTCTTCGCCCGGCTTTGCTTCGTGGCCGGGTTCACGTCGGACCGGATCGTCCGGGCACCTGACCGGGAGGCTTTCCTTGGCGGACGCACGGCACAGCCGCGCCACGCTCGTGATCGCAATCGACGGACCGTCGGGATCCGGGAAGTCGAGTACGTCGCGTGGCGTCGCGCGCCGACTCGGCCTGCGTTACCTCGACACCGGCGCGATGTACCGTGCTGTCACCTGGTGGATGCTCGAGCACGGTGCCGACGTGGAAGACCCAGCGGCGGTCGGGGCGAACGCCGACAGGCCGGTGCTCTCGCTGGAGACAGATCCGCAATCCCCCAGGATCGCTGTGGATGGGATCGATGTGACACGGCCGATTCGGGAGCGGTCGGTGTCCAACGCGGTGAGCGCGGTGAGCGCGGTTCCCGCGGTCCGGCGGCATCTCGTCCAACTCCAACGTAAGATCATCGGGACGGGTGGCATCGTCGTCGAGGGCCGCGACATCGGCACCGTGGTCGCGCCACACGCTCCGGTCAAGATCTTTCTGACTGCCACATCCGCTACCCGCGCGGACCGGCGGGCCGCCGACCTCCGTCATGACCCGGTCGCCTCCGTCGACGTGACCCGCGCCGAGATGAACCGCCGAGATCTGCTCGACTCGTCGCGAGCCGCCTCGCCGCTGGCGAAGGCCGCCGACGCGTACGAGCTGGATACGACGCCGTACACACTCGATGAGGTGGTCGAGCTGATCCTCGGGATAGTCAAGGAGCGGACCGGTGTCTCTTAACGACGCTGCCGAGGACTCCGTCCACGCCCAAGAGCTGACCGACGAGCTCGTCGAGGAGAGCGAGGCGGCGCCGCTTCCCGTCCTCGCCGTGGTCGGTCGTCCAAATGTCGGGAAGTCCACGCTGGTCAATCGCATTCTCGGGCGGCGCTAAGCGGTCGTCGAGGATCGCCCTGGCGTCACGAGAGACCGGGTCGCCTACGACGCGCTTTGGAGCGGACGCCGCTTCACCGTGGTCGACACCGGAGGCTGGGATCCGGGGGCTCGGGGATTCTCCGCGCGGGTTGCTGCGCAGGCCGAGCTTGCGGTGGAGGCTGCCGACGCCGTGCTTTTCGTGGTCGACGCGAGGATCGGTCCCACCGACATTGATGAGGCCGTGGTCCGGGTCCTGCGAAGGTCGGGTAAGCCCGTCGTCCTCGCCGCCAACAAAGTGGATGGGCCCGCCGGTGAGGCCGAGGCGACCAGCCTCTGGTCGCTCGGCCTCGGCCAGCCCTACCCTGTCTCGGCACTTCACGGGCGGGGGAGTGGCGACCTGCTCGACGCCGTCCTCGACGCGCTTCCCGAGGCCCCGCCCGAGCGAGCCGCCGTGCCGGGCGGCCCGCGTCGCGTAGCGCTGCTCGGGAAGCCGAACGTCGGCAAGTCCAGCCTTCTCAACCGGCTTGCCGGCGAGGAACGCGTGGTCGTCGACGAGAAGGCGGGCACCACGGTCGATCCGGTCGACGAGCTGGTGGAGCTCGGTGGTCGAACCTGGCGCTTCGTCGACACCGCCGGCATCCGACGGCGGGTGCACGAGGCGAGCGGGCACGAGTACTACGCAAGCCTGCGCACGGCGGCAGCCCTTGAGAAGGCCGAGGTGGCAGTCGTGTTGATCGATGCCACCGAAACGCTCGCCGAGCAGGATCTACGGATCATCTCCATGGTCGTCGAGGCCGGACGAGCCCTGGTCATCGCGTACAACAAGTGGGATCTCCTCGACGACGAGCGTCGCTACTACCTGGAGCAGGAGATCGACCGCGAGCTCGTCCAGGTTCGCTGGGCACCGCGAGTCAACATCGCGGCGCGCACCGGGCGGAACGTCGAGAAGCTGGTGCCCGCCCTCGACAGGGCCTTGCACGGGTGGGCAACCCGGGTGCCAACAGGACGGCTCAACGCCTTCCTTGGCCAGCTCCTCGCCGCACATCCCCATCCGGTCCGTGGTGGGCGCCAGCCGAAGATTCTCTTCGGGACACAGGCGGGGACGGAGCCACCGAGGTTCGTCCTGTTCGCGACCGGTTTTCTCGAGGCGTCCTACCGGCGGTTCGTCGAGCGCAGACTTCGCGAGGAGTACGGCTTCGAGGGCTCACCGATCGAGATCAGCGTGCGGGTTCGGGACCGGCGCGGCGCCAGGCGGTAGGCCGTTACGCTGACTGGATGCCGTCGACCGATCACCTGCTCGCGTTCGCGGTTGTTTCGCTGGTCTTCGTCGCGATCCCCGGGCCGAGTGTGCTCTTCACCATCAGCCGGGCGCTAACCCTCGGGCGTCGACCGGCGCTGTTGACCGTCGTCGGCAATGCGGTCGGCGTCTACATGCATGTGATCGCGGTGGCCCTCGGGATCGGTGTGATCGTGGAGCGGTCGGTGGCCGTGTTCACGCTGCTCAAGCTCGCCGGTGCGGCGTACTTGATCTATCTCGGAGCGCAGGCGATCCGGCATCGCAGGTCGATCTCCCAACTCCTCGACGGGCATACTGCGCTGCTTCGAGGTCGGCGGGTCTTCACCGACGGGTTTGTCGTCGGCATCACCAATCCGAAGAGCGTGGTGTTCTTCGTCGCAGTTCTCCCGCAGTTCGTCGATCCGGCCAACGGACACGTTCCGGCGCAGCTGCTTCTCCTCGGAGCCATCTCCATCGCGGCCGCCCTGGTCTCCGACAGCGTGTGGGCCGTCGTCGCCGGGACCGCCAGGGAGTGGTTCGCCCGCTCGCCACGCCGCCTGGAGGCCATCGGTGGCGCCGGTGGCCTTGTGATGATCGGGCTTGGTCTCCGGCTGGCCCTCAGCGGCCGTAAGGATTGAGCGAGGATCGAGTCCGCCGCGCTGCGGCTCGCCTGAGACACGCGTGCTGCGGGGCGTCCCTGTTGTGATGAGCGTCGATCGTGCCGCCTGCGATAGGCTCAAGCAGCCCGCTCAGCGGGTCACGGGCTGTGGCGCAGTTTGGTAGCGCACTTGACTGGGGGTCAAGGGGCCGTGGGTTCAAATCCCGCCAGCCCGACCGAAAAATCGCCTCTGACCTGCGGAAACGCAGATCAGAGGCGGTTCCGATTTTGACGTAGAACCTCGGAATGGTCGTTTACTAGCCGTAAACGATCTCGCGGCCTATGAATCCGTGCTCGTATCGTCGCTCTCGGCGAGCCGCTCGAGGAGCTCGGAGAGGTCGGCCGAAACCGGCGGCTTGGCGATGCAATGGTCGAGGGTGACCTGGCTCGAGGAGTGACCCAACTGACGCGAGGCGAGCTCGGAGGTGGTCGCCTCAGAGATCAGCGTCGCCACCGTCTTACGGAACGTGTGGGGGGTCACCCACTCGTAGCCGGTGTCCTTGCGGATCTGCCGCCATCGCCGCTCGACGTTGACGACCTGGTGGAACGTGCCGTTGCGGGTGGTGAAGACCGCGTCGTTCTCGTTGGGTGTCGCGAACTCCCGGCGCACGCGAAGCAGTTCAGCGGCGAACCGGGGGAGCACCACTGTTCGTCGGCTGCTGTCCGACTTCGGCGTGGGCTTGCGATAGGTGCCCTTTCCGGTCTCGGTCTTGATCGTCCCCGACACCGTGAGCATCGGTCCCTGGCACAGCCGTCACCAGGCGAGGTGGCGACTGCGATCTCGTTGGTAGGTCGCTCCCAATTCGTCGAACGTCGTCGCCAGACCGGCCACGCTCTCGAGGTCGTCATGCGCGAGTGCTTCGGCGCGGCGGACCAGAGCTCCTGCGACGGGGTTGTCGCAGGTCGCGATGAATGCTCTGTCCAGCCGCTCCTCCAGGTCGGGGACGCTGGCGAGCGCGGAGGCTTCGGCCCAGGCAGCGGCGTACCACGGTCTCCAGAGGGCGGTGGCCCACCCGGCCCAGAGGGGGTGGTCCACGTCGACGGTGAGGATGGCCAGCGCCGCGTCGGGCTGGCCGTGATGGAGGAGCAGCCAGGCGTCGAGTGTCGGCGCCCAGCCGGTCTCGACGCCGTCCGGCGACGCCAGCCGGCCTGCGTCCAGCTCCTTGGCAATCGTCCGCCACTCCTCGCGCTCATCGTCTTGGCCGAGCAGGCCATGGGCGAGCGCAAGTGCATAGGGGCCCACGGCCAGGGTGGACGCTTGATGCCGTCCGGCCCGCTCCCAGGATGTCCGGAAACGCTCACCATGCTCGGTCGCTCCGATGAGGTCACCAGCCAGGACGTCGACCTGGAGCTGTCGGGCGATGGCGGGGTGCACGTACTCGCGGTAGCAGGCGAGCCCGACTAACCGGCCGGCGTACGTTGAAGCACCGGGTAGGTCGCCGGCGGCCAGCGAGGCCTCGCATCCCATGAGCAAGTAGTCGTTGAAGGCGAACGCTGTCGTTGCGTCTAGCGGGAGCGGGTCCATGACCTCCCCGCGTGCCGCGACCGCCGCGAGCCCGTCGGCGTACTCCCAGCGCAGGAGGCGGCTGGCGCACACACGGTCGAGGGCGGCCGAGGCGACGATCGGCAGTCCGGCGGCGACTGCCTTCGCGGCGGCGCCGAGTCCAGCTGACTCAGCTTCGGGGTCATCGTCGGTCAGGAACGCGGCAGCGGCTGCGGCGACGGTCGCCTCCGCCGAAGATCCTGCCGGCGCCCTGCGCCGGGCCTCGGCCAGCCGACTCTCAGTGACGTCGGCCGTAGGCGGATGGGCCATGATGCCGGGGTATAGGGCGGCGTAGATCACCGTCCAGCCGAGGGCGTCGGCGGCGGCCTCATGGTTCCCGACGGCAACGGCGGCCGCAGAGGCCTCGTCGAGCAGCCGCATCGCTTCGTCGCCCACCAGGCGGGCGCCCGCCGCTCCGGCTGCGAGCCGTAGCAGACGTACGCGGTGGGTGTCGTCGGCCGCCGCGAGCGCCTCGAACATGCGCTGGGCCTCCTCAAGTCGGCCGCGGTGCATCAGTTCCTCGGCGAACCGCTCTCCGAGCTCCTGCTGATCGGGAACGCGCGCCAGCGCGGTCCGCACCTCTACCGCCAGCAGGTCGAACGCCTCGCACCACGCGTCGTCGTGGGTCACCGAGGTCAGCGAGGTCAGCTCGGTGGCGGCCCATTGGGCGTGTCGCAACTCCACCTCCGCCGCCCGGTCGTCGAGCAGTTCGGCCGCGTACTGACGCACGACCTCTTGGAACCGGTAGGTCGTGGGGGTGCCGATCTCCGCCCGCAGCAGGTGCTGGTCGGCGAGGGTGGCCAGGACCCGCGCCACGTCGGCGTCGGTGTGGTCCGGCCAGGCGATCTCGTGCGCGGCGCGGACCGTGAAGCCGGCGGCGAACACCGAGCAGGCCGCGAACACCGCCCGCCCGTCGTCGGCAATCAGGTCCACGCTCCACGCGATGGTCGCTCGCAGCGATCGCTGTCGGGTCCGCTCGTCGGCACCCAGCAGTTGCAACGGGTCCTCCAGTGCCGCGGTGAGCCCGTCCAGGCCGAGCAAGGGGTAGCGAGTCGCCGCCAATTCGATCGCGAGGGCCATGCCTTCGAGACGTGCGCACAGCGCAGCGACCCTGGGGTCCTCCGGTACGACGCCGCCAGCAGCCTCGGCTCGTGCCCGAAAGAGCAGCACACTGTCGTCGGGAGTGAGGGCCGGTAGTTCGTAGACCCACTCGTACGCAGCCCCCAACCTTGCGCGGCTGGTGACCACCACCGTGACCCCCGGGCAGTCCCTGATGAGTCGGCTGACACAACGCTCCACGTCGGAGAGCAGGTGCTCGCAGTTGTCGAGTACCAGCACCCCGTCGGCTCGGCCCAGCACCGCGGAGACCGCGTCCTCGACGGAGAGTCCGGGATGCTCGACTACGCCGACGGTCATCGCCACCGCCCGCACCACAGCGTGCGGGTCCGAGAGCTGGCTCAGGTCGACGAACCATCCCCCGTCCGGTCGGTCTTGGGCCACCTGTTTGGCCGTATGAGTCGCCAATCGGGTCTTGCCGATGCCGCCGGGTCCGGTCACGGTCACCATCCGGTGCAGGGCCAGCCAGTCGGCGAGTGAGGCCGCCTCCTGCTCGCGGCCCAGGAACTCGCTGCCTGACGCGGGCCATCGGCCGTGTCGCCTCCGATGGAGAAGCCCGAGCTCCTCGGCTCGTCGGGCCAGACCTCGCCGGTCGGCCACCCCCAGCTTGCGGATCAGTGACGACATGTGTGACTCGACGGTGCGCACGGATAGGGACAGCCGGTCGGCGATCTCGGAGTTGGTGAGGTGCCCGGCCACGAGCCGGAGCACGTCGTGCTCCCTCTCGGTCACTCCGAGCATCGGGCTCTCCATCTTCCTAGTGTCGAGGGTCTGGTCCGGCCTGACCATGGTGACGGCGCGCGACGGACATCGAATCCGTGGTGACCACGGATGTCGCGGCCGACCTGCGCACCGACACTGAGCGGCACGAGCTTCATATGGGGATCGAGGAGGAGGCATGGCGTTCGACGCGGTCGTCTACAAGCAGACAACGAAGCAGCAGTGGGAGGAGGCCGCGGAGGCCTGGCACCGCTGGGGACCGACGCTGGAGGAGTGGCTTGGTGAGGCCACCGTGGCCATGCTCGACGCGGCCGGAGTGGGTCCGGGGTCGCGAGTGCTTGACGTGGCTGGCGGAGCAGGCGGGCAGGCAATCGCGGCAGCACGGCGTACTGGGCCCAGCGGCAGCGTCGTGATCACCGACCTGTCGCCCACGATCCTGCAGTACGCCGACCGCGCGGCCGCCGAGGCCGGATTACGACACGTCACGGTCGCCGAGGCCGACGGGGAGGAGCTCGGCAGCCACTGGTCGAAGGAGTTCGACGCCGTCATCTCCCGGCTGGGCCTGATCTACTTCCCGAACCAGGGGCGAGCACTCTTCGGGATCCGGTCCAGCCTGCGGGAAGGCGGCCGGTTCTCGGCGATCGTGTATGCGCCCGCCGACCGCAACGCGTTCTTCTCCGTGCCGGTCAAGCTCATCCGCGAGCGGGCCGGCCTTGGCGCCCCACTGCCAGGCCAGCCGGGGCCTTTCACTCTCGGGGACGCGGCCGCTGCTCGGGAGGCTCTGGTCGCGGCCGGCTTCCGCGATGTCAGCGTCACGACTCTCAGCGCGCCGCTGCGGCTGTCGTCGGCCGCGGAGTGTGTGCGCTTCGAACGAGAGTCGTTCGGCGCACTTCATCAGATGTTGTCCGGCGTCCCCGTAAGGGAACGGGAGCGGGTCTGGGCAGACATCGAGGTCGCTCTGGGTGAGTACGACACCGGCGAGGGTTTCGTCGGGCCGTGCGAGCTGCACGTGTTGGGCGGAACGCGATGAACGGCCGGTTCCTCGTGGCGGCCGTGCAGGCGGCGTACGTGCTGCTTGACCGGGACGCCACCCTGACCCGCGTGGAGGAGTTGGTCGCGGAGGCCGCCGGGCTGGGGGCGGAGCTGGTCGTGTTCCCGGAGGCCTTCGTTCCCGGCACCCCATTGTGGATCGACGCCGGCCCGATCTGGGAGGGCGACGGCCCTTGGTATGCGCGCCTCGTCGAGCAGGCCGTGATCGTGCCCGGCCCGGCGACCGCGAGGATCGGGGCAACCGCTCGCGCCCACCGCGTCCACCTGGTCATCGGGGTTCAGGAGCGCGAACCGCACGGGACCACCATCTACAACACCACGCTCTACTTCGGCCCCGACGGGCGGCTGCTCAACAAGCACCGCAAGCTGGTGCCGACCGGCTCGGAGCGGACGGTGTGGGGACAGGGGGACGGGTCGACCCTCGAGGTCGTGCCGACGACGCTGGGCCGACTCGGCGGCCTCATCTGCTGGGAGAACTACATGCCCCTGGCGCGCTTCCACCTCTACGCGCAGGGCGTCGATGTGTGGCTGGCGCCGACGCTCGCACGAGGCGATGGCTGGATCGCGACCATGCAACACATCGCGCGTGAGGGTCGGCTGTGGGTGGTGGGCGTCAACCCGGTCCTGCGGCGCGACCAGATCCCCAGCGACCTGCCAGACCACGATCGGATCGCCCCCGATCCAGAACCTGGCGCTGGGGATTGGATCGAGCCAGGCAACACCGTGATCTGCAACCCGAGCGGGCACATTGTCGCTGGTCCGCTGCGGCACACCGAAGGCATCCTCACCGCCGAAATCGACCTCTCACACTCGATCGAACTGCGTCGGCTGTTCGACCCAACGGGCCACTACAACCGGCCCGATGTGTTCCAGATGAGCGTCGACACGAGGCCGAAGCCAGCGGTCAACACCGTAGCTGAGTCCACAGCGGTGGTGCGTCGATGACCCAGCTGCGGTGGCTCTTTACCAGTCGTAAACCCCGGCACAATCTGGCCGAACTGAGCGACGGCGAGCAAGACCGGGCAATCCCGGTTAGCAGCGAAGCACCAGCGGGGGAGGAGTGAGCGGTCATGTCAACGGACAGGGAGCGCAACGATGCGGCTGCAGGTTCGAGGCTTGCCCACGACGCGAGCCAGTCGACTGCCACGGGCCAGGCCCTGAGCTCTCAGAGCACGGATTCATCGGTCGGCGGATCAGTGCTCGCGCTACCCAAGGGCGGCGGCGCGATCTCCGGGCTCGGCGAGTCGTTCAGTCCCGACCTTTTCACCGGAACGGGCAACTACGCCGTGCCGATCCCCCTACCGCCCGGCCGGCGCGGGCTGCACCCGCAACTCAGCCTCGGCTACAGCACCGGCAACGGCAACGGTGTGTTCGGTCTCGGCTGGGGCCTCAACACGCCGGGTGTGAGCCGCAAGACGTCGAAGGGCGTGCCGCGCTACGGCGAGACCTCCGACGGCACAGCTCCCGACGTCTTTCTGCTGTCCGGGACCGAGGACCTGGTGCTCCTGACCGACACCGCGGCCAATCGGGTCCGATACCAGCCCAGGACGGAAGGCTCGTTCAGCCGCATCGAGCACGTCCATGAGGGCGGCGCCGACGTGTGGGAGGTGCGCACCCCAGATGGGCTGGTCACCCGGTACGGCACGCTCCCTCCGGGTCCTCCGGACCCCGCCTGGCGAGATCCGGCGGTGGTTTCCGATCCGGCCCACCCCGGCCACATCTTCGGCTGGCGAATTACCAGCACCGTCGACCTGCTGGGCAACCTCATCCGCTACGAGTACGACCGCGACCAGGGCGAGATTCCCGGACACCGCTGGGATCAGCCGCTACTCGCGGCAATCTCCTACGCGGACTACGGCGACCGGGCAGACCCGTCCTTCCTGGTTACGGTCGAGTTCGAGTACGAGTCACGTCCAGACGCCTTCTCCGACTACCGCGCCGGGTTCGAGATCCGGACCACGCAGCGCTGCCGCACCATCCGGGTGGTGACCAACGCCGCAGATGACGTACGCCGCGTCTGGCGGGAGTATCGCCTCAGCTACACCGCAGCGACGTTCAGCGGCATCTCCCAGCTGACCAGGTTCGCCGCCGTCGGCATTGACGAGGCCGCGGCCGGGCCGACCGAGGAGCTGCTCCCCCCGCTGGCGTTCACCTATACCGCCCTCGATCCCGCGGCTCGAAGGTTCACGCCGGTGACGGGGCCTGCTCTACCGCAGTCGGGCTTCTCCGATCCCACCGTCACGCTGGTCGACCTGGGAGGCACGGGGCAGCCCGATCTGGTCGAGCTCGGCGTGGTGCACCGCTTCTGGGCCAACCGCGGCGGCGGTGAGTTCGCTTTTCCCCAGCTCATGCAAGACGCCCCGACGGTAGACCTCGCTGATCCCGGTAATGCGCTGCTGGACGCCGACGGCGACGGACGTGCGGACCTGGTGGTCACCGGGAGTGCGGGCGGCTACTTCCCCATGAGCTTCGGCGGCGGCTGGAGCCGTCGCGGCTTCCGGCCCTACGCCCAGGTGCCGAGCACGAGCCTGGCCGATCCGCAGGTCCGGCTCGCCGACCTGGATGGCGACGGGCTGACCGATGTGCTCCGGTCCGGCCCGGGCCTGACATGCTGGTTCAACGACCCGGATCCGCGACTCGCCTGGCAGCGCAGCCTGACCGTCACCGACGGACCCGACGTCGACCTGGCCGACCCACGAGTGCGGTTCGCCGACATGACCGGCGACGGGATGCCTGACCTCGTGCTGGTCAACACCGGCAACATCAGCTTTTGGCCCAACCTCGGGCACGGCCGCTGGGGCACGCAGACCACCATGGCCCGCTCGCCGCGATTCCCCATCGGGTTCGACATCAAGCGCGTGCTGCTCGGTGACGTCGACGGCGACGGCACCGCCGACGTCGTCTACGCGGACCAGGGCCGGGTCCTGCTCTGGGCCAACCGGCAGGGCACCGGGTACGCCGCACAACCGGTGATCGTTCCCGGCACCCCCACCATCGCCGACGGCGACATCCTGCAGCTGACCGACCTGCACGGCACCGGCATGGCGGGGATCCTGTTCAGCCACCTCGACGCGACCGGGCCCAGGCTGCGCTTCCTTGACTTCACCGGAGGAGCCAAGCCCTACCTGCTCCGCTCGATCGACAACGGGGTCGGCGCGCTAACCACGATCGCGTACGGCAGCTCCACCGAGCAGCGGCGTCGGGACCAGCCGGACGTCAGGACTCGCTGGCGCACTCCGCTGCCGGTACCGGTGCACGTGGTGACCGGCGTCGAGGTCACCGACCAGATCTCGGGCGGTCGGCTGCTCAATAGCTACCGCTATCACCACGGCTACTGGGACGGCACCGAGCGGGAGTTCCGCGGCTTCGGGATGGTCGAGCAGCTCGACACAGAGACGTTCGCTGAGGCCGTACGCCGCACTCAGCTGGCCGGCAGCGCTCCGCCGCAGCACCATGCGCCGCAGCTGCTGACCAAGACCTGGTTCCACCTGGGCCCGGTCGCCGCGACGGAGACCACCGACTGGACCGAGCTCGACCTCACCGCCGACTACTGGCCCGGCGACCCCGACATGCTGCACCGTCCCGACGACCTTCGCGCGATGCTGGCCGACCTGCCCCGTGACGCCCAGCGGAGTGCCCTGCGGGCGATGCGCGGCCGGGTGCTTCGCACCGAGCTGTACGCGCTGGACGGCGACCAGCGCCAAGACCGGCCCTTCACCGTGACCGAGACGTTGACCGGAGTACGGGAGGAGTCGCCGCCCGCCGACGACGCGACGCGAGCCAGGATCTTCGTCCCGTTCCCGCTGGGCAACCGCAGCACGCAGTGGGAACGAGGAGCCGACCCGATGACCTCGGTGTCGTTCTCGGGCGCCTATGACGCGTACGGGCGAGCGACCCGACGGCTTGTCGTTGCTGTCCCGCGCGGCCGGGACCCTCGCCTCCCCGCGGCCGGAAGCACGCCCTATCTGGCGACCTACGGCACCACTGAGTTCGCCCGGCGCGACGACGACGCCCGCTATCTGGTCGACCGCGAGGCGGCCGTGACCACCTACGAGGTGGTCAACGACGGCCGGATGAGCGTCGCCGCGCTTCGGGATGCGGTAGTCGGCGGGGCTGGCACCGCAGACTTCTCGCTGCGCCTGCTCAGCCACACCCGCAGCTTCTACGACGGTGAGGCGTTCGTCGGATTGCCGCTCGGCCAGCTCGGCGATCACGGTCTGCCGGTGCGCACCGAGTCACTTGCCGTGACCGACGAACTCCTGACCGAGCTGTTCCCACGCGGCGGCGAGTACTCCCTCCCGCCCTATCTGGACCCGGCCGGGCCGGCCTGGACCGCCGACTACCCGGCGGAGTTCCGTACGGGCGTCCCCGAGCTTGCCGGCCACCATCACGACACCTCGGGGCCGGTGTCCGGCTACTACATCGTCTCCGAGCGCCATCGCTACGACGTTCACCAGCCCGGCCGGCAGGCCCGGGGCCTGGTCGTCGAGTCGCTCGATCCGCTCGGCAGCTCGACCTTGGCGAGCTATGACGAGCACGACCTGCTTCCGGTCCGCAGCACGAACGGGCTCGGCCTGACCCAGGAGGCGGTCAACGACTACCGGGTGTTGATGCCGCGCCAGCTCACCGACGCCAACGGCAACATCGGTCGGGTCGAGTACTCACCCGGCGGCTTCGTCACCGGGCACTATGTGTCCGGCGCCGCAGACGGGCCGGGAGGCGAGCAGGAAGGCGACCGCGACGAGCCCAGTGTCCGCATCGAACTGGATCTGCGGGCCTTCGGCGAACGCGGACAGCCAGCTTCGGTCCGGACCGTGCAGCGGTTGCACCACGACACCGACCACGATATTCCCGCCGAGCGACGCGACGAGGTCATCGTCTCGGTGTCCTACTCCGACGGCTTCGGCCGTATCGTGCAGACCCGCACCCAGGCTGAAGACACCTTGGCCGGCGACATCACTGTCGGCGGGCAGCTGCTGCCGCTCGACCTGAGCAGTCCGGGCGGTCCGGTCCGGCTACGCCGCCGCTCGCCGGACGACCCGCCGAACGTCGCGGTCTCGGGGTGGCAGATCTATGACAACAAGGGTCGGGTCGTCGAGCGGTACGAGCCGTTCTTCGCCACCGGGTGGGACTTCAGCCCGGCAGCCGAGGCGCAGCTCGGGCAGAAGGCGGTCTTCGCGTACGATCCGCGCGGCCGGGTGGTCAGGACCTTCGACGCTGACGGAAGTGAGCAGCGGGTCATCTTCGGCGTGCCGACCGACCTGGCCCAGCCCGACGCGTACGCACCCACAGCCTGGGAGTCCTACAGCTACGACGCGAACGACAACGCCGGCCGCACCCACGGCGCCGCCGCCGAGACCTATCGCGATTCCTGGGACACTCCCGGCAGCGTCGAGTTCGACGCGCTCGGCCATACGGTCCTCGCGGTTGCGCGCACAGGATCGACCACCGATCCCGACGCCAGGTTGACCACGCGGTTCGCGTACGACATCTCGGGCAACCTGCTCAGCGTGACCGACGCCATGGGCCGGGTTGCGTTCGGCTACCACTACGACCTGGGCGGGCGCTGCTGGCGCACCGACAACCTCGACGCCGGGCGGTCGTACGCGATCCCCGACGCCGTCGGGGCAGTGGTCGAACGACGGGACGCGAAGGCGGCGCTCACCCTGAGCGGCTTCGACGTCGTCCACCGGCCGACCCACGTCTGGTGCCGCGACGCCGCGGGCGCCCCGATCACCTTGCGGCAGCGGATCCATTACGGGGACGAGGGCGACCGCGACGCCGCGCGGGCCGCCAACCTGCTGGGCCAGCTGGTCCGCTGCTACGACGAGGCGGGGATTGCCGAGATTGTCGCGGCCGACTTCAAAGGCAACGTGACCGAGACCAGGCGGCGGCTGATCGCCGACGCTCGGATCCTCGACACCTACGCCCAGGCCGGTGCCGACGGCTGGCGGGTCCCCCAGTTCCGCGTCGACTGGACACTGGCCCCCGGCCAGTCCGAGGAGGCGCGCGACGCGTTCTGGCTGGAGCCGGAGTGGCATGTGACCAGCGCCTCGTTCGACGCTCTCGACCGGACGACCCGGCACGTGCTGCCGGCGGACGCGGAGGGCCGCCGCCGAACGTTCCGCCCGCGCTATCACAGCGGCGGGGGCCTGGAGGCTCTCAGGCTCGATGGCAAGACCTACCTGGCCCGTGCCTGCTACGACGCGGCCGGCCGGAGGGTGCTGGCCGCGTACGGGAACGGTCTGATGACCAGGCATGCCTACGACCCGCGCAGCTTCGGACTGGCCCGAACGCGCACCGAGAGCTACCGGCTCTCCGGAAACACGTTCTGGCCGGCCGGGCAGGTCCGGCAAGACCTCGGCTACCGCTACGACCAGGTGGGCAACCTGCTCACGATCAGCGATCGCACCCCCGGCAGCGGTGTCCCTGGCAACCCCCAGGCGCTCGGCATCGCCGACCCCGCCCTGCGCGCCCTGGTCGGCTCGGGCGACGCGCTGGATCGTGAGTTCCGCTACGACCCGCTCGGCCGGCTGGTGTCGGCGACGGGCCGCGAACACGCCGCCGACCTGGGTGCCGAACCGTGGATCGGTGCGCCGCGGAGCAGCGATCCCACACTGGCCCGGGCGTACGCCGAGACCTATCGCTACGACGCTCTCGGCAACCTGCTGCGCGTCACCCACACCGGCGACGGCACCTGGACACGCTCCTACCTCAGCGAGGCCGGCAGGAACCGGCTGCAACGGCTGACGGTCGGCCACCAGAACTTCGGCTACGGCTACGATCCGTGCGGCAACCTGCAGGCCGAGGCCACGACTCGGCACCTCGGCTGGGACCATGCCAACCGGTTGGTCAGCTTCGCGCAACAGACCGAGGGTGCCGAGCCGTCGGTGCACGTGCACTACCTCTACGACTCGGCCGGGCAGCGGGCCATGAAGGTGGTGCGGACCGGTGGCGGCAAGATCGAGGTGACCCGCTACGTCGATCCGGCGTTCGAGCGCCACAGCTGGACAGCAAACGGGCAACGGGCCGAGAACACCACGATCCACGTCGTCGACACCGGGGAGCGGCTGGCAAGCGTGCGGGTCGGCCCGGCCCATCCCGATGACCGCGGGCCGGCCGTGCAGTTCCTGCTCGGCGACCACCTCGGCAGCGCCACGATCGTCACCGACGGGTCCGGTGCGCTAGTCAACACCGAAGAGTTCACCCCGTACGGGGACACCAGCTTCGGCAGCTTCGCGCGCAAGCGCTATCGCTTCACCGGCCAGGAGCGGGACGACCACAGCGGGCTGACCTACCACAGCGCCCGGCACTACGCGTGCTGGCTCGGCCGCTGGGTCAGTGCTGACCCGGCCGGGGTCGATGCCGGCGACAACCCGTACGCCTACTGCGGTGGCAACCCGATCAACTTCATCGACCTGTCCGGCCTGGACGGCAAGAAGTGGTCTGTGGAGAACGTCGGCACCGAGAACCTCTACGAGTCGGCCGCGATGGCGATCATTAACGGCAACCTCGACGTGCTGAGCGAGCAACGCTTCGAAGAGCTGACGAGGTTCCAGATCGGCTTCAACGATGTCGTCGCGACCGACTGGAAGGCCTCCTGGTCGCTGGAGGAGCACAACCAGTACGCCCAGGCGGACAAAGCCGGCCAGGCCGCAATGCGGGAGTCGAAGTTCGCCGCGTTCTGGCAGTCGCGGTTCCAGTCCTACTACGAGGGCAAGGTCGCCGAGTGGGACGCCAACATGAGCCGGGTGGCCAACGCTGGCGCCACGGTTAAGGTCATCGCCAAGGCGACTATCGGGATTGTCTCGGCCGGCGGTGCCGCCGCCTCTTATCTGGCCCTCGGCTTCTGGGGCACGGTCAAGGCGTTCACCTGGGGAGCGTTGCTCGCCGGCGCGACCAGTTCCGGGGACTTCGGCGGCTGCGGCGGCCTGGCCTCGATGGGCGGCGGTCCGCTCGGCGGGCGCAGCTTCGGCGGGCCCGGTGCCGGTGCTAGCGGCGGCGGAGGAGGGCCCGGACCTGGGGCCGCCAGCGCTGCTGGAGGGCAAAAGGCACTTCCCCCTGGCAGTACCCCAAAGGCGCTGCCGCCTGGTCCTCCGCCGGCCGCCGCTGCGCCCGTCGCGGCTGCCGAGTCCTCCGGCGGCCAGGTCGTTTACCACGTTGGCCCGGGCGGAGCCGGGACCACCGTGCCGGTGCGGTATTTCCGTGATCAAGGTGTGGCGACCTTCGACGGCGCGATCGCCGGAACCACGAAGGCGACCGCTCGCTACGCAGGGATGATCGAAAATCATCTGGGCGTGCAAGGGCCGGCCACGAAGCATTGGTGGACGCCGTGGCGAGAGTTCAGTCGGACCAACGCCACCCTCGCGCACAGCGGTACCGGTGGCTGGCGGGTCTACAGCCGGCTGGACGGCCCTGGACAGATCGATCCCATCGACGACAACCCTGTTCTCGTCATCTTCGGCTGGAGCTTCAGCAGCCAGGGCCTGAGGTAGGAAGCTCGAGCCAAGGACATCATGGCCGTCACACTGCAGATCCTGGCGCCAGCGCCCGGCACGCTGATCCCGGGCACGCCCGTGCTGGTCAGCACCCGCGTCACCGTCAGCAACCCTACCGGTCAGCACACGCCGACAGACCGGCTGAACGCCGTCTCCGCCGAGATCGACGACGGCCCGCCGGCCGAGGGACATCTCTCGGGTGGGGTGTGGCGGGCGACGCCAATCCCGCCGGCCGTGCCGCCGCAGACCCCCTTGACGATCACCGTCACCGCCGCCTATACCCACACCGAATGGCGGCAGACTGGACCGGGCGAGTGGGAGCCCAGCAACACCGAGCTGACCCGCTCGGCGACGGTACCGGTGGTGGCCGGGGCCAGCCCGCTGGCGGTGCAGTTCGATCCGTTCTCCCACGACGTGGCCGTCAGCACGCCGCCGTACGCGACGACGTTGGGTGGCTCGGTCACTCCCGTCCGCTGGCCGCTGAGGAACGTGGAGGCTACGGTCAACGGCGTCCCGGCCGCGTTGGGCAACGAGTCGGGAAACTGGACCCGCTGGACGCTCAACATCTCACTGGCGCCCGGTGTACACGCCATCGCCGTGAGCGCCGAGGACACGGCTACCAACACGGGCCGTCGTGAGGAAAGCGTGGCCGTCACCGTCATCGTTCCCCCGACGCCGGTGGAGCAGGCATTCGCGCCGACCAGCTATCTCTCCGAGCTGCTCGCCCTGTGCGAGCGCCGAATCCGGCTCGGCGGCGCCGCCGGCCCGACGCCCGCCCAGCTTGAGCAGCGGCTGCACCAGCCGTTCGCGCGGCTCGTCGCACCCGCGAACTACACCCAGGCTTTGGCGCCGATCGGCCAGCCGCGGATCGCCATCGAGGTGCTGCGCCGGGTGCTGCCCGCCGCGCAGACCGAGTCCTTGGATCAGACTTTCCGGGGGCGTGCGTACGAGGCGCTGCTGCGCCAGCTCGGCACCACATCGGAGGAGCTGCGGCTCGCCCGCCGGGCCGACGAGGAGACGCGCGGCCGGCTCGCGGCCCGGCTCGGGGTCGGGGTAGACCGGCTGGACACCGTCACGATCTCCCCCGAAGCAATCACCGACCGACAGCTGGAACGCCGGTTCGGGTACCGATCGACCCAACCCGCCGACCGGCTGGCGGTACCCCCGGAGCCGCAGCTGCCGGGCTGGCGACTTGAGCGGCTGCGTGCTCAGTGGGCGGAGGCCGACATCCGGGAACGGGACCAGCCGGGCCGGCCGATCCCGGTCATCGACCCGGACGTGATCTCCGAGCGACACCTGGCCGCCGGTCCGGGCAACGGGGCCCGCACGCTGTGGACCCAGCGCAGCGCCCAGTTGCACCGCCTCGAAACCCAGATTGCGGCGCGGTTTAGCGGCGCCGGCCGCACCCCCACCGGCTTCGACGCCGCGCTGGTCGCCAGCGGGGTGAGCATCGATGTACTGGCCCTGGCCGACCGGGACGCGGCCGGTGAGGATGTCAGCGCCGAGGCGTACGCCGCCGGCCTGGGCCTGGATGGCCTGCGCCGGCTCGCCCACGTGCGCCGGCTGACCGAGAGCAACGACGTGGTGGAGGCCGAATGGGCCGACGTTGTCGCCATCTGCGTCCAGGCGGCCAAGCGCGTTGGGTACGCCGTCTGGCGGCTGGAGGAGCGTGCGGCCGGGATCGTGCTGGAGCCGGCGACCTTCGTCGCGGTCAGCCATGTAGCCGAGGCGAATGCCGAAGACAGCGGATCTGTGAACCAGCGCTGGCGCGGCGACCTGACCACGCTCGTCGAGTGGCGTCGCACGTTGGCGGGCCGCGCACGCCAGGCCGAGGAGCTGGGCAGCGGCCAGCAGTCCATGGTGGTCGCAGCCGAGGCCCAGGTGCTGCCCGCGCTCCGGGACGCCCTGCTGGCGGAGCTCGGCCGTCGGGGCACACCACCCGAGACCAGTCGGCAGGTTGCTGAGCGGCTGTCCCGCGACCTCGCCATCGACCTGCAGGCAGGTGTGGCGCGGCTGACCACCCGGGTCGAGCAGGCCATCGACACTTTGCAGAGCCTCCTCGTCGGCGTACGGACCGGTCGGTTGCCGTCCTCCGGCGGCGGTCAGGTGACCATCCCTGACGAGAGCGCATTCGACGCCGAGTGGGAGTGGCTGGAGTCCTACGACCGGTGGCGGTCCGGCTTGGAGGCGTTCGCCTATCCGGAGACCCGGCTCCTGCCGGAGCTGCTCCGAGCCGAGTCGATCGGCGGCGGACGGGCGCTCACCCCAACCCATGCGTACACCGCATTTCTGGACGAGCTGACCGCCAAGACCCGACTCGATCCGGCTGCCGCGGACCACCTCGCGGCCAGCTACCTGACCGCGCTCGGCCAGTCACCGGACAGCACGCCGGTCACCATCGAACTGCGCCGCAACCGTACCGACGCCGAGATCGACGAGCACCGCAAGAACTGCCTCGATCTTGTCGGGGCCGCCGCGACCGAAGCCGCCATCGCCTCCCACGTCCGCGAGATCTTCTGGCTGGTGCCGGTCGCGCTGGCCCGGGCGTTGCAGGCGAGCGGCCACTTCCGCGAGGCCCTCGACTGGTACCAGACGGTCTTCGCTTTCCACCGCGCCGGGCAGCAGCGGTTCGTCTACACCGGGATGGCGATCGAGCAGCGGACCGAATCGACCTACACCCGGTCCCCGGACTGGGCGGCCTTCGCCCGCGAACTGAACCCTCACTTCACGGCGCGGCGGCGACGCGGCGCCTACACCCGCTTCACCGTGCTGTCGATTCTCGAGTGCTTCTGCGAGTTCGCCGACAGCGAGTTCGCCCGCGACGCAGCCGACGCGAACGCTCGGGCCCGGGCCCTCTACCAGACCGCGGCCGACCTGCTGGGGCTAGCTGAGGTGCAGCCCGAGATCGGCCCGGCAATCCCCTACCCGACCGACCCGATCTGGGACAGCTTGCGGGCCCGCGCCGGCGCAGGGCTGGCCAAGGTGCACGCCGGCCTCAATCTCACCGCACTTGCCGATCCTGGCCGAACCGAGAGCTCGATGCTGCCAAGCCCCTACCGCTTCCAGGTCGTGCTCGACCGGGCCAAGGCTGTGGTTGCCCTGGCCCAGCAGGTCGAGGCGTCGTACCTCGCCTCGCTGGAGCGCGCTGACGCGGAGACCTACAACCTCAACCAGGCCGGTCAGGATCTGCGCGTCGCCAGGGCCGCCGTGATCACCCAGGGGCTCCGGGAGCAGGCGGCGGTGCAGGGTGTGGAGCAGGCGACGCTGCAGGCCGATCGCGCACAGGTCCAGTACGCGGCGTACGACCAGCGGATCACCGAGGGCCTCAGCGCGGCCGAGCGCCACGGCCTGGAGGCTCTCGGGATCGCAGAGATCCTGCACGGCACTGCCGGGGTGGCCAAGCTGATGGCGAACTGGCAGGTGTGGAAGGTCGCCGAGAACCTAGCTGGAGCGCTGGCCGAGGCCGCAGCAGTCGCATCGACTGAGGCCCAGCGCTCCCAGATCGCGGCGAGCTACGAGCGGCGCCAGCAGGACTGGGAGCTCGCCCGCAGTATCGCCGCGGTCGACCGCCAGGTTGCCGCGCGCCAGATCACCACGGCTGTGCTGCAGCACAGCATCGCCGAGCAGGAACGCCAAGTCGCCGTCGGCCAGGCAGAGCACGCCGCTGCCGTCGCGGAGTTCCTGGCCACCAAGTTCACCAATGCGGCCCTCTACCGCTGGATGAGCGGCGTGCTGGGCCGCTCGTACGCCACCTTGTTGCAGCAGGCGACCGCGCTGGCAGGGCTCGCCGAGTCCCAACTGGCCTTCGAGCGCCAGGAGCCCGTCACCAATCTGGTAGCTGCCGACTACTGGAATGTCTCCTCGCGCGGCCTGACCGGCAGCGTACGGCTGCTCACCGATCTCAACCGGCTGGATCAGCACGCGTTCGACACCGACCGGCGCAAGCTGCATCTCAGCCAGACGTTCTCGATGGCTCAGATCGCCGCGGCCGAACTGCAGGAGCTCCGCGAGACGGGGAGACTCACCGTGGCAACGCCGATGTCGCTGTTCGACCGCGACTTCCCGGGCCACTACCTCCGGCTCATCAAACGGGTCGAGCTCTCGGTGATCGCGGTCGCTCCCGCTACCCGTGGCCTGCGGGCGACACTCACCGCATCCGGCATCTCACGAGCGGTCGTGGCCCGGGGACCTTTCGAGATGGTCACGCTCAGCCGGGATCCCGAGTCGATCGCGTTCACCTCGCCCTTCAATGCCACCGGCTTGTTCAAGCTGGAGACGGAGGGCGGCATGCTGCTGCCCTTCGAGGGGATGGGCGTCGACACGGTGTGGCAGCTGGAGCTGCCACGCGCGGCGAACCCCTTCGACTATCGCGGCATCGCCGACGTGCTGCTCACCATCGACTACACCGCGCTGGACAGTGGTGAATATCGCCAGACGGTGCTTCGCGGGCTCGACTTCAGCTACAGCAGCGACCGATCATTCAGCATCCGCAACGAGTTCCCCGATGTCTGGTACGCGCTCAACAACCCCGACTCGGTCGGCGATCCCGCGCAGGCCATGCACGCAATCCTGTCTCTGACCAGGGAGGACTTCCCACCGCACATTGAACAGCTCCGAGTCGCTCAGGTCGCCCTGTTCATCGCCCGAGCCGACACGTTCACCGAGGATCTGGTTATACCTTCACTGCGCCACACCCGTGGCGGGCAGACCATCGAGGCCGGCGAGGCCCGCACCGACGACGGCGTGGTCAGCACCCGGCGATCCAGTGGCGCACCCTGGCAGGTCCTGATCGACGACGATCCCACCGGCGCCTGGGACCTGGAGTTCGAAGACTCCGAACGGAGCCGTTCATGGTTCGCCAACGGACTCGTGAAAGACGTGGTCTTGGTGCTGACTCTCTCGGGCACGACGCCGAGTTGGCCCAGACTCGGGCAGCCGAAAAAGGGGCCCGCAATGCCCTGCACGCGCCGCTGCTGGCGGCGCCCGACCCCGAGCCCGCCGCTGATTCACGCCACGTCAACCCTTCGCAGTCTCCTCTGGCCGCACGAGCTGACGAGCCGAGTCGCGTTGCGGATTGTGAGCGTGCCGCCCCGCCAAGTGACCGCGTGGCCCAAAGACAGGTATTAGCGGTCGATTACGGCCTGCAGCAGCTGCCGGCGCGTCGTTCCGCCGCGTCGCTTTCACCGAGGGCGACCAGCACCTCGACTGCAAGCGGGTCGATCCACCGGTCCCTTTGCTGCCGTTTTCCGACGCCGCCGGGCATGGGCGCCCAGCGTCGCTCGCCGCGCTGTTTGTCGACCTAACTGCTGACCCATCCGACATCCCTTCGGCTCGCCTGATTCCCGAGACGCCACCTATGGCGCTCTGACCCGGTCGGCGCGGCTCGATGAGGACCATCTGTTGCCAGCGATGACCCAACGCGCTGCTGCGTCTGGCAGCGGCTTCGTATTCGGCGAGGAGTTCGTCGCAGGTCTTCTCGGTCATGGCGCGCCAGGGTAGTCAGACGAAACCCATGCCTGAAGATCCCCGCGGCCATCCCGCCTCCCGCGCGGGCCACGGCGTGGTGGGCTCGGTCGCCGGGTCGGGCAGCCGGCGGTCGGACGGCGTGGTCCGGGCGCTCACGGCGTCCCTCCGAGGTCGTCGTCGCCGGGGAATTCCGCACCGCCCGCGGGGAGTTTCCCCACGCTCGCGGCGATGGAAGGTGACCGTCTTGTGGTCGCACCCGACGCGCCGCGCAACCTCACGGTCCGACGCGCCCGGGTTCGCTTCGATAGCCCACAGGATGCGCCGACGCTTGCGGTCGGCAGTCCTCAGCGGAGCGGTGAGCTGGAACGCGGCGTCCTCGGGCGGCGGCGCAGTGGATCTGCCTACAGTCAAGTAGCCGCGGCGATGACCCCGATCGAAATCTTCAGATCTGACAGACGTTCGGGCAGCGGAAGCATCGCACCGTGACGCGCTGGCGGACTGTCGGTGAACCAGCGACCCCACTCCTCGTTGAAGCCGTCGAAGTCATCAGGGTTACGCAGGGACCAGATCGCCCAGACCACGTTCGACAAGCTGCTTCCGGCCGCGTCGAGGGTTGCCTCCACATTGCGCAGACACTGAGCCGTCTGCTCCTGAATCGTTGATCCAACGATGGATCCACTGGTCGCATCGATTGGCCCCATGCCTGAAACGTAGACCATGCCGCCGGCCTCCACGGCCTGGCTGTAGCCGGCGAGACCTGCGGGGGCATGCGGCGTGCTGATGATCTTCTTGGGCATCTCGTTGGTCTCCCCTTGGGGTCATCTCGGAGGTGGCGAACCGCCCCTCGCTGCCGGGGTATCCGGCGGCGCGCGCCGATGTCGATGAACATACGCCGCGCCTGCCTGCGACACCCGAACGGCTTGCCGGAGGGCGCGATACAAAGGCACTTCGGCGCGGCGATCGGCGAATCGCGGTCACGCATGCGCAGTCCGTGATCGACGAGGTACGAAAATTGGAGCCGGCGCAGGCTCCGCCGTCTCTGCTCAGCCTGAGTTAGGGCGAACTGACTGCGGCCGGCGGGTGAGGCACGCCCTGTTGTGGCTGGCCGACCGACTCTTGCCGAGTCGGGTGTCACGGCCGGACGTGCCGCTGCCGACGGTCTTGAAGATCGAGCCACGTCAGCGGGTGTGGTCGCGGAGCGCGGCGGCGTGCCCAGAGCGCTGAATGTTGTTCTGCAAACAGCTGGGAGGAGGCCGCCTGTCGACAGACGGCCCCCTCCAGCACATTGGATCACTTCACGGGTTGCAGCGCGTGCTTGTCCACCCAGCGGGCGACGTCTCGCCCGATCTGCGCACCCTGTTCGTCGGCGGAGCGGAAGTGGATGCCCTGGTAGACGCGCGCGTCGATGGTGTCGTCCCAGACATCGCGGAAGTGCTCGTACGTACGCGACATCGCATCTGTCGCGTGCTTAAGAGTGAAGGTCGTCCGGCCCGACCCAAAGTAGAGTTCGCCGACCTCCATGTAAGACCCGGTTGCACAGTTGTAGCCAGATGAGTGATCCGGATACGGGGGAGTGGCGATCGCGGATGTCCAGTCTGGATCGCCGTCCGTCTTCGGGTTGCCGTCCTCGTCGCCCAGGCGGATCGCGGTCATGGGTCGCCAGAAGCTCCAGAGCGCCTTGTCCTCCCAGCAGGTAATTAACGCATCCCCGCCGGAGATCGTCAGCTTGGCGAAGAGACGTGCCTGCTCCGCGAGGCCTAGTCCCTGCGCAGCTGCGTACTCGCGGAACGCACGGTTGTACATCTCGATCGGGGGGGCCTGGAAGAAGTCATAGACAGCCTGCTGCTCCTCTGAGCGCACGCTGTCCGAGGCGCCGAGCGTCTTCACCTCGTTGTACTCCTTGGCGTAGGCGCCGCTCGTGAGGTCGCGTGGTCCCTTGCTGACGAACTGGAGGCCGCTCTGTGTGACGAATGGGTCGACCTTCGCCACCCACGCGAACGGGTCGCTCGGGCCGGACGGCGTCGTGCACACAGTGGACGTCGCGGGTCGCCACTCTCCGGGATCCTCGCCGCACGTGAAACGGAAAGCCCCCCAAC
>DASYTV010000352.1:0-3219 GCA_036001885.1 Actinomycetes bacterium
AACGCCCCAGTCACCTTCGCTTCCTTGCCAAGTGCGTACGCGCCCGCGAGCGAATGATGAGCCTGCAACGAACCAGCGGCTAAGAACCCGAACAAGACGACGCATCGCAGAGTCCACTTAGTCATTCGTACTCCTCCTCAACATCATCGGCACCAGGCGACGAGGCTGCTCGTCGCCCCTCCAAGGAACGCCGCCAGGTCGGCCCGCTCCAGCGGGCCGACGAGCCAGCGCTCGCTCGTCGCGTCGCGTAGCGACGCGACCTTCCGGCAGATTCAGTGCCGAATCTGCGTGACGATCGCTTCGTCCTCGTACGTCTCGCAGTTGCCTCGCTCTCGCAGAAGGCCCGCGTCGGGATTCATGTTGCGGCGCAGCGTTCGCGTCGGCAGCACCCACGGCTCCACCAGCACCCCCGGGTCTTCGACCGTGACGTCGTACAGGATGGCATCGCCCTGACGCGTGAATCGCTCCACGACGTGCATCCGATCGGTGTGGAAGAAACCGCCGCGCCCCAGCCATGTCGTATCGATGAACGCGACGGAGTCGAGCACGAGCGTGTCGCCCTCCCAGCGTCCCACCGTATCCCCCAGATATGTGATATCGAACTCCGCCTCTTTGGTGTGCGGGCGGCCATCGGTCGGGATCACGCGATACTCGCCGTATCCGCCCCCGGCATCGCCGCCAAAATAGAGAAAGGTCACATCCCTGTCCGACTGGTAGATGCGTCGGGGTGGGCCCTGCCGCGGGACTCCCAGAGGTTGGCAGGTCATGACCGGGTCGTACTTGTTCGTCCACATGTCGAGCTGCTGCACTTTGTCCCAGTGCTCCGGCTTGTACAGTGGACGATTCAAATTGCCGAACCGCGAGGGCGAGTAGAGCTCGAAATCTTCCGTCTGATTGGTTTGCCGGCTGCAGTTGGCACCCTGCGTCGGACCGCACCGGCGCCCACCTCCCGTCATGTAGTTTCCAATCCAGTCGGTGTAAGCCCAGTTGCCCGTCAGGTCAGGATGACCGGCCAACCGCGGCGTGGGCGCCGACTTGTTGACTGGAGGTTCCGTCTTGGCGAACACGCCTCGGGGGAGCTGCGCCGTCACGCCGATCGCAGCCTTCACGCTGGCCGGCACGGGCGCCACCACGTACACGTTGCCCGTCTCCGTCACGTCCGTCGTCAGGTCGCGGACGACCGCGCCGTTCCGACGCTCGACCATTTTGCCGGCGTACAACACCCCGATCTTGTTCAGCGGGTTGTTCCAGTCTTGATAGTCGCCGTAGGTGAATTCCGTGGTCGTCGATCCCTGGGTGACCACCACGCGCTCGGCCATGTACTTCGCATCAAGGGTGGATGTCGCGGTCGCCCCTGGAACGCCCGGAATCGGAAACGTCACGACCGGCTTACCCGCCTCCCACGACACGGATGTCTGGCGCACCTTCGCGACACCGTCCTCGAACAGAGTGCCAGGATTGGCCCCCAACCAGAATGTCTCTGTTGTCCCGGCGACCGCGGCCTTGGCCGCGCCCTGGGGACTTGCCCACAAGCGGATGAGCCGCTCCTGCACGGTCGCCGGCATCGGGGTGGCCTTCCCCTTCGTTGGACCGATCTCCGCACCAGGCGTGTCTTCGTTCCAGGCGTACAGCCCGCTGACTATCTCAATGTTCGAGTACGTTTGTCCGTTTGGCCGCGTGCAGGCGTACTGAATCCGCTGACTGAAGGTCTGGTAGTTGGTGCTCGCCCGATATTTCGTGAGGGTGCAAGGTTGTCCGTCCACCTGAATCGCGCCCTTGCCCTGATATTCGAGCGACGCAACCATGTCGCGTTCATCATGGCCCTTGAGCATGCCCGTGCCCCACATCCAGTGGAAGAGCACAGCCTTCAGGTCCTTGGCGGTCTGTGCAGGTGTGTAGGGTTCGGGAACCCCCCCGCGACCCTGCGCACCGGCCGTCAACGGAGCGCCGACCGCGAGGACGATTGCGAGCGCGACCCTTGTCCAACCAGCCAAGGGGCGCTGCCCCTTGATATCCCCGCGCCCCTCGGCTGGTTCATCAGTATCTTTTGGCGCGCTCCGCGCGCCCAGCCCGTTATGCGGTCGCGGCAAACGAGTACGAAATTCGCGTTTGGGGCCGCACAACGGGCTAATCCTTCGACGAAAATCCATGGTGGTCCTCCCTCTCGTCACGCGCCGGCCGAGCATTTCGAGTTGAGCATGCCCATCCGGAGGGCCGAGGTCAAGGCCATCGTTGGTGTAGATACGTCGAGGGTGCTGACGGTTCAGAGAGCGGCATTCGTGTTGCTCGCACGGCCCGGCGGAGGTGGACCATGCTTCCCATCGGCGATGAACGTGTTCAGGGTGGGCCCCCGGCCGTGGCGATCTACGGCCTGATTGCGCTGAACGTGCTGGCCTTCTTCGTCGAGCTTGCGCAACCGGCCGGCGCGCTGCAGTCCTTCATCCAGGCGTGGGGAGTAGTTCCGAGAGAATACTCGGCCGTTCGGGATCTCCCGCCGACCATTCCGGTGCCGTTCTGGACGACCCTTCTGACTTCGATGTTCCTGCACGGTGGCTGGATGCACCTTGGCGGCAACATGCTCTACTTGTGGATTTTCGGCGACAACCTCGAAAAAGTGATGGGCGCCGTCCGCTTCGTGCTGTTCTATCTCGCCTGCGGCGTGGCGGCCTCATTCGCCCACATTGCCTTCGGACCCGGCTCGAGCGTGCCGGCCGTCGGCGCGTCGGGCGCGATCAGTGGCGTCCTCGGCGGCTATCTCGTCCTCTTCCCGCGAAACCGCGTGCGCGTGTTGACGCGCGGCGGCGTGGCCAGCGTTCCGGCGATCGTGGTCCTGGGGTTCTGGATTCTCATCCAGTTCGTCAACGGCGTCGGCTCGGTGGCCGCGACCACCGAGACGGCCGGCGTGGCGTACATGGCTCACGTCGGCGGCTTCGTTGCCGGCCTCGTACTGGTCAAACTGATGGCCTCGCACCGGAGGCCGATGCTGGCTTGATCGCGTGCCGCTTCGTCGCTGCGAGCAGGACATCATTCGCTAGGTATTGTTGCCGACCCTCTTACAGCATTTTCGAGGGTCGTCAGGGGGGATTCGTCCAGTTCCTGTTCGAGAACTGACAGGTGGGACGGTGTTTATGAGACCCTTCCTCCATGCACGACCATTCGTCCGCACGCCTCATGGCGGCGTCCGTCCTTGTCACGCCGATCCTGTGCGCGGTTCTCGCC
>DASYTV010000353.1:0-5254 GCA_036001885.1 Actinomycetes bacterium
CCGGCTCAAGCAGAGCATCAACTTCTCGAACGCCGGCTTGCCGCCCCTCAACGAGTTGTCGGCACAGCAGGAGTTCCCGATGGTCGAGAGCTGGCGGCAGGTCGCCAGGGCAGCAGTGCTCGGCGAGCACGACTTCCCGGGGCTGATCGACTACGGACGGATGTCATCAGCCCAGTGCATGACTGTCTTGAAGGACGCGGCCGAGGTGGCTCGTGCCTTGGTCGTGCTCGACAAGCGGTACGAGAACATCCCGGGCTGGATTCCCATCCGGGAGCGTGGCCGCCTCGATCGGGCAGCCCAGGTCTGTGCCGTCTTCGCCGGGTACGACGAGCCGGACTACTCGGTGGACCGGAAGGGATGGCGTCCTCCGCCGGCGACCATCAACGGTGGCCCGCTGCCCTGCATCGGCGGGGTGCTCCAGGCCGAGCACAACATGCTCGTTCATCTCGCTCGATTCCCGGACGCGCTCAACCTCCGCCGAGAGTCATGGACGGCCAGCGGATCCTGTCGCTCGAAGCTGCTCGACGGGCACCGAACGTCGCACCCGAGCTGATCGAGAAATGGCTCGGGCGTGAGCAGACCTACAAGCGGCTGATCGACGAGACCCGCAACGTCGGGGGACTCGTCGGCAGCGGGGGCCCGGCCGCCGCGGAGGCTGCCAACGCCGTTGACCGGCTGCGGCACGTCCACGCCGCCGAGATCACCAGGCCCGAACCGCTCCGCGACCTGGACAAGCTGTTCACCCGAACCGACGCCCGCGTGCGGTCGGACCTCACGCTCGTGGACATCGGCCTCTTAGAGCGGACGCCATCGAGGTGCTGCTTGCCTGGCGGCGCCGAAGACGAGTGAGCTAGCCTCGGCTCCTGTGAGCCGGTGGAATTGGGGCGCGAGCGGTCCTCCGCTGGCCGCGGTTGCCTCGGCCTTCGTCGTCAGTGCGGTCTTCTTCGTCAGCGTGGCGGCGGCGATCCCGCTCCGGGACCAGATCGTTCTGATCGTGGTCTGGGGCCTGGTCTATCTGTGCGCGGTGGTGGTGGTGGCCAGGCGCCTGGGTCCGCTCTATGGCGTCCCGCTGGCGATTGCGGCGGCCCTGGGTTTCGACGCGTTCTACATCCGGCCGACGCGCCCGTTCGATTCAGGCCACTGGCAGAATTACCTGCTCGTTGCCATGTATCTCGGCCTCGGCGTCCTGGTCGGGGCGCTCGCCGAGGAGACCCGCCGGCGAGCCGTGGCGTCGGAACAGGAGCGCGGCAAGCTCGCCTACGAGCAGGCCGCGCTCTCGCGCGAGTTCGAGACGGTACGCGCGCTCGCCGACTCGCTGCGGGCGCAGGCGCACGAGTGGGCCAACCAACTGCACACGATCGTCGTCCTGGGCGAGCTCGGGCGCTACGACGAGGCTGTGCGCTTCGCTACCGAACAGGTGGAGGTTGCGCAGGACCTGCTCAGCCGGCTGCAGGAGCAGATCGAGCAGCCGGCGCTGGTCGCGCTGTTGCTCGGCAAGACCGCCGTCGCGCGCGAGCGCGGCGTCGACCTGGTCATCGCTGCGGATCCGAGCTTCACCGGCGCGGTTCTGCCGGCTGCGGAACTGGTGACGATCGTGGGGAACCTCATTGACAACGCGATTGACGCGCTGACGGACGAGGTGCGCGGTCGAGTGGAGGTCGACCTGCGCGTCGATGGCGGCGAGGCGGTGATCGAGGTGCGCGACAACGGACCGGGGATCGCGCCCGAGCACCTGCTGCGCGTGTTCGAGTCGGGATGGTCGACGAAGCCGGCGTCCGTCCACGGGGACCGCGGAATTGGGCTTGGGCTGGTCCGGCAGGCTGCGGTGCGCCTCGGCGGCCATGCGGCCGCGCGATCCGAGGACGGCGCTGTCTTCACCGTGCGGCTGCCGCTGCGCGGCCAGGCGGCTGCCGGCGGAGAGGCACCCGCATGATCCGCACGCTGGCCGTCGACGACTCACGCCCGCGAGCCTCGCCTGAAGGGCACAGCGAACGTATGCAAGGGCGATCTGCGCGCTCAACGTCGTCCGGGTATTGCCTGGCACCCCTTTAGAACGTGTTTGGCAAGGGGTTAGGTGGCTCTCCTGAATGCCATGGCTTGCGCCCTGGGTCGGGACTGGGTCGTCGGGTCATCAGGCCGATCATGGACCACTTGACCATCGTTTCGGCGTGCTTCGGGAGCCGTTCGTAGTCCTTGGAGAGTCGGTGGCACCGGCTGATCCAAGACAGGGTGCGTTCGACGCCCACCGGCGAGGGAGGACCAGCACGATCGAGGGCATTGCCATACGGCCCGGTTCCGCACCGGCCGGCCGCCGTCGCGGTCTTGGACGCTGGCAGCGATAACCAGGACGACCACGAGCAGCCCGAGGGCTGTCGGTCCCGATGTGACGCTTGTGCCCGTTGGTCTGCTTGCCTGCGTCATAGCCGCGAGAGTCGTTGCCGACGGTGTCGGCGCCCTTGAGCGACTGGGCGTCCACGATCCCGGCCGAGGCCATCGGATCCCGGCCCACCTTGTCGCGGACCGCAGCACGCAACGCGTCGGGATCCGGTCGGTAGTGCCCTCGGCGTTCCACCGCTCGAAGTACCAGTAGACGGTCTCCCAGGGCGGGAAGTCGTGCGGCAGTTGCCGTCATGAGCAGCCGGTGCGGTTCAGGTACAAAGATCGCCTCCACGACCCGCCGACGCGGATGCTTGGCCGGGCGGCCGCCGGGCTTGACCGGGACCATCGGCTCGATCAACGCCCACTGGGCATCGGTGAGGTCGGAGGGGTAGCGAGGAGGGAAGCAGACGCCATACCGCATCGGCCATATCGGCCACATCGGCCACAACGGTCACGCAGGCGCGCCGTACCCTTTCAAAGCACGTTCTAGGCTCGGCTGCTTCGCTGCTTCGAGCACAACCACCACGACCTCTCCCGGCAGCTCCTCCAGGTCGGGGTCGCCCGGCTTTATGACTCCCGGCAGGATCTTGGTGAACTGGCCGGAGATCTCGTCGAGCTCGGCCGGAGGAGTCCTTTGTAGCTGGTCGACGGAGTGTTCATGTGGGACAGTCTGCCGGTGGCCTCGGACGCTCTCGGGGTGGTCCGGGTCCGGGGTGGCGATCATCGGCCCGCGGGATGAGTTGTGTTCCCCGCCACGCGGCCAGCGGACTGTGGGGCTTCGATGACTGAGCGTGGGTGGAGCTGGCTCTGTGGCCGCGCACACCTTGAGAGTTGCGGCTGCTCAGGTTCCACGGCGCTGCCGGTCACAGGATGCCGTAGCCGATCTTCGTGGCTGCTCGCTGTACGAGGGTCCACAGCATGGCGTGGCTGAGTGGCCGGCTGAAGTCGGGGAGCTTGGGCATGCAGCTCTTGGCCGGCTCCCACAGGGCGATGGTGGGCGTGCCGGTCATCGTCGACGGCGCGTACAGACCGTCGAGGTCGGGCCAGTGGGCGTGGATCGCGTGGGCCCAGGCCCGGCACGTGGGTCGCGGTGCTGCCGACAGCGACGCCGAGGCCTGGTTGCGGATCGCCCACGTTCCCGTGAGATCGAGCACGCGCAGTGGGCGGGTCGGCGTCCACGAGGTCAGGTGGGGGTCGTTGGTCTTCGTGTTGACCAGGCGGGTGGTCTGGAAGACCTCCGCGAGTGAGGTCGCCAGGTCCTGGGCGGCGTAGAGCACACCGCACCCCGGGTGGTCGCCCGCGGGGAGTGGGTGGGGGTCGAACCGGGCCGACGCGAGGGGCCCGAAGGTGCGGAACCCGTCCCAGGGCAGGACGTGGTTACCCAGGGTGCGGTGGATGCGCCAGAGCACGGGCTGGATTGTGACCAGGTCCTCGGGCTCCATCGCCAGCGCCTGGGGCGGCTGGCGGGGGACCTTCGGGTGGATCACCAGGTGCCCAGGGCCTCGAGCAGCTCTGCGACCGGCTGCGGGTCGCCGCCGCCGGCGAGGTGCTCGACCGGGGTGCGGTCGCCCAGTTCGGCCTGCGGGGTCGTCATCAGTGCCGAGACATCCAGCGGGTGCGCGTTGGCGGGGATGGCTTTGACGACGGTGGCCAGGCCGGGCAGGAGGCCGTCGGTGGTGAGCTGCCAAGCCGGGATCCGGCGGCGGCGAGCTGTGCCGGCAGCGGTGAAGCTGTGGAGGGTGCCGGCCGAGATCCGGTGGGAGACCCGGGACCTGTCCACACCAAGGCGCGCGGCAACTTCGTCGATCCCGAGCGTCGACGCGACCAGACTGGAAGTCGCGGCGACGACGGCCGATACCCGCTCCTGGAACTCCGTTCGGGGATTCCAGGTGGCGATCGTGTCGGCGGCGTCAGGGCCGGCGTGCGTGGCGAGGTAGCTGATCTCGCTCGCGGTCAGGGGGACTGCCGCGGGGGAGGGCAGCATGACGAGTGCGCGCTCGAGAGATTCAGCGATGTCCTCTTCGCTGAGCGAGACGTCGTGTCGGGCGAGTACGTCGCGGACGGTCTGTGCCATGTCAATCACCTCTATCGCACATTATGGCACAGCCCTGCGCCTATGTGCGCCCTGAGTTCTGACTGACCAACAGCGCGGCCGTCACCGAGCGGTCATTCGGGGGAAGGGCCAAGGGTCTGCTGCATCGGCTCGACCAAGTGCAGGTCGAGTTCGGATTGGTGCATGGCCTGCCACGCCGAATGGAGACGCGGCGTCGACGATCCACTCAGAATCAGCTGATCCCGCCGGTGGGGCAAGCATTCACGCCGACAGGTGGGCCAAGGATCTTGACGAAACGCACACCCGCAGGTGGCGGCTCTGGGGCTGCCACCCGGGCCAGCCTGCGAGTAGGCGGGGGCATCCATAGAAGTAAATGTTCGATGCCATGATTGAACCGAGGATGTCCATGATTGAGCCGACGACGTTCGGGGGCGCGGTGAACGTCGAACCAGTATCTGTGCAGGTCAGCGCCGGTTTTCGGGGCGGAACCTACCGCGTTCGGGGCAGGGCTTTCATCGCGAACCAAAAGGATTAGGTCGTCGGTTCGATTCCGACAGGCGGCTCCACAAAGGGGCTCTGACCAGCGGAAACGCGGCCAGGGCCCTTTGTGATTCAGTCGGGCGGACCCCCGATTGACACGTTTGTGACACGTTTGGTTCGGGAGGCAGTGAAGCCCGTCCGATCACTCCGTGCATCGGGTGTGTAGAGAGATGGTCCGAAATCGGCGTGAGGCGACCGAGGAGTCGAGCCGGGCGGCGGTCAGGCTGCGGTGAGAGCGGACCAGGCGAGGCGCTTGGTCTTGGTGGGTGCGTCGGACGTCAG
>DASYTV010000354.1:0-2791 GCA_036001885.1 Actinomycetes bacterium
CCGCCATGATCGTGTGCGCGTACATATCGTAGAAGAGCTCGAGGGCGGCCAGGTCGATGAGCACGATCAGAAACACACCCAGCCACCGCGTGGACAGGAAAATGCCGATCGTCCGCAGGTTGAACCGGTTCTTTGCGGCAAGGCCGCGGCGCAGCGCCTCGCCCATGCGGAGATGGTCGAATCGGCTGTCGCGCTCGACGGACCGCGGAATCTCGAACGGCGGCGAGCCCAGCAAGCCCACCCCCTCACGGATCTCACCATCGATCGGGACCATCACCTTGGTCGCGAGGAGGCAGTTGTCGCCCGTTCTTCCACCCCAGGGGTAGGTGACGTAGTTGCCCAGGAAGTTGCGGGGCCCGATCGTCGCGCGGGACACGCGGAACGAGGTGCTCGAGATCTCGTCCGTGATCACGTTCAGGCCGTCGGCGATCATCGTGCCGGTGCCGACGGAGGTGAGGAACGGGTTCGTGGTCGTCACTTCGCTGCCGAAATTCGACCCCGTCTGCACGAAGGGCTTGAGGCGATAGCCGGCCCACCTCAGGAAGCGCACGATGTAGGAGCTGTCACCAAAGAGCAGCGGGAAGAAGCTCAGCCTGCACAGCCCCACGATGACCCGGTAGGCCGTGTAGCGGAAGCCATACAGCGGATAGACCGTGTCCGGCTTGATCAACACGCGCAATGCGCGAGGAACAATGCCGACCGCCAGGAGGCCGGCGAGCACCAGGCCGAAGAAGAGGACGACCGAGAAGACGAGCGCCTCGATCACGAGACCGCGTGCCGTCAGCGCCCCGGTGCCGGACTGCACGCTCGGGTCCAGCATTCCCATCACGGACGACACCCCGACGAACAGGAGGTCCAGCCCGCCTTCCAAGAGCGGCACGTACAGGAACAGGACGGTGAGCAACGTGAGGGCGGCATACGTGGCTCGACGCAGCTTGCCGCACCGGGCCGGCGCGACCCTCACGTAGTCGGTATCGGTACGGACCGCCGGAGATCCGTGCCACCGCTCGCCGGCGGGTACCCGCTGGCCGCTGTGCAGGGCGGAGGAGTGACCGAGCTGCGCTCCATCACCCATCGAGGTGTCGATGTCCAGGACGGCCGCTTCGCCGACAAACACGTCCCGGCCGAGCGTCACCGGTCCGATCTCGATCCGGCCGGCCTGTGCCCGGTAACAGAGGAGGCTCACTTCTCTGCGGATCACCGTTGCCGCGCCGATCGTGAGCAGGTCGGTGCACACGGGGACGCGATGCGAGAGGATCAACGCGCCGGACCCGACTTTGGCGCCCAGCGCCCGCAGATAGAATCCGTACAGCGGCGTGCCGGCGAACAGATAGGGAGCGGGGTTCGAGCGGATGAGCGTCTTGACGACCCAGAAGCGGACGTACTCGAGGCTCCACAGGCGAATCTGCCGCGGCTGCCAGCGACCGATCAGCAGCCATTTCGCGGCGATCGGAACGGCGCACATGACCAGGAACGCCGCGGCGCCGAACAGGACCACTCGTACGTAACTCTCCACACCGGTCGATCCTTCGACCAGCCGCTGGTAGCCCTCGACAGCCGCGAACACGCCGAGGTAGGAATAGCCGAGATAGAAAAGCGCCTGCAGCGCGCCGCAGAGGGCGTGCTCGCGCGCGCTGGTCGGCGTCGGCGGCTCCAGGGCGGCCGCCCGTGGCTTGGCCGCCGGCACGGCGTCGGCGACTGCTGCCGCCAGCCTGCTGATCGTCGGATGCGCGTAGACGTCTTTCATGGATACCGACGGCAAGTCGCCGCGCTTTCTCACTCGCGCGCAGAACTGGGCCATGACCAGCGAGTCGGCGCCGAGCTCCTCGAAGAAATCGCTGCCCAAGGGCACCTGGTCGACGCGGAGGACGCCGGCGAGCAGGTCGGCGAAGACTCGCTCGAGGGCAGTCGCTTCTTGGACAGCGGTGGTCATCGCACGGTCTCGTAGAAGAAGTCCGCCAGGCGGAGGTCCTGGCCGGCGGCGACCGCCTGGTCGTACACCCACTTGCCGACCGCGACGTCCAGGATTCCCATGCCGAACGGCGAGAAGATGATCGGCCGGCTGCGATTCACCGATCGGCGTCCCAGCATGATCTCGGCGAGCGTGCCCGTCACGAAATTCCTGTTGCCCGTCAGCTGCTCGGTCAGATGCGGCGACGTGTTCGCCTTCATGACGTGTTCCACATCGTCGACCACGTTTTGCGACCGGAGGAGGATGTCGGGAGCGAGATCGCGCAGCGAGATGTGCAGCACCAGCGGATTGTGATCGAATAGCCAAGGATCCGCGATGTGCGGCGCGGACGCGACGGTCGTGAACACGACCACATCGGAAGCGCTGAGCAGCTCTGCCACGTGGGGGACGACCTTGACCGAGCGGTGGTGCTCGAGGCGGCACGCCGTATTTTGGAATTTCTCACTCTCGACCGGCGACTTGTCGTAGAGCCGTACCTCCTTGAACGCCCATCCGGTGTCGACGAGAAAATCGTAGACGTAGCGGGCGATGAAGCCGGTACCCACGATGCCCAACGCCTGCGCTTGGCGCGATTGCCCGTTCAACCAGTACGCGGCAAGCGCGGCCGACGCAGCCGTCCGCGCCGCCGAGATGATCGAGCTCTCGAGGATGGCAAAGGGGTACCCGGTCTCGTAGCTATTCAGCACGAGCACGGCAGACGCGCGCGGAAAGCCGCGCTGCACGTTGCTGGGGTAACTGGCGATCCACTTGAGCCCGGCCACGGCGAAGCCGTTTCCGAGGAAGGCCGGCAGCGCGATGATGCGGCAATCGGGCTTCTCG
>DASYTV010000355.1:0-4893 GCA_036001885.1 Actinomycetes bacterium
CGGCGATCGAGCGGCTCATTACCGTCGCCGGGTTCGACCCGGTCAGGGCCGGCAACGTGAGCGAAGTAGGGCGGCTCGAGGTACCCGGTGGTGACCTGCACCAGAACGGCGGGCTCGGCGGCAAGCTCCTCGACGCCGACCAGGCACCCGCCGCTGTCGCGGCCGCATGAGCTCTGCGCGCTTGCGACCACAGCCACCGCCATTCCGCTCAGATCCGCACATTGCCCCTCACCCCGAGCGGCGCGGGATCAAGGGCACCTTCACCCGATCAGTTGGGGTGAAGGTGCCCTTCATGCCGAAACCGAACGCGGCTGTGCCACCGACGAAGCAGTAGACCGGCCACGCTCAGCACGAGGGCCTTCGCGGGGGCTGAAACAGGCACGATCCGCGCCGCGGCTCACCGCCGCGATCTATATCGAAGAGATCAGACGAAACTGCGCGCGGCGCGGAGCTTGTCGTGCTCGTGCACGATCGCGGTCGCGTGGCCGTGCGCAATACCGTGCTCGTCGCGCAGCCAGTTGACCTTGTCGTCGAAGCGCAGGAAGGCGGGACCGTCCTCGATCGTCTTGAACCACTCCGGTAGTTCTCTCCCGGTGACCATTGGAACTCTCGCGACGAGGTTCTGATGGGTCTCTTCGGAGTGGTGCAAGGACATAGCGCCTCCTGATGAGCAGTCCGTGAACTGACTGTGCCTGACGGACGAGCGGCTGACAAGCCCTAGTTCCCGCGCCGCACGTCCTAGCCTGCGGATACCCTCGATCACGAGGGCGGGAAACGCGAAGGGGATGGGCCTGACGGCATGCTGCTCAGCCAGCCGACAGAGCCCCGGGCTCGCCTGACCTGGGAGATCGACGCGCTCGCGGATCGTTACCGTGGCCTGTCGCAGGCTCGCCTCCGCGGTGCGCTGCCGAGCCCGGTGGCCTTCACGCGACCCGCGGCCGGCACGGGGGGGCAGGAGCCCGCGGATGGCTCTCGCGTGTCTCGCGCCGGGGCTGGCCACCGGCTCGCCCAGCTGCTGGCCGATGCGGCAGCCGGAGTCGCCGGGAGGGCCGCCGACGTGCCGCCGGCGAGCCGTCCTGTGCCGATCATCGACCTGTTCGCCTTGGGCGAACAGATCGCCGTGACCGGACATGATCTAGTTCTCGAGCTCGACGGACTCCAGGACCGCGAGCTCGTGTGGGACGGTGATCGCCGAGTGCGCGTGGCGACTCTCGTGGCTCGAGTCACCGGCGTGCTGAAGGAGCTTCGCCTGGCGTTGTGACCCGCGTGATGTCGCCGATGGCAATTAGCCCGCGGACGCGGAGTGGCTGGCCTCGCCGTCCGGGTGGTCGGCGGATCCGTTGTCGCGAGGCGTCGCCGGCACGGGCAGTAACGCGCCACCCCTCAATCTCTCCTGGGCCTCGGACTGAGCTCGAGACTCCTCGACGTCCGGCACCGGGGGGCCGGGACGACGGCGCAGCAGCGCCCAGCGGCCGCGCGGGCCGCGTTCCCGACCGGCGACCTCGGCGCCGGCGACCTCGGTTCCTGCCTCCTCTACCGCCTCGGCCGCGGCGAGCGCGACCGGGAGGACACCCTCACCGCGCCGGTAGTCAGGCTCGGCTTCGTCCGCCGGCCAGTAGCCCAGAGCCGCACAAGCGGCCGGCAGGGTCGCCATGGCAGCGCTGGCATAGCCGGTGGCCGAGGGGTGGAAGCGGTCGGGACCGAACAGCTCAGCCGGGCGAGCCGAGAACTCAGGGCCGAGGATGTCGCCGAGCGAGACCGATCGGCCGCCTGCCTCCACGACAGCGATCGTCTGCGCCGCCGCAAGCTGCCGGGACCACCGCCGAACGACGTAGCGCAGGGGTTGGGCGATCGGCTCGACCGTGCCAAGGTCCGGGCAGGTCCCGACCACGACCTCGCAGCCGATTGTGCGCAGGCGACGGACGGCCTGCTCGAGCCTGCACACCGAGACCGAGGGACGCACCCGGTGGGTCACATCGTTGGCCCCGACCATCACGACCGCAAGGTCGGGTCGCGCAAGATGGTCCAGGGTGAGGTCGATCTGGCGGTCGAGGTCGCCGCTCTGCGCCCCCGAGCGGGCGACGACGGTGAGTCTTACCCTGCGATTGGCGACCGAGGAAAGGCCGGCGGCGATCAGTGCTCCCGGCGTCTCGTCAGGGTTGTCCACACCAAGGCCGGCGGCACTGGAGTCACCGATCAGTACGAGCTCAATCGGCTTTGTGCGCCCCTTGCCGTACACGCCATCAGCCTTCGGCGGCTCATCGGTCGGCTCCCCGACCGTCCGGCGGGCGAGCTTGGCCTCTACGACGAGCAGGCCGGTCAAAGCGCTCGCGATGATGCCGAGCCCGCCGCCGCCGTAGGCAGCAGCGAGGGCAATCTGGCGCCCCCGCCGGTCCTTAGTCATGTGCCGGGCTCCATCCGCTCTCGGCCGGCGCTGTCGCACGGCCACAAAGCGATCCGGCACTGTCGCTCGATGCTAGCTCGTAAAGATCGCGTGACACCTGCCGGAGTGCTCACTCGGTGATGACTCCCTTCATGCGCAGGAACGACCTGATGGCCTCCCGGGCACCGTCCCTGATCTCCGGACCGTGAGTGAACGCGGCGATCTTGTAGTCGACCTCGGCCAGCCGCGTAGCGGTCTGCGTCGTCAACCGGAAGTCCGTACACAGCGCCTTCGGCGACCAGCGCATCCCCCGGACGTTGAAGATCGAGTCGCCGGTCACCAGGACACCGGAGTTCCGCTGCAAGAGTGCCACGTGTCCGGGCGTGTGTCCTGGGGTGTGGATGACCTCGAGTCCGCCCCCGATCTCGAGCAGCTGGCCGTCGACCACCTCCTCGGCCACTTCGGCAGGCGCGAAGCCACCGCCTGGCAGCCGCATGAGCAAGCGTCCGGATAGGAAGGATGGGTCGCGCCCTGGAGTCCGACCCTCACGCAGGTAGGTGGCCTCGCGCTCGTGGGCGATCACCGATGCGCCAGTCTGCGCGGCGACCTTTGCCAGTCCGCCCGCGTGGTCCGGATGCGCATGCGTGAGCAGGATCCTCGTGACCTCCGACGGCGCTGTGCCCATCCACTCCAGCGCCGCGTTGATCTTCTTTGGGGCACTGCGCATGCCGGTGTCGACGAGGGTCACCTGGCCGTCGTCGTCCAGAAAAGCGAACGAGTTCAGGAAGTCGGCCGGCGCCGTCGGGATACGGAACAGACCCGGTACGAGCTCGATCGCTGGGGTGCGGGCCATGACGCTCCTCTCCTCCTCGGCTCAGTGACTTTAACCCACCATGCCGCGCGTAACCTTGCCCCGTGCAGTACTACGACTCTCTCGTCGATCTTGTTGGCAACACCCCTCTGGTCAGGCTCAACCGGGTTGCCGAGGGGCTCCCCGCCATGGTCCTTGCCAAGGTCGAATACTTCAATCCGGGTGGCTCGGTCAAGGACCGCATCGCGCTACGCATGATCGAGGCCGCGGAAGAGTCTGGTGAGCTGGCAGCGGGCGGCACCATCGTGGAACCGACCTCTGGGAACACAGGAGTCGGGCTGGCCATCGTCGCCCAGCAGCGCGGCTACCGATGCGTCTTCGTGGTGCCCGACAAGGTGTCCATTGACAAGATCAACGTTCTGAGGGCCTATGGCGCCGAAGTCGTCGTTTGTCCCACCGCAGTCGCGCCCGAGCATCCTGACTCCTACTACAACGTCTCCGACCGGCTGGTCCGTGAGATCGCCGGGGCCTGGAAGCCAGACCAGTACTCAAACCCGAACAACCCCCGCTCGCACTACGAGACGACCGGTCCCGAGCTCTGGACGCAGACCGACGGACGCATCACCCACTTCGTCGCCGGGGTCGGCACCGGTGGCACCATCAGCGGTGCCGGCCACTATCTCAAGGAGGTGTCCCAGGGCCGGGTGCGGATCATCGGCGCCGACCCTGAGGGCTCGGTCTACTCCGGTGGCTCCGGTCGCCCCTACCTCGTCGAGGGTGTCGGCGAGGATTTCTGGCCGCAGGCCTACGACAGAACCATCTGCGACGAGATCATCGCCGTTTCCGACAAGGACTCCTTCGCCATGACCCGCCGGCTGGCCCGGGAGGAGGGCATTCTCGTCGGTGGCTCGTGTGGGATGGCCGCAGTCGCGGCCGTACGCGCGGCCGAGCGGGCGGGACCCGACGATGTGGTGGTCGTCCTGCTGCCGGACAGCGGCCGCGGCTATCTGTCGAAGATCTTCAACGACGAATGGATGGCCGATTACGGCTTCCTGGCCACCACCGGCGCCGAGACTGTTCGTGACGTGCTCGGTCGCAAGGATGCCAAGCTGCCGCAGTTCGTCCATGTGCATCCGAACGAGACCGTGCGGGAGGCCATTGACATCCTCCGCGAGTACGGCGTCTCCCAGATGCCGGTTGTCAAGCAGGAGCCTCCCGTGATGGCAGCCGAGGTTGTCGGCTCTATTGTCGAGCGCGACCTGCTGGACGCGCTTTTCGCCGGCCGGGCACGCCTGGCGGATCGGCTCGAGATCCACATGTCAGCACCCCTTCCCTTGATCGGCGTGGGCGAGCCCGTGTCGGCGGCGATGACGGCCCTGGAGAAGGCCGACGCCGCCGTGGTTCTCGACGACGGAAAGCCGACCGGTGTCATCACCCGCCAGGACCTCCTTGCATTCTTCGAGTGATGACAGGTTCGGCGGCCGTTTCACTGGCTGGACCGCTTCGGTGGTCCGCGACGCGCGCGTGACACCCTGCCCTCCACAGTCCGGTGATCAGCACCGGTCTGGCGGTAACCGGCGCGTAACCTGCGCCGACGCACGATAATTCGCAAGTGCGTTCCGCCGCGTACGACGAACGGCCGTGGCTGCGGTTCTACCCACCCGGGGTACCGGTCGGGGTGAACGTTCCGCCGCTGCCG
>DASYTV010000356.1:0-9562 GCA_036001885.1 Actinomycetes bacterium
GAACACGCTGAACGTCCAGCAGCCGCATGTGCTCCAGCTCATCACCGACTCGCTGCGGTATTGGGTGACCGAGATGCGGGTCGACGGCTTCCGCTTCGACCTGGCCGCCGCACTCGCCCGCTCGATGCATGACGTCGACAAGCTGTCCTCATTCCTCACGGTCATCCAGCAAGACCCGGTTCTCTCCCGGGTGAAGCTCATCGCGGAGCCGTGGGACGTGGGCGAGGGCGGTTACCAGGTGGGCGAGTTCCCGCCGCTGTGGACCGAGTGGAATGACCGATACCGGGATGCCGTCCGCGATTTCTGGCGCCTGCGCGCTCCGGGCGTCCGCGAGCTTGGGTCCCGGCTGGCCGGATCAAGCGACTTGTACGAGGACGACGGCCGGCGGCCGTTCGCCTCCATCAACTTCGTCACCGCGCACGACGGCTTCACCCTTCGCGACCTGGTGTCGTACGAGCAGAAGCACAACGAGGCCAATGGGGAAGGCAACCGCGACGGCAACAACGACAACCGCTCCTGGAACTGCGGAGTCGAGGGCGAGACCACTGATCGGTCGATCGCTGCGCTGCGGATACGGCAGGCCCGGAACATACTCCTGACGCTGCTCACCTCGACCGGGGTTCCGATGCTCGTCGCGGGCGACGAGATGGGCCGCACCCAAGGCGGCAACAACAACGCCTACTGCCAAGACAACGAGATCTCCTGGCTCGACTGGTCCGGTGTGCAGTCAGCAGGGGCGATGTCCAACCCGGGCGCCGGGCCCGCGTCCGTCGAAGATCGCCGACTATCCGAGGGCAGCGACATCGAACGGGAGTGGGCAGGCCTGCTCGATTTCGTGCGCGCTCTGATCGACCTGCGGCGGTCGGAGCCGGCCTTCCGCCAGCGGCACTTCTTCGAGGGGCGGCCGCTCGTCGAAGGTGGTCCGAAGGACCTCACCTGGTTCGGTCCTGACGGCTCGGAACTCACTGCTGCGCTCTGGGGTGACGCGCGGCTGAACACGATCGGGATGTTCCTCGCAGGGGACGCGATCCGGCAGCGAACAGGGCACGGCGAACGGGTTGTCGGCAACAGCTTCGTGATCCTCCTCCACGCCGGCGACAGCCCGATCGAGTTCCGGCTCCCTGGCCCCCCGCTGGCCACGTCGTACGAGATGGTCATCGGCACCGTGGGTCCAGCTGGATCTACCCATGCGGGCGGGGATCTCACCCTCCCCGCCAGGTCCGCAGCCGTACTCAAAGCCTTCCGCTAGGGCCCCTCCCGTCGCGCCCGCCGGCCTGACTTCGCGCTCTGACTGCATGACTTCGCGCCCTGGAGCATGACTTCGCGCCCCGAATGCATCGGGAAGACGGGCATTTCGGACAGGATCTGATGCAGCGGGGAGCGAAGTCTGGCCCGAGGCGTCCCGTCAGCTATGACGGCGGCCGCCTCGCGCGAACGCAGCGCGAAGTCGCCCCTCCACGGCCCAGAACGAGCCTTCGACGTCGGCGCTCGTCCAGCGGACGAGCTCCCAGCCTTGGTCCCGGAGAGCATCCTCCCGCAGCTTCTCGTCGAACAGGATCTTTGGATCGCCGCTGGCGTATTTGACCTTTCCGTCCACTTCTCCAAGGGTGCGGCGGCGAGGCCAACAAAAGTCCGCCCGCCCGATGAACCTCCCTGCCGGATCAAGAATCTCGACCTGAAGCTCTGGCTGTGGAAGCCCGACCTCATGCATGCGAACCCGTGATCGGGACTCAAGGGGGGACTCAGCCCGAGCGTCAGCGAAAACGACGACATTTCGGGCGTGTGTCACGCCGGGCCACTGCCTCTGGAACTCGACCATTTCGTACAGGGCTTCCTTTAAAACCAGCCGCCGGTACAAGGCCGCATCCGCGACCATCACCGCATCGATGAACGAAGCATGCCGGGCAACGTCCACAACGGTTCGAGCAATGCTGGTCAAACGCAACACCTGACCGTCGATATGTGACGGAGGTAGGGCAGCCACAGCGACGGACATCCCGTTGCGCTGCCGGCGGACACCGGTCGGGGCCACGAGGCTTACGTGGTTAGGAACCTGGCGCGGTGCAGGGAGTCCATGCAGGACAGCCGCCGACCATCGGCTTGCTGCGGCATTCGGGCCGGCGACCTGTAACGCCGCGAGGACCTGCGCAGCGTGTCGCCCGACGTCCCCCATCGCATTCAGCCTCACGGTTTCGCAGTAGAGACCGCGACGGACCGCAGACCAACGAGTGGACCTCAGCAGATGGTTGATCTCGCCGCGGCTGTAGCCGTATGCACGGGCTGTCTTGGCATCGAAAACCAACGGCAGTCGGGGATCCACGCGTAGATCCTGCGCGTCTGTTTGTGCAGGAAGGGGCTGCATGGGTGAGGCTGTGGATGACCCACCGTGAAATCTTTCGCCTGTGGGCGGTACTGGACGGATCCAGGGCGGTACGGCCAGGCACGGGCTAGTCAAAGGCCGTCGACAAGCGGACGACAGGCACTCGGAGGCTCGCGGCGCCGACCGGGCGAACTTCGCGCCCGCGAGCACCACTCCGCGCCCCGGACTCACCGGGAAAGCGGGCATTCCGGACCGGATTCGATGCAGCGCGGAGCGGAGTGTGCACAGCGGGCTCAGGGTCCTGGTTCACTTCGGGTCGGCTGCGAGTGGTCAGGCGGGAGTGCTAATAGACCGAGCCGCGGCCTACGACCGGGACGGGGACGCCATGCGGCCGGTCGGTGGGCGGCGGGACGAAGGCAAAAGCGAGCAGGTCGTAGCAACCGATCGATTCAAAGGTGATCCGCAAATGGCGCAGCGACGCAACCCTTCCGGCCGCGCCGCTCACCATGTACGGCATCGTGCACACCACGGTCCGTATTCGCGCTACATACCCCCAGTACCGTCAGTCGGGGTGCTCATGGCCGGGGGCCGGCGATCTTCAGGACGGTCGATTCCCGGTTCGTTAGCTACCGCGGAGAAGGTCGCGCAGCACGTGCGGCCAGTCCCGCGGAGAGCAGGATCACGGCGGCCACCTCAGTGATGACGGCCCACGCGACAGGCGCACGGAAGCCGCCCTCCTGCCAGCCGAAGAGCCCGCGCCCGTAGCTGACCACGAGGCTGCCGAGCGCGACGGTCGAGATCACGACGCCGGCCAGCCCGGCGAGCTCCCTGGTGCGCGTATAGGCGAGGCCAGCGATCGTCACGATGGATGCGGCGGCGTTGGCGAGGAAGAGTGGGCCGATCCAGCGCACCCCGTGGAAGATTGCGGCGTACTGCTGCAGGTGAACGGCCGCCTCGCCAGCGAGAGCAATGGCGCCGAGAGCATAAGCTGCCACGCTGACCGCCTCGCTCGTGGCCGTGCTCCACGACAGCCGCGGGGGAGCGGCGACGACCTTAGTAGCCATTGCCGCCACCGGAGTTGGAGCCGGTGCCGGAGACCATGTCGCCGACGGGAGACAGGACGAACCATCCGCCACCGAACGCGTTGATGCCCTGACCGTTCGTGTCGCCGGGCTTCTGGTCACCCACGTAGAGGTAAAGCGGGTGGCCGTTGTAGGTGACCTGCTGCGTGCCGTCCGAGCGCATGGTCGTGCCGACCTTGGCAGCGGTCAGGCCGGTGCCGACTGTCGGTGTACCTGCGTCGGGCAGCGGCGGCCAATTGGTGGCACACGCGCCGGTGCACGCGCTGTTGGTCCCTGTGTCCTTCTGGAAGAGGTAAAGGGTGCGGCCCTTGGCGTCGACCAGGATCTGGCCGAGGTCGCCCGCCGTGGCTTGATCGACGGTGGCGGACTGCCCACTGGCGGTCGGCGCGGCCGACCCAGTTCCGTTGTCACCGCCACCACAGGCAGTGACCGCTAGCGCGGCCAGCGGTACCGCCGCTGCCACGGCCAGGAAACTGGTGAGTCTGCTGCGAAACATCGCTGCTCCTTCGGGTGTGGGAACTCACACTCAAGCCTCGCCGCGGCGCTACCTCGCGGCATCACGGCCAGCGAGGGTCTTGGCACCCCCGCCAACGGGAATGTCGAGATTCCGGCTGGCAGGAGGGACCAGGCAGGCAGCACACTTACGCTGGGCGGAGGAGCTCGACCGGACTCCACGTACGCGCTGGTCGCGCCGTGCCGGCGGCTAGTGGTCAGCCCGGATCGGGAGGACGACGCTCAGCAGTGTGCCGACACCCGGCGAGCTCGTGAGCTCCATTGTGCCGCCGATGGCCTCAACGCGGTCGCGCAGGCCGAGCAGTCCGGAGCCCCCGGCCGGATCTGCGCCACCGCGCCCATCGTCGCGGACCTTGACGCCCAAGAGCCCTTCTTCTGCGGCGACCGTGATGTCCACGACCGATGCATGGGCGTGCTTTGCTGCGTTCGTCAACGCCTCTGACACGACGTAATAAGCCGTCACCTGGACCGGTTCAGGAAACCGTTCCTGGCCGACTCGGATGTCGGAGTTGACGGGAATCGGCGAACGTCGCGCAAGCGTCTTCAGGGCCGGCGTCAATCCGCCCTCGGAGAGGCCGGCCGGATGGATCCCGAGGGCGATCTCGCGGAGTTCATCGAGTACGCTCGTCAGACCGTCGACGACGTGGGACAGCGCCCTGCGGTGCTGTTCGAGCTCCTCCGGCACCGTCGCTTGCGCCGCCCGCAGCTCGAGCGCCAGCGAGACGAGCACCTGCTGCGCCCCGTCGTGCAGGTCACGCTCGATCCGGCGCCGCGTTGCGTCGGCCGTCGCGACGATGCGCGCACGCGAGGCCTGGAGCTCGGCACGACTTTCGGCATTGGCGATCGCCGTAGCCAGGAGTTCCGTGAACTTTGCCAGCCGGCTTTCTGTTGGGGCCGGCAGCGGCTGGCTCTCACGGGAGCCTGCAACCATCACGCCCCAGATCCGACCCTCGACTTCGATTGGAACGCCGACGGCGGACCGGATTCCTGCGCGGCGTACGGCGTCTGCGATCGGCCCTCGTGCATCGGCTGCATCGATGCGAGCTGTCCTGCCAGTCCGGTGGACCAAGGCCGTGGCGCTCGAGCCCTCCAGCGGCCAGCGGGTGCCTACGGGCCCGAATACCTCCACACGTGACGTTGCGAGCACCGTCGCCGTTCCGTCGTCGTACCGCAGCAAGATCGTCAGCGGCACCCCGAGCATCCGGGCGGCCTCGTCGCGCACGGCAGCAAACACCTCGTTTGGCGTCGCGCCTTCGGCGACGAGCGTCGCGACGCGACGTAGCGCCGCCTGCTCATTCGCAAGCTCGAAGAGTTCGGTGTGGGCCTGGCTGTTCGAGATCGCCGAGGCGAGCAGCTGCGTAAACCTTGCGAGGCGAGGCTCGGTCTCCTTCGCCAGCGGTTGGGGCTCACGCGAGAGTGCGGTAATGACACCCCAGAGCGCACCATCGACGACGATCGGGACACCGATTCCCCAGCGGATGCCGTACTGCCGCGCCGCGTCGGCCGCCGGGCCGGTGAGCTGGGTCCAGTCGTCGACACGGACGGTCCGGCCCGTCTCGAACACGGTGGTGCTCAGGCTTTCTTGCATGGGCGGCCGACGGCTGCCAACCGGCCCCCAATCCGCGCCGGACGCTGCGAGGACGGTCGCCGCGCCGTCGGCGTCGTACCGCAACATCACCGCGATCGGGATGCCCAGCGCTCGCGGCACCTCGTCGGCGACGGCGGCGAACACCTCGTCCGGCGGCGCACCCTCGGCCACGAGTGTCGCAATGCGTTGCAGCGCCGCCTGCTCCGCGGCGAGACGCGCACGCTCCTCGCCGCTCGCTGCGTTTGCGACCGCGGTCGCCACCAGTTCCGTGAAGGCAACGAGACGTCGCTCGGTGTCGGCGGGAAGCGGCTTGTCCTTCGAGGCGACGGCGAGGACTCCCCACAGGCGTCCGTCGAGGGTGATCGGCGCGCCGACCGACGAGCGCCAACCCATCTCGCTCGCGACCGCGGCGGCCTCGCCCGGCTCGGTCATGTAGTCATCGATGCGCGCAGGACCACCCGCTTCCAAGACGCGGTCCGATACCGTGCCCTCGAGGTCGAAGCGCTGGCCAGCGTGGACGTAGCCACCGGTGCTCGTCCAGCCGCCAAGGGCGGTCACGGTGCCGTCGTGCTCGAAGCGGGTGAGCGCCGCGCCTTCGGCAGGAATGAGCCGTGCGACCTCGACGCTGACGGTCTCGAACAGGTCGGCTGGGGCTATCCCCCGCGCAACCAGCGTCGCGACGTGCCGGAGCGCGGCCTGTTCCCTCGCGAGGCGCGCGAGCTCCTTGTGGACCTCGCTGTTCGCGAGTGCTGTCGCTACCTGCTCGGTGAACTCCGGGAGACGGTCCTCGAGCTCGCCGGGAAGCGGCGCATCCGGCGACGACGTCGCGATCACTCCCCAGGGCCAAAGGTAAAGGCAATGGCTGGTAGCTGTAAGGGTAGCTGCGCCCTATGGTCCAAGTCTCGGACGGGCCGGTCCAAACCGACAACACGCCGTCCCCCGGGCGGTCGCCGAGGTGACGGTGTACCGCTGAGGTGAGCGGCCCGACAGTCGGAGTCAGCTGGCCCGGGCATGTCGGACGACAGCGTCGAACCCGGCCGCGAGCAGTAGAACCGCGCCGGTGACAATCCACTCGTAGCCCGCTGAGTCTGCGCCAAACTCCCCAACCTGCCAGCCGGAATCAACCGATGGGGATGGCCAGGAGCTCACGGCCGGTCGTCGTCTCGATGCCGAGTGCCACAATCCGAGGGAGAGGAACGGTCGTCGAGGCGGGCACGTCGACAGTGCCGTCGTAGCCTGCGGGCCAGCTGCCTGCCTGGTGCCGTGCACCCGACCTGTCCTGGACGATCAGCCGGCAGGTCAAACCCTCCGGTACCCCGCGGAGTCGAAGCCGGATATCGGTTCCAACGTCGTTCCCGACGAGGTTCGCAGTGCCCGACACTCCCGCCCCTGTCGCGCTGGCGAGCACTGGACCTGGCGCTGGCGGACCCTTCTGATCAATGGCTGGGATCGCCATGCCCGCGGCCGCGACGGCGAGGGCGGCCGCGAGCAATGCTCGGCGCGACTTGGCCTGGCGCTGCCGGGTCGCGGAAGTCGTCGCCAGCACCCGGTCGAGCAAGACCGGCGACGGCTCAGGCGATCTGTCTGGGACGATCTCGGTCTCGCTCACCGAACCAAGGAGATCGGCGACAGGGCGCAGCTCATCGACGGCGGCCCGGCAGATCAGGCACAGCTTGAGGTGGACCTCGATTCTCGCTCGCTCCGATGCGTCGACCCGGTCCAGTACGTAGGCCCCGACCGACTCGGTGACAGCGCAGCTCGTCGCACTCGCCCAGACACGGTTCACGGCGTCGTCACGCCCCGCTCTTCGAGCACGAGCCGCAGGGCCCGCAGTGCGTAGAAGCTGCGCGACTTCACCGTGCCGGCGGGGATGCCGAGGACCGCGGCGGCTTCCACGATCGACCGGCCGCGGTAGAAGAGTTCGACGATGACCTGGCGGTGCGCCTCGCTGAGCGTTCGGAGGGCGTCGGCAACTTGCCAGGACATCAACGCCTGATCGAAGGCGCGGTCGTCCGTCGCCAGCGCGTCGGCCGCGTAGATCGGGACTTCGGGTGCCCTCGCGGTCTTGGCCCGATGCCCGGAGATCACGAGGTTGCGCGCGACCGTGTAGAGCCAGGGTCGTACACGATCTTCGCTCAGGGCCTCAGGATGCTGCCACGCCCGCAGGAGGGTTTCCTGTACGACGTCTTCCGCGCGCTGACGGTCGCCGTCGACCAGTCGCTGGACAAAGCTGAGCAGCGGTCCGGCGTACTCCGCGTACAGCGCGCGGACGAGATCCTCGTCGGCTGACTGGCGGACACCCACACCAAAAGCTACGCAACCCGCCCACGCAGCGGTTCAGGCGCGAACAGGCGGTTGACCGCCGACACGCGCAGGGCGGAGCGCCTCGCTAGGGCAGGGCGATCAGGCCGAACTCCGCAGGGCTGGCCAGGAGCTCGTGCCAGGGCAGGACTCGGACCGTGAAACCCACCTGGCCGGTCCTCAGCAGAGCGACGCTCCCCACATATCGCCACCGGCCCGACTCGTATACCTCCGCCGGATCCAGTGTCTGGAACATCGGTTCAGTGATGCCGTCGCTGTCGTCGACCCGACCGTATGCCACCTGGACGGCGACGTCTTGAGGTGTGAGATCACCGAGTGACACGAATGCTCGCACCACCAGAGTTGCGCCGACCGACGTCGCGTCCGCGACGCCGTCTGACTCCACGTGATCGACCCGCACGCTCGGCCACGCGTGACGGACCCGCTCCTTCCAATCGGCGAGCACCTTGGCGCCGGCGAAGTCGCCGTCGGCGACCGCGGCCACCGAGCGCGCAGCCGGGGCGTACAGCGCGTGGACATAGTCGCGCAGCATCCGGTCGGCGCCGACCCGGGGTCCCAATGTCCGCAGCGTGTGCCGCACCATCGCGAGCCAGCGCACCGGAAGCCCCGCGGCATCACGGTCATAGAACTGCGGCGCGACCCGGTTTTCGATGAGGTCATAGAGGGCAGCGGCCTCGAGTTCATCGCGCCGGTCTGGGTCGTCGACACCGCTGGCGCTCGGGATCGCCCAGCCGTTCTGCCCGTCGTAGAGCTCGTCCCACCACCCGTCCATGATCGAGAGGTTGAGGCAGCCGTTGAGCGCGGCCTTCATGCCGGAGGTGCCGCATGCCTCGAGCGGGCGCAGCGGGTTGTTCAGCCACACGTCACACCCGGGATAGAGGGTCTGCGCCATCCCCATGTCGTAGTTGGGGAGGAAGACGATCCGGCGCCTGACCTCGGGATCGTCGGCGAACCGCACCAGGTCGCGGACGAGCGCCTTCCCGCTGTCGTCGGCCGGGTGCGACTTGCCCGCCACCACGATCTGAATGGGTCTTGTGGGGTGCAGAAGCAGCCGCTTGAGCCGGTCCGGGTCGTTCAGCATCAGCGTCAAGCGTTTGTACGACGGGACGCGACGGGCGAAGCCGATCGTGAGCACCTCAGCATCGAGCGCCGAGGAGACCCAGCCGAGCTCGGCCTCGCTGGCGCCGCGTTGCCGCCAGGACTCCCGCAGCCGCCGCCGCACGTCGTCCACGAGGGCGGCCCGCAGGATCCCGCGCAACTGCCACAGCGCCGCGTCGTGGACCAGCTCCCAGCCCGTTCCCCCAGCGGCCGGCGGGCCGGCGTCCGTTTCGCCCGCGGATGACGAATCACCGTTTAACGGTGGCTCCGCGTACGCCGCGAGTCCGGCCGCGGTCGCCGGGGCGTACTCGGCCAGGGTCACAGTCACCTCCGGCTTGACCCAGGTCGGTGCGTGGACACCGTTGGTGATCGAACCGATCGGCACCTCTTCCGGGTCGAAGCCCGGCCACAGGCCGGCGAACATCTCCCGGCTCACCCTGCCGTGCAGCAGACTCACGCCGTTGGCACGCTGGGCCAGCCGCAGCCCCATCACCGCCATGTTGAACAGATCGGGGCTGCCGCCCTCGTAGGTCTCCGCACCCAGCTCGAGGATGCGGTCGACCGGGGTGCCTGGCGAGGCGTTGTCCCCGCCGAGATACTGCATGATCAGCTCGCGTGGGAAACGGTCGATGCCCGCCG
>DASYTV010000357.1:0-24475 GCA_036001885.1 Actinomycetes bacterium
TGCCGCTCTGCACCGGATGGTGGTGACCGTCGAGGACAACGGCCGTATCGGCGGGGTGGGCTCGAGCATCGCGCAGGCACTGCGTGATGCTGGCGTACGGACGCCCTTGTCCAACGTGGGTATCCCGCCGCGGTTTCTTGAGCATGGAAAGCCGGCGCAAGTCCACGCCGATTGCGGCCTCACCGGGCAGGACATCGCCAGGGATGTCGTCGCTGCGGTGGCCCGGCTGGACGCGGTCTTCGAACCCGAGTCCGGTCACATCGACTAGCCCAGAAGGGGAGCTGGTGTCGCCAACGGCCTGAGAAGGGCGAGCCGGCCTTGGCGAGAATCCCGCGCTGCTGTAGGCACGGCTGCAGACCCATTGCTCACGTCGTCGGCCGAATGATCAAGCGATGTGCCTCGAACCTGATTCTTGGAGAAATCGCGATCGACCGGTGTGCGGGGAGCATGACGCTGGACTCGAAATTATCAGGCTGCGCGCACACTGCCTGATCCAGCGTCGCCGGAAAGTCTGGTTCTCCGCACAGCGCCTGATCCCCGTTGCCGGGCGAGCAAGTGAGCTAACGTATGACCACCTCGTGCTCAAGCCCCTGAAGACGGTGCCCTTCGTCGACTGCGATGCTGGAGCTAACGCGCCCTTCTTCGGGGCCCTCGACCGAAGCGAACGCGGCCCGCCAAGCCTGGCGTTCGGGGCGGGTCGACCGGCCCCGGAGAGCCGATGAGGAAAAAGCTTCCCTACCTGATCCTGATGGGCACCTGCCTTCTGCTGTTCGTGCTGTCGTGGACAGTCGTCCGGCGCTACTCGGCGCCGGCTGCGGTCGCGATGACAATCGTCGCGCTGGCCATTCCGCCCTTGGCGGCGATCGTCGCGAACGCCGGTCGCGAGAGCGGAGGTCCAGACCGGCGCAACGGTGAGCCGCCATCACGGTGAGGCCTCATCGCTGACTCGGAACACGGGATTGCAGACCCCGCTGACATCCTTCGCTTCGAAGCACCCGCGCTCGGCCAGGAACCCGAACTTCTGGTTTGAGGACGCGCACGAGGAGTGCGGAAACTCGGAGACGGGCGAGGTCGCGGCAAGGAATCCCAGATTCCTCCTGTCCGGCCCCGGGCCCGGCGCGATTTCTTGCTTTCTGGAGGGCCAGGTTCGGTAACTGCGATCCGCGTCTGCATCGTCTCCACAAGCACAAGGGCTGGCGCGACGATGGAGTTCACACCCGGAGCCGGGACGCTCTGCTTCTGCGACGAAGGACCGGCGGCGTGGTGCCGCTCAGGCGGACCGGGCGAGGCTAGGGCCCGGAATCTCACCCGACCCGCGCAGGACCAAGCGCGTCTGCATCACGACAGTCCGTGCAGGAGACCGATCGCCATCGATCCGCGAGAACAGCAAGGCCGCGGCACTCGCCCCGAGCCCGATCGGATCTTGGGCCACAACGGTCACGGCCGGGCTGACCCGTTCGGCGAGCGGGAAGTCGTCAAACCCGATCAGCGCGATCCTGGCTCCTTCGTCGCCGAGCGCACCGACAGCGCCGATGGTCATGAGGTTGTTGCCGCTGAAGATGGCGCTGGGAGGGTCGGAGAGCGCCAGCAGCTCGCGAACTGCGGCGGCCGCCTGCGCCGCGCTGCGTACCCCGTGCTTCACATAGGCAGGTGCCGGCCGCAGGCCGCGAGCAGCGAGTGCCGCGAGATAGCCGGCATAGCGCTCCCGGGCGGTCCAGATGTCTTGTCGATCGCCAAGATAGGCAATGCGGCAATGCCCACCATCGAGCAGCTGCCGGATAGCGGACTCGGTGCTCGTTCTGTTGTCGACCACGACGGTGTCGACCTCGAGCCCATCGGCAGGCCTGTCGACACATACGACCTTGGTCCCCAGTGCCATCTGGGTGGCGAGGAAACCCTGACTCCCGGCCACCGGCACGACGATCAGCCCGTCGACGCGGCGGGCGCAGAACGCGGCGACCACCTCCTGTTCACGATGTGGATCGTCGTTGGTGCTCCCCACCAGGACGAGGTCATCCCGCCCGTGCGCCTCGTCCTCCACGGCGCGGGCCAGGGCTGAGTAGAAGGGATTGGCGATGTCGTCCACAACCAGCCCGATCGTGCCGGTCCGGGGCCGCTTGCTGCGCAGCTGGCGGGCGAGATCGTTCCGCTGGTAGCCAAGCTCCTTGATCGCTTCCTCGACCCGTACCGCCCGCTCCTTGGTGACGCCGGCGTCACCATTGACCACCCGCGAGACGGTCATGTGGCTCACGCCCGCCGCCCGCGCGACGTCCTTCATCGTGGGACGTCTGCTCAAACCGACCTACCCTTTCCACCAACCGGGTGGTTCTTGATCGCTTGGTTCTGTCACCGGCGCCCTGCGAGAACGTTAACGAACCGGTAGCAGCGCTTGACGGTGCGAGCGCGCGCTTCAAGAATCGCACACGTTGTTAACGTTCCCGACGCCCGCCTCAGGAGGTCCAGAGGCCCGGTTGGAGACCTGCGGGACCCGCGGGCGGACCGGACGTCAGAACGGGAGCGCAGCGCACACGACAGACAGGAGACCCTGATGGCTGTACGTCGAAGGGGGCTCGCGGCGGTCGCGCTGGCCGTGGCGGCGTCCCTCTTAATGGCCGCTTGTGGCGGCGATGACGATTCCGGCTCCGCGGCCCCGACCAGTGCCGGCCCCGTGAGTGGCAAGTTCGAGTTCTTCTCCTGGTGGACAGGTCCGGGAGACTCGGAAGGCAAGCAGGCACTTCTCGACCTGTTCAAGCAGCAGAACCCGAGCATCACCATCGTCGACGCCGTGGTCGCCGGTGGCTCAGGAACGAACGCCCAGGCGGTGCTCGCGACCCGGCTGCAGTCCAACGACCCGCCGGACTCCTACCAGCGGCACGCGGGCGCCGAACTGCTCGCGGACATCCAAGCCGCCAAGGTCAAGGACCTGACCGCGCTCTATGATCAAGAAAAATGGCGCGACGTCTTCCCCAAGTCGCTGCTCGACATGATCACGGTTGACGGGAAGCTCTACTCGGTGCCGGTGAACATCCACCGGTCCAACGTGCTCTGGTACAACCCCAAGGCCCTGGAGAAGGCCGGCATCGCCGGACCGCCCAAGACCTGGGACGAGTTCCTGCAGCAGGCGCCCAAGCTCAAGGCCGCCGGGATCACCCCGCTGACGATCGGCCCGCTGTGGACCCAGGAGCACCTGCTCGAGAACGTCCTGCTCGGTGAGCTCGGCCCAGAAGCCTACGCCGGACTGTGGAACGGCTCGACGGACTGGGAGTCGACCGAGGTCAAGGCCGCTCTGGACAAGTACACCGCAGTCCTCAAGCAGTCGAACCTGAAGCAGTCGGCCGCGGACTGGCAGCCGGCGCTGGACCCGATCATCGAGGGCGACGCGGCCTACAACGTCATGGGCGACTGGGCGAACACCTACTTCCTCACCGCCAAGAAGCAGGCGTGGGAGACCGACTACAACGCCACCACCGCTCCCGGCACCGAGGGCGTCTTCAACTTCCTTTCCGATAGCTTCACCGACCCAGTGGGCGCCAAGAACGAGACGGCCACGATGGCATGGCTGAAGCTCGCCGGCTCTAAGGAAGGCCAGGACGTGTTCAACCCGATCAAGGGATCGATCCCGGCGAGGACTGACGGGGACCCTTCGAAGTACACCGGCTACTCGGCGATTCCCTTCAAGGACTGGACCGACAAGAACACCAAGATCGTCGGCTCGCTGACCCACGGCGTCGTTGCCAACAACGCGTGGAAGGCGGACATCGAGACGGCCCTCGGCGACTTCGTGAGCTCCGGGGACTCGGCGAAGTTCGCCTCCGCGGTCAAGTCGGCCTACGAGCAGGACAAGTAAGAATCGGCCGGGGTGCGCCCTAGTGCGCACTCGGCGACAAGCTGGTTCGATGTGACCGGTCCGCAGGGAAAGCCTCCTGTGGGCCGGTCACGTCCATCCGGGGAGGAGGCGCTATGTATCGGCTTCGCCGCTGGGGTCCCGGGCTGCTGCTGATCTCGCCGACACTGATCATCCTCGCCATCTTCGTGTACGGCTTCCTCGCCCGGAATATCCAGGTCTCGCTGAGCAACTGGCGGGGTCTGACGGCAAGGTATGACTACGTCGGGTTCGACTACTACACGCGGCTGTTCCACGACACCCGGTTCACCCAGGATGTCAAGAACCTCACTGTCTTCACGCTGATCTTCGTCTTCGGCGCATTGATCTTCGGGTTCTGCCTTGCGTTGCTGCTCGAACGTGGGGTCAGGGCCGAAGGGCTCTTCCGTGGCATTTTCCTGTTCCCGATGGCGATCTCGTTCATCGCGACGGCTGTCGTCTGGCGGTGGCTGATGAGCAATGCGACGGGTTCACAGGAGACCGGCCTCAACAAGCTGTTCAAGTCGATGGGGCTCGGGTTTCTCGCCAACGACTGGTTCAAGACCGACAGCGTCTGGGCGATGGGCGCGGTGGCACTAGCGGCGGGATGGGCCCTCGTGGGCTACATCATGGCCCTGTTCCTGGCGGGCATGCGCGGTGTCTCCGATGATCTCAGAGAAGCGGCGCGGGTCGACGGGGCCAACGAAGTCAGGGTGTTCTGGTACGTCGTCAGGCCGATGCTCTGGCCGGTCGTCATGGCGGCCATCGTCATCCTGGCCCACATCTCGCTGAAGACCTTCGACCTGATCTATGCGATGGACCCGAAGAGCCGGAAGATCGAGACGCCGGCGCTCTACATGTGGTTCACCACATTTGATGGCTTCTTCTTCTCGCGTGGTGCGGCGATCGCGACGCTGCTCGTCCTCGGCATCGCGGTGGTGATCGTCCCGTACATCTGGTACACGATGCGGTTGGAGCGCCGGAAATGACGACGACCGAGCTGCCGACAACCGACCTTCCGACAACCGAGCTTCCGACAACCGGGTCGCTGCGCATCCGCTCCCGGTGGTCCCCCTATGTGACTACTGGGCGCTATGTTGTGCTCTTCGCCCTGGTCTGCATCTTCCTGATCCCGGTCTACGTGCTGCTGGTCACGGCCTTCAAGGACCCGTCGCAGGTCAGCCCGTCACGGATGTGGCAGCTCCCGGACTCGCTGTCGCTGGACACGTTTCGCACGGTGTGGCCGAAGCTCAACCACGGGCTGCGCAACAGTTTGCTCATGGCGGTGCCGGCGGCCTTGATCTCCTCGCTGCTTGGCGCGGCCAACGGCTTCGTCTTGTCGAAATGGCGGTTTCCCGGCGACGACATCGTCTTCCCGCTCATCCTGTTCGGAATGTTCATTCCGTACCAAGCGATCCTCATCCCGATGCGGCAGCTGCTCACCGAGTGGCACCTCATCGGCGGGCTGAACGGCCTGATCCTCGTTCACATCATCTACGGGCTGCCGATCACGACGTTGATCTTCCGCAGTTATTTCGCTGGCATTTCCGATGAGCTGATCGACGCATCACAGGTCGACGGCGCTGGCATGCTGCGTACATTCGCCTACGTGGCGCTGCCGATCGCGATCCCCGCGTTCGCGGTGTCGGTGATCTGGCAGTTCACGTCCGCGTGGAACGACTTCCTCTTCGGTCTGGTGATCACAAACCCGAGCAGTGCGCCTGTGACCGTCGCGCTCAACAACGTAGCCGGCGGCCAGGTGGTGCCCTACCACGAAGCGATGGCGAGCGCGCTGGTGGCGAGCATCCCGACGCTGCTCGTGTACATACTCATGGGCCGGTTCTTCATGCGCGGCCTGATGGCCGGCGCGCTCAAGGGCTGAAAGGGACGGCATGGCAAGCGACGAGCGTGAGCGGGCGCCAGCCCCAGCCGCCACGGCGGCTGCGACCCAGCTGGACCCGAGCGCGATTGAGGCACCGGTGGCAGAGACAGCCGAGCTGGGCGAGGGCCCGGAGCCGGCTGGGATCCGGTTGGAGAACATCACCAAGCGCTTCAAGGGCGGCATCGAGGCGGTCAAGGATGTGACCCTGGCCGTCGAGCCCGGCGAGTTCATGGTCCTCGTCGGTCCGTCAGGCTGCGGCAAGTCGACCTTGCTGAGGATCATGGCCGGTCTCGAGGAGGTCTCAGCCGGCCGCGTCTACCTGGGTGACAAGGACGTGACGACCCAGCTGCCCCAGCACCGCGACATCGCGATGGTGTTCCAGAGCTACGCGCTCTATCCGCGGATGACCGTACGCAGGAACATGGGCTTCGGCCTGCGCATGCGGCGCACTCCGAAGGCCGAGCGCCAGCGCCGGGTGGCGGAGGTCGCGGGCATTCTGGGCCTGGAGCACTTGCTCAGCCGGCGACCGGGAGCCCTCTCCGGCGGTCAGCGCCAGCGTGTCGCTATGGGCCGGGCGATCGTCCGTGAGCCGCGCGTCTTCCTCATGGACGAACCGCTGTCCAACCTCGACGCGAAGTTGCGGGTGAGCATGCGGGCGCAGCTGTCCTTGCTGCATCAGCGGCTGGGCGTCACGACTGTCTACGTGACCCATGACCAAGTGGAGGCGATGACGCTCGGCCAGCGGGTCGCGGTCCTGCGCGATGGTTTGCTGCAGCAGGTCGACACTCCGCAGGTGCTGTTCAAGCGACCGGTCAACCTCTTCGTCGCCGCTTTCATCGGGTCGCCGTCGATGAACTTCGTCCACGCCAAGATCGCTGACCAAGCGGTCACCTTCGCCGATGTCAAGATCCCGCTACCGTCCGGGTCACCGGTGGCCGGGCAGGACCGAGATGTGATCTTGGGCATCAGGCCGACTGCGTTCGCACTGGCGAGCGGCGGCGGGAGCTGGGTGTTGCACGCGGTTCCCGAGGTGGTCGAGGAGTTGGGCGATGAGCGGTACGTGATCTTCGACATCGACGCCCCACGGGTCGATACCGACGCGACCAGGGCGGCGATCGACGCCCGGTCGACCGATGACGCCCTGCTACTCCCTGAAGACCGTGCCCGCTTCACGGTGCGGCTGCCGACGGAAACGCGGGTGGCGGTCGGGGAGCCGTTCTCGCTGACAGTCAACCCCGATCGGCTCTACTTCTTCGACCTCGAGACCGGCGCCACCCTGGGCTGAGGCGCCCGAACTAACGCGCGTCATTGGTGGTCGTGCGGGTAGGGTCGCTGACCGTGGCGAACACGGCGGTCGATCAGCACCTGCTGCCCGGGCAGCGCACCGCCCGCCGGCCACGGCTCGACAGTCGGCGCGGCGGCCCGTTTACCGGCTTCGCGCGAGCCCTCGCGGCCCGTCCCATCCTCCAGGCCGCCGCATTCCTGCTCCTGTCGCTGCTCACCCACCTGCCCGGCTTCACCCGCGCGCTGTGGAACCCGGACGAGGCGTTCCTCGGCACGCAGGGGCGGGTGCTGGCCGGCGGTGGGCGCCTCTACGTCGATGTGGTGGACCGCAAGCCGCCGATCCTCCCCTACCTCTACGCGCTGGCGGTGACGATTGGCGGCGACAACGCAATCTGGCTGATGCGCGGGCTTGCCGTTCTCGCCCACGCGGCGACTGCGCTGTTGCTCGCCGCGATCGCTCGTCACCTGTGGAGCCGCCGAGCCGGGCTCGCCGCCGGCACGCTCTATCTGCTTGCCAGCCCGGGTCTTGCGCCCGACGACGCACAGCTGGCCAGCTTCGAGGTTTTCATGCTGCCGTTCATGGTCGGCGCGATCTATCTCGCGCTGCGCGGCTGCTTCGGCTGGGCCGGGCTCGCGCTTGCCGGGGCGACGCTGACAAAGCAGGTGGCCGGTGCCACCTTGCTGCCCCTCCTCGTGCTCGCCTGGGGAGTCAGGTCACCATCCGTCGTGACTGGACGGCTGGGTCGGCCCGCGCGGTTGGCGCGGCTGCTTGCCGGGTATCTCATCCCGCTCGGTGCCGCTGCGCTGCTCTTCGGCTGGGACAGGTTCTGGTTCTGGGTCATGACCGGATCGGGGGAGTACCTCGACGCGACTGGCGCCATCCCGTACGCGCTCTCTCGTGGGTTCGGCAATCTCGGCCTGCTCGCGCTGGGCAGTCTTCCCCTCATCTTGCTGTCCTTCGCGGCCGTCTACACCCGCTCGGTCGACCTGGTGTGGTGGCTGTGGCTGGCTTCAGCGGTGAGCGCCGTGTCGATCGGGCTCCGGTTCTTCGGGCACTACTACCTCCAGATCGTGCCGCCGCTGGTGATCATTGCCGTTGGCGTCCTGCGTGTGTACGGCCCACGGCTCTGGCAGGCGGCTTTGGTGTGCGGTCTCCTGCCCGCCGTGGTGTTCACCGGCTTGGCCTTCACCTGGGGCGAAGGCCGCAACGCCCATTCCGAGAAGCTCGCGACGGCGATTAGAGCCCTGTCCGCCCCGAAGGATCGCCTGCTCGTGTGGGGTATGCATCCGGAGGTGTACTGGCTGGCCGATCGGCCGCCTGCCACACGTTTCATCACCGCCGGCTTCCTGACCAACGCAGGCGGCGGCCGGCCGGATTGGCGGGTCGGCGCGGACTACGCGGTGGTCGGCGGCTGGGGCGACTTCGACGCCGATGTGGCGGCGCATCCCCCGGCGCTGATCGTGGACGACTCAGACGACTCCGCCTTTGCGGTCGCCAAGGTGCCGCGGATGGCGGCTCTGATCGAGGACGGCGGCTACCGCGAGGTCACCCACGTCGACGGCGCCGTCATCTACCGCCGTACCGCTGACCAGCCATGATGGGGTGCCACGCTGGGGATCAACTCAAGGTGCCCCAGCCCCGCGGGATGAAGGGCACCTTCACCCCGACCTATCGGGTGACCTTGCCCTTCATGCCTCGCGGGTCGGGGTGGACCCCAATCGCAGACGGTGATCGGTGTGCATCGTGGACCACTGGCGGTCACAATGGCCCATCGTGGCTGATCCGCCGATGCTTGCGATCGCGCATCGCTTCGGGAACCAGGTGGCGGACGTACGTCTTGCCCTCGACGCCGGAGTCGACCTAGTAGAGGCCGACGTCCATTACTACCGGCGCGAGCTCGAGGTCAGGCATCTGAAGACGTTGGGCCCCCATCTGCTGTGGGACAAGGGCCAGGTGGTACGAAGGGAGGGCTTTCCCCTGCCCGATCTGGCCACCGTCCTGATGGCGTTGGACGGTGACTCGCGGATCATGCTTGATCTCAAGGGCAGACGTGCGGACCTCGCGCCGCAGGTCGCCCAGCTGCTGCGAGGTCTCGCGCCGGCTTCGCCGGTCACCGTATGTGCCAAGCGCTGGTGGATGCTCGACGCCTTTGCTCCGGATCCACAGATAAGAGTGGTGCTGTCCGCTGGCACCCGGCCTGGGCTGTTGAGGTTGCGTCGCCGGCTGCGGGCCAGACCGGGCTCCGCGTTCGGCGTGTCCGTACGCCGCTCGCTGCTGACCCCCGAGGTGGTCCGCGAGCTGCATCGAAGGGTCGATCATGTCCTCGCATGGCCCGTCGACACCCGCAGCGACCTGGATCACGCGCGGCATCTGGGGGTCAGCGGTGTGATCAGCAAGAACCTGCGACTGCTTGCCGACCTGGTTGCCTCCCGATAGGCGAATTCTCCGGCAACCGCCGCGGATCAGGCATGCGCACGCTCGCACTGGGGATTCGCGCTAACTCCATGGTGGGCGCGTGCATGCCTGATCATGAGGTGGGAGCTCCCGGGTTTGCCGGTTCATACATCGCTCGATTCCTCCCAGATGTTGATTCCGGCCTCGACCGCGTCGCGGTCGATCGCCGACAGCTCGTCCAGGCTCAGCTCGAGCCGATCAACCGTCGCCACGTTTTGCTCGAGCTGCTCGACACTGCTCGCACCGACCAGTACCGAAGTGACCCGACTGTCGCGCAATGCCCAGGCCAGGGCCATCTGGGCCAACGTCTGGCCCCTCGTTCGGGCGATCTCGGTCAGGGCACGTACGTGCCGCAGGTTCTCCTCGGTGAGCAGGCTCGTGGACAGCGACGTGCCCCGGCTGGCCCTCGAGTCTGCCGGGATGCCGTCGAGATAACGGTCGGTGAGCATTCCCTGGGCGAGCGGGGAAAACGCGATGCAGCCGATGCCCTCGGTGCCGAGTATGTCCAGCAGGCCACCCTCGATCCACCGGTTGAGCATCGAGTACGACGGCTGATGGATCAGGAGCGGAGTCCCCATCGAGTGCAGGATTGCGGCTGCCTTCTCGGTGTGCTGAGCCGAGTAGGACGAGATCCCCGCGTAGAGGGCGCGGCCAGAGCGAACCGCCGTGTCGAGGGCGCCCATCGTCTCTTCAAGCGGAGTCTCCGGGTCGTATCGGTGGCTGTAGAAGATGTCCACATAATCGGTGCCCATTCGCTTCAGCGACTGGTCCAGACTCGCGAGCAAGTATTTGCGCGAGCCCCACTCGCCATATGGGCCGGGCCACATGTCGTAGCCGGCCTTCGTCGAGATGATCAGCTCGTCGCGATAGGACGCGAGGTCCTCACGTAGCATCCGCCCGAAGTTGATCTCAGCGCTTCCGTACGGCGGGCCGTAGTTGTTCGCCAGGTCGAAGTGGGTGATGCCGATGTCGAAGGCGCGCCGGAGGATGGCCCGCTGGCTGTCGATCGGCCGGTCATCGCCGAAGTTCTGCCACAGCCCCAGAGAGATGGCGGGAAGTTTGAGGCCGCTTCGCCCGCACCGACGATAGGGGAGCCGTTCATACCGATCTGTCGCGGCGACGTAGGTCATGAGGACCGAGTCTGGCACGCCCCGTGCAGGCTGAAGCGCAGCAGGCTGATCAATCCGAGCTAGCCGGCGAGAGAGGCCACTCCAGGCGGGAGGAAGCGGCGGCCGGTTACCCGTTCCGACATGCCACTGCGATCGAGATAGGGCGTGATCCCGCCGAGATGGAACGGCCAGCCGGCACCGAGGATCATGCACAGATCGATGTCCTGTGGCTCGGCGACGACGCCCTCGTCGAGCATGAGGCGGATCTCCTCCGCGAGCGCGGCGAGGGCGCGTTCCCGCACCTCGTCGCCGCTCAGCACGGTGGAGCCCGTCTCGAAGAGTCCGGCCACCTCGGGATCGACCACCGGCCTGCCTTCGGGCCAGATGTAGACGCCCGGCTTCCCCGCGGCTACCAGTCGTCGCAGGTTCTCAGACACGGTGAAGCGGTCAGGAAAGGCCTCGTGCATGGTCTCCGCGACGTGAAGAGCAACGGCCGGTCCGACGAGCTGCAACAGCACGAACGGCGACAGCGGCAGGCCGAGTGGTTCCAGTGCCCGGTCGGCGACCTCGATCGGTGTGCCACCGTCGGCGGCGGTGGTGACCTCACCAAGGAACCTGGTCAGCAACCGGTTGACGACGAAGGCGGGGGAGTCTTTGACGACGACACACGACTTCTTCAACGACTTGCCGACGGCGAGGGCCGTAGCGAGAGTCGCCTCGTCGGTTTGCTCCGCTCTCGCCACCTCGAGCAGCGGCAAGACGGCGACGGGGTTGAAGAAGTGGAAACCGACCACTCGTTCTGGATGGCCGAGCTTCGCTGCCATCTCCGTCACCGACAGCGACGACGTGTTGGTGGCAAGGACACAGGTGGGGGGCACCACCGCCTCGACCTCTGCAAAGACTTGCTGCTTGACCTTCATCTCCTCGAAGACCGCCTCGACAATGAAGTCGGCGTCGGAGAAGGCTTCCTTCGACAGTGACGCACTAACCAGGCCGTGCAGCTTGGCAGCCTTGCCGGAGGACAGCCGGCCGCTGCCGGCCAGACGGTCGATCTCGCTGTGGACGTATCCAAGGCCGGAGTCGATACGGCCCTGGTCGATGTCGGTGATAACGACGGGCACCTCGAGCCGGCGGACGAACAGCAGCGCGAGTTGCGACGCCATCAGTCCAGCGCCGACGATGCCCACCTTGGCGACCGGCCGGGCAAGCTCGCTCGGGGGAGCGCCGACCGGCCGGCGCGCCCTCTTTTGCACCAGGTCGAAGGCATACAGGCTCGACCGGAGCTCCGGGCCGACCAGCAGGTCGGCCAGCGCCTCGTCCTCTGCGGCGAAGGCGACGTCGCGTCCGCTCTGGCAGGCCGCATCAATGAGTTCGAGAGCTTTGTACGGCGCGGGCGCCGCGCCGTGCACCTTGGCGTCGACGAAGGCGCGTCCGTGCGCGACGGCTGCCGTCCATGCGTCGCCGCGGTCGGGCTCGGCGCGAGAGACGGATACGGCGCCGGTGAGCACATCCGCCGCCCACCGCAGCGATTGCTCGAGGAAGTCGGCCGGTTCGAACATCGCGTCGGCGACGCCGAGCTTGAAGGCCTGCGGCCCGCGCAGCATCTTGTTCTGGTTGAGCGCATTCTCGATGATGACCTTCACCGCCGCGTCGGCGCCGATCAGGTTGGGCAAGAGGTAAGCACCACCCCAGCCCGGCACGAGTCCGAGGAAGCACTCCGGCAATCCGAGTGCAGTCACCCCGGTCGAGATCGTGCGATAGGTGCAGTGCAGCGCAACCTCGAGTCCGCCTCCGAGAGCTGCGCCGTTGACGAACGCGAAGGTCGGAATGACCGAACCGTCGGGTGCGGCAACCCCTATCGAGCCGTCCGCGGATTCCTCCCCGAGGCGCCGGAAGACCTCGTGTCCGCCGTGGGCGATTTTCCTTGCGGCCTCGCGGGTTCGCACGAGTGGCACACCGGTCAGATCAGCGCCCACGGCGAAGATGAACGGCTTCCCGGTGACTCCGATCCCCACGACACCGGCGGCGGCCGCCTCAGTGATGGCGCCGTCCAGCGAGCGCAGGCCGCCGGGGCCGAAGGTGTTGGGCTTCCTGTGATCATGCCCGTTGTCCAGGGTGATGAGCGCGAAGCGGCCAGCGCCGAGCGGCAGGTCGAGATAACGGACAAGGGCCTTGGTGACAACCTCGCCCGAGTACTCCATCTCGGCCGGCGCGCTGCCGCCTGTCGAGTCCGTTGTCATGCCGCGTGCTCCTTCGAGTCCCGGTCGCCTGTCCAGTGGGGGTTCTCCCAGATGACGGTGCCGCCCATGCCGATGCCGATGCACATCGTCGTGATGCCGTACCGGACTTCCGGATGCTCCTCAAAGTGCCGCGCGAGCTGCGTCATAAGTCGTATCCCCGAGGATGCGAGTGGATGGCCCACGGCGATGGCGCCGCCCCACGGGTTCACCCGAGGATCGTCGTCGGCGATGCCGAAGTGATCGAGGAAGGCGAGCACCTGGACCGCGAAAGCCTCGTTGATCTCGAACAGGCCGATGTCCTCGATGCTGAGACCGGCCTTGGCGAGGGCCTTCTCCGTTGCCGGCACCGGGCCCATCCCCATTACCTCCGGCTCGACGCCGGCAAAGGCGAAGGCCACCAGCCGCATCCGCACGGGCAGGCCTAGCTCGTGGGCGACCTCCTCCGAGGCCAGCAGGCAGGCCGTAGCACCATCGTTGAGGCCGGCCGAGTTGCCGGGTGTGACCTTGCCGTGCGGACGGAACGGCGTCTTCAGACCCGCGAGCGCCTCGAGCGTGGTCCCCGGCCGCGGCTGCTCGTCCGCGGTTCCCAGGCCCCACCCCTGCTCGGCGCTTCGCACGGCGACAGGAACGAGATCCTCCTGGATCTTGCCGTCGGCGTACGCCTTTGCCAGCCGCTCCTGGCTGGCGACCGCGAAAGCGTCGGCCCGCTCCTTGGTCAACTGGGGGAGGCGGTCGTGCAGATTCTCTGCCGTCTGTCCCATCACGAGCGCGGACGGATCGACCAGCTTCTCGGCGATGATCCTCGGATTCGGATCGACACCTTCGCCCATGGGGTGGTGACCCATATGCTCGACCCCACCCGCCACGACGACGTCGTACGCGCCAAACGCGATGCCCGCGGCGGTTGTCGTGACTGCCGTCATCGCGCCGGCGCACATTCGATCGATCGCATATCCGGGAGTGGAGACCGGCAGTCCGGCCAGGAGAGCCGCTGTCCGGCCGATGGTCAGCCCCTGGTCGCCGATCTGAGTGGTCGCCGCGATGGCCACGTCGTCGATGCGGTCAGGTGACAGGCTCGGGTTGCGTCGCATGAGCTCCCTGATGCACCTGATCACGAGATCATCGGCGCGGGTCTCCGCGTACAGACCCGTCGGTCCGGCCTTGCCGAAGGGCGTTCTCACGCCGTCGACGAAGACGACGTCTCTTACGGTCCGAGGCACGGGCTCTCCTCCGCTCGTCGCCGAAACTAACCCCGATGCTACTCACGAGTAACAAAGGAGGAAACACGGTCACGCCCAACGCCACGGCAAGCCGCAGTGGGAGTCCTCGGTGCTAGCCCGCCTGGCGGGTCCGCAGACGCACCAAAGCCCGGGACATGACCTTTGCGGTGAGCGCCACTTGCCATGGCCTGGCGCCGAGCGCAGCTAGCGCGGCCGCGAGGCCGGCAGGGGATAGGTCATCCGGTGGCTCCCAGGCGACGCGGCGGACCGCATCGGGCGCAAGCAGATTCTCCGACGGGAGGGTGTGCTCGTCTGCGATCGCAGCCACGCAGGAGCGCAATGAGGTGAGCCTGTCGGCCGCGAGCGGGTTGCGCTCCGCCCAAGATCTGGCCGGAGGCGGACCGTCAGCAGGTGGAGTTGGCTGCGGCACGTCGCTGTCCGGCATGGCGATCGCTGATGCGATCGCCGCGTACCACGTGTCGAGGTCGCGCCGTGCGCTCCGGTTGCCATAGGTCGGAAGTGCGGCTAGCGCTGCACGTGAACGAGGCATGGCCAGTGCCGCCTCGATGATGGCCGCGTCGGCTAGTATCCGGCCCGGCGACGTGTCGCGCTGCTGTGCGAGGCTGTCGCGGACCTCCCATAGAGCTCGTACCACGGCGAGCTGGCGTGGCCTGCGGGTCTTATGGATTCCGGATGTCCGCCGCCATGGATCGGGTCGGGGTGAAGGCAGCGGAGCGTCCACGATCGCGGCGAACTCCTGGCGGGCCCACTCCTCCTTGTCCGAGGACCGCAGCTGGCTCTCGAGCACGTCGCGCAAGTCGAGCAGCAGCTCGACGTCGAGGGCGGCATAGCGCAGCCAGGGCTCGGGAAGTGGTCGTGTCGACCAGTCCACCCCCGAGTGGCCCTTCTCCAGCGTGAAGCCGAGCACAGTCTCGACCATGGTGCCGAGGCCGACCCGCTCGAAGCCGAGGAGCCTGCCGGCAAGTTCGGTGTCGAACAGCGTGTCCGGGCGCATACCGACCCCTGCCAAGCAGGGGAGGTCCTGCATGGCGGCGTGCAGCACCCATTCGACGTCGGCGAGAACGGTGCCGAGGTCGGACAGATCGGGACAGGCGATCGGATCGATGATGGCGGTGCCGGCCCCGATGCGCCGCAGCTGGACAAGGTAGGCCCGCTGGCCGTAGCGATATCCCGAGGCGCGCTCTGCGTCGATGGCGACTGGTCCCGTTCCGGCCGCGACCGCTCGTATGGTCGTGGCCAAAGCGCCCTCGTCCGCTATTACGTCGGGCAGGCCTTCGCGCGGCTCGAGCAGCGGGGTCGGGGCCAGCTCGTCGATCTGCTCTGCGGGGCCGGTCACGGATCACACCGTACGACGTCGCGGGCGCAGTCCTACAGGACCGGCTGGCCGGTGTCGAGCCTCATGCGAGTGCAGGACGGGCCTGGGAGGGTCAGGTGATGACGCCGGTGCGGAGGGAGATCGCGACCATGCCGGCGCGGTCACCGGTGCCTAGCTTGCGGGCGATGCGCGCGAGGTGGCTCTTGACCGTCAGCGCCGAAAGGCCCATCGCCTCGCCGATGTCCCGGTTGGACCGACCGTCGGCGACATGCTTGATGACTTCGACCTCCCGCCGGGACAGGACGCCGATGACTCCACTGCGCTTACCACGCGGCTGTCCAGTCGTCTCGGAGCGTCCCTGCTGAAGCGGTCGCCGTGGAGAGAGGACGAAGCCCTTGACGCCGGCATTCATGGCAGCGACCACCAGCCGCAGATCGCTGACCGGCGAGATGCCGACGCCGCCCTGCCACCCGTTGCGGCGCAGTTCGGTGAGTAACGCCAGCCCGTTGCCGTCGGGCAGCACGATGTCCACGATGCAAAGATCACGGGGACCTGAGGTGCGGGCCCAGGCTCTCGCCTGGAGCAAGCTGGCCGCCTCGGCCACCTCTCGGGCGCCGAGGGCTCGCAGTCGGCGTGCGACCTGCGTGCGGACATAGGGGTCAGGGACGACAACCATCGCCGTGAAGCGGGTCGTCGCATGCGCCGGCGCGATGGTCTGCGGATCGACGAGTACCGTCACCGGTCCTCCCCAGGCTGCCTCCTATCGGCCCCGCTCGCTGTGCGCTGTTTGGACGCCAGGTCGCTGCAAGAGCCCCTTCTGGTTAGATCGGCTGGTCGCCCGGTGAGCTTGAGCGCGATTTCGTAACGACTGCTCGACGGATTCGGCCCTCGACGAGGGCCTCGCCACGTAGCCGCCGCGGTGCGCTCGAAACACCGCAGTTAGACGGAGAAGAAGCCCAGGTCAGCGCCACAACGCGGCTGCGTGTGTGCGCGAAGACCGTTTGCTCGGATGGACACGCCGGAGCGCCACCTCCCGAGATCAGGCGGGAACGGGACGTACGCTCTCCGACCATGACCGCTGGCGAGCTCGAGATGCCATCCGGGCCGTTCCAGGCCGCGCTGGCGAGTCTGGAGAATGCCGACCTGCGGCCTGAGGTCACCATCGAGGGGGCTCCTGCACCCTCTCGGCTGGCGCCCTTCTCGGTTGCGATCACCGCGGAGGTCGAGGTCGAGGGCGAGGAGCTGGCGACCGGCCGGTTCGTCGTCCTGCACGATCCCGCTGGCCAGGACGAGTGGGCCGGAACGTTCCGACTGGTCACGCTCGCCCGTGCGCCGCTCGAGCCGGACATCGCCGGCGATCCCTTGTTCGCCGAGGTCGGCTGGGCGTGGTTGACGGAAGCGCTGACCGCTCACGGCGCCTCCTACATAGCCGCCAGCGGGACAGTGACGCGGGTTGCCTCGGAGAGCTTCGGCGGCCTCGCCGACCGTCCGCCCGCGGCCGAGGTGGAGATCCGCGCCTCATGGACGCCGGCGGACGAGCAGCTTGGCGCCCACCTCTCGGCATGGGGCGATCTGCTGTGCACGGTTGCCGGCCTCCCGCCGGCATCACCTGACGTCGCGGTGTTGCCGCCCCGTCGTTAACTCTCCCTCAGCGACGCGAGTCGTCGCCCCCTCGTGAGCGGCCACGACGACGGCACGGTGGCTGGTCACAGCCACCTGTCTGGGAAGATGCCGCCGTGACCAGTGACCCGCGGCAGTCCGTCCTCGTGCGAGCCTGCCGGCGCGAGGCTGTGCCGTACACGCCGGTGTGGTTCATGCGCCAGGCCGGGCGCTCGCTGCCTGAGTACAGGAAGCTCCGCGAAGGCGTCCCGATGCTGGAGTCATGCCGGCGCCCCGAGCTGGTCACCGAGATCACTATGCAGCCGGTGCGTCGCTATGGCGTCGACGCCGCGATCTTGTACAGCGACATCGTGGTGCCCCTTGCCGCGATCGGCGTCGGTGTGGAGATCGTCCAGGGCGTCGGGCCGGTCATCGGCTCGCCGATCAAGGAGTACGAGGACCTGGCCAGGCTGCGGCCGTTGGAGCCCGATGACGTGCCCTACATCGTCGAGTCGGTTCGCATGCTCACCGCCGAGCTCGGCGGAACGCCACTGATCGGCTTCGGCGGAGCCCCCTTCACCCTGGCTACGTACCTGGTCGAGGGGGGTCCGTCCAAGCATCACGAGAAAACCAAGGCGCTGATGTATGGCAGTCCGCGCCTCTGGCACGGGCTGCTGGAGCGGCTGGCCGCCATCACCGGCGAGTTCCTGCGAGTCCAGGTGGAGGCCGGCGCAAGCGCCGTCCAGCTCTTCGACTCGTGGGCTGGCGTCCTGGCCGCGGACGACTACGAGAGGTACGTCCTCCCGCACTCGGCTGCGGCTCTCGCCGCCGTTCATGGTGTCCCGAAGATCCACTTCGGAGTGGGGACGGGCGAACTCCTCGGTCTGTTGGGCTCTGCCGGCGCGGACGTCGTCGGTGTCGACTGGCGGCTCCCCCTCGATGTGGCCGCCCGCCGGGTCGGGCCGGGGCGGGCCGTCCAGGGCAACCTTGATCCGGCGATCGCGCTGGCGCCTTGGGAGGTGGTCGAGTCCCGGGCTCGAGGAGTGCTCGCCGCGGGGCGCAGCGCCGAGGGACACGTCTTCAATCTTGGTCACGGCGTTCTTCCGGACACCGACCCTGACGTGCTCGCGCGTCTCGTCGATCTTGTTCACGGCGAGTCCGCGCGATAGGTCAGCGCTGTCGATGTGGGACATCCCAGACCTGGGTTGTCGCAGTTGCATCACGATCTGGCATCGTGTCGGTGTGCGAACACGGGACGGGCGCCGTCATGTCGTCGTGATCGGCGGCGGCATCGCGGGGCTTGCGGCCGCCTACTCCTTGCGTCATTCACAAGGTAGCGGCGGACCCCCGCACGTGACGATCCTGGAGAGCGCGCCGATCGTCGGAGGGAAGCTGCGGCTCGGGGAGGTTGGCGGCGTCGGAATCGACGTGGGGGCTGAGGCGCTGCTCGCGCGGCGGCCGGAGGCGCTCGATCTCATCGAAGCAGTCGGGCTCGGTCACGAGGTTGTCCACCCCGACACCACGTCGGCGGCGCTCTGGTCGCGGGGCGAACTACACCCCATCCCTGCTGATCAGATCATGGGAGTTCCCACCGGCGTACCTGCGGTCGGCGGCAGCCGGCTGCTGTCGCGGGCCGCGATCGCGCGGTTGCCGCTCGACCACGTCCGGCCCAGGACGCGCTTCGACGAGGACGTCGCGGTCGGCTCGTATGTGGCCTCTCGGCTGGGGCGCGAGGTCGTGGACAGGCTCGTCGAGCCGCTCCTCGGCGGCGTTTATGCCGGCCGTGCCGACGCCCTCTCATTCACCGCCACGATGCCTGATCTTGCCGCGGCAGCCCGCCGGCATCGCTCGCTGATGGACGCCGCCCAAGAGGTGCGCGCAGCGGCGGCTCATGACGCTGGTCCTGCCTTTGCCGGGCTCCCGGGGGGTATCGCCCGGCTCGCACGCGCGGTGGCTGCCGCAGCCGGTGCGCAGGTCCGTACCGGGGTCACCGTGCGGGAGCTCCGGCGTACCCCGGCAGGCTGGAGCATGACCGGCGGTCCAACCCGCGAGTCCGAGGAGATAACGGCGGACGCCGTCATCGTCGCCGTCCCCGCCAGTCCGGCGGCCCGGCTCCTCGAGACCGAGCTGCCCGTTGCGGCAGCCGAACTCGCCGCGATCGACTACGCGAGCGTCGCCCTGGTGACCCTGGCTTACCCGCGGGCCGCTTTCGACGGCGTACGCCGCGGCAGCGGGTTCCTCGTGCCGCCGATCGAGAACCGCATCGCCAACGGCGTAACGATCAGCTCGGCGAAGTGGCGGTGGGTCGCTGCCGCCGAACCGGGGGCCGTCATCGTCAGAGTGTCGATCGGACGCCACGGCGAGCAACAGGATCTGCAGCGCGACGACGCAGAGCTTGCGTCGCTGGCCGCCGCGGAACTCGCCGACCTTGCCGGCGTCAGCGGCGCGCCGATCGACGCGATCGTCACCCGGTGGGGAGGAGCACTGCCGCAGTACGCCGTCGGCCATCGCGAGCGGGTGCGGCGGATCAGAGAGGCCGTAGCCGCTGCGCCGGCCCTCGCGGTCTGCGGCGCTGCCTATGACGGCGTCGGCGTCGCCGCCTGCATCGCCACGGCTCGGCTGGCGGCCGAGTCGATTCTCGTCGATCTCGCCAAGCTTCCCGCGATCGCATCCTGAGGGGACAGCGACGCTCGGTTGGAGGACATCCCGACCAGGCGTGCACACGCTCACCGCGAGGAATCCGCGAATTTCTCCAGCCGCTGTCGGATGCATGATCCCGACGGCGCGACCGGCCAGGATCACGGGGGCAGCAACACCCGGGCGGACCGCCTGGTGGGCCACATTAGGCTGAAGCGGTGAGCGACGAGCAGGACGCCGGGGTGGACGGGAGGCCCGCGGGCCCAGGAGTGCGCCCGCGGCCAAAGCCGCGTGATCTCAACAACGTGATCAGGTACACCATGTGGTCGGTGTTCCGCGCTCGCACGGACACCGAGCGTCTCCCTGACGATCGCGAGACCATCGTCGCCGAGGTCGAGCAGCTGTTTGACGAGCTCGGGGCGAAGGATGTCGTGATTCGCGGCACGTACGACGTCGCCGGGCTGCGCGCGGACGCTGATTTTATGGTCTGGTGGCATGCGCCGGGCAGCGACGACCTGCAGGATGCCTTCTCCCGCTTCCGGCACACCCGGCTCGGACGGGCGAGCGAGCCGGTCTGGTCACAGTTGGCGCTGCATCGGCCGGCTGAGTTCAACAAGAGCCACGTCCCCGCCTTCCTCGCAGAGGAAGAGCCGCACGCCTACGTGTGCGTCTATCCGTTCGTACGCTCCTACGACTGGTATCTGCTCGATCCCGCCGAACGGCGGGCGATGCTCGCCGAGCACGGCCGGATGGCTCGGGAGTATCCCGACGTCCGCACGAACACCGTCGCGAGCTTCGCGCTCGGCGACTACGAGTGGATGCTCGCCTTCGAGGCCGACGACCTGCATCGGATCTTGGATCTGATGCGTCACCTGCGGGGCGCCCAAGCCCGGCGGCACACCAGGCTCGAGGTGCCCTTCTACACCGGTCGGCGCCGTCCACTTCGCGAGATCGTCGCCGGTCTGCCTTGAGATCGGGCACGATCACCGCACGCCGTCACTCAGCGTCGCCGCCAGTCGGAGAGTTGATCGCAACCGGCAGCTGGTTGCCCGCAGGCCCTGCACCTTTAGCTCTCGTCCGGCGGGTGCGAAACAGCCGCTGGTGGAGACCGGTTCCCCGCAACGCATCAGGGCCGAGCAGTGCTACCGAGGTGATCCACTGGCTCCGGCTTTCGTCTGAGGCGGGCGCATCTGCGTGCGGGTCGTAGTACCTCGGCCAGCCCCAAGAAAGCTCCCGCAGTGCGATGTCACCTGCCGACGTGCGCCGCGGTGGACGAAGCAGGAGTACACCTGCGAGCACGACCAGCAGGCCGAGTTCTGCGAATAGCCACCAGGCCGCGCTGTCGCTCTCGGCCAGGCTGATGAGTCGTACGCCGCCGATCGCGAAGACGGCGGCGACGGCGAATGCCGGCAGGGCTAGAGCCCGCAGCCGGGTGGAGGGGACGAGGTGTCCGTCGCTGGCCAGCTCCGTACCGATCGCGAGCACCCGAGGGTCACATGTGGTCAGGGCCAGGGCGTGGCGGACATCAGGGTGCTGCTGGAGTTTCGCGAGGAAAGCCTCCTCGGCTGGATGCTCGGCTGCGGTCGGCGCGACGACCGCGACCTCGCCCCGCCTATCCACGGTGAACCATCCCGAGATGGCCAATCCGACGGCGGCCACCTGTCCCACTCGGGCCGGCCCGCCCGACAGGTATGCGGTGTCGTAGACGTCGAAGCGGCGAACGGAGGGCTGCTCGGCCGGGCGGGCGAGCCCGCGGCGGACGGCGCCGACGTACAGCAAGACTCCGACGATCAAAGCGGCATAGGCAACGGTGAACTGCACCGCGACACCTCCTACGGCTCGGCCGCCCGCACCGGGGGCAACCGTCCGCCAGTGCCCCTGCGCTTGGGATTGTGGGCGCCCACGATCAACACCGACAGGTGATATCGATGAACGCGACGTGAAGGACTGCCCGAACTCTCGCGCTAGGAGGCAGGTTCGGGGGCAAGCCGGGTTACTGACCCGCCGCTGGTTCGAGGGTCAGGCTGATGCTGTTGATGCAATACCGCTCGTCGGTCGGCGTGGGGTAGCCCTCGCCCGAGAAGACATGCCCAAGGTGGGAGCCGCACCGGGCGCACCTGACTTCGGTCCTGGTCATCCCGAACGATCGGTCCTGGATCAACTCAACGGCGTCGGAATCGGCAGGCGCGTAGAAGCTCGGCCAGCCGCAGTGGGAGTCGAACTTCGTCTCGGAGCGGAACAGCTCGGCTCCGCACGCCCGGCACCGATAGACACCGACGGTCTTCTCGTCGACGTACTCACCTGTCCCGGGGCGCTCGGTGCTGGCCTCGCGGAGCACGTGGTACTCCTCCGGGGAGAGTCGCTGCCGCCAGTCTTCCTCGGTCCGGTCGATCTCGTATTTACGCACCTGCTGGCTCATAAATCAGAGGCTAGCTCGCCGGTGGGCGTGCCGCCGGGACGGCAGCGGACCCGCGCTCCTTGATCATCGGAGCGCAGGCCCGGCCTCATTCGTACGGATTCACCTCACTTGGTCTTGACCCTGGCCACTTGCGGCTCATGGTCGCTGGCCTGGTCGGCGAACTCGGAGTTCACGTGCACGACGTCGTAGGCGAACCCGCGCGCCGCGATCGCTGGGCTGATCAGGATGTGATCGAGCACCTGGGAGTTGCCCTCGAAGTCGTACGTGTAGCGCTCGCCGTCCGGCAGTGTCGACGGGAGGTCGAGCATGCCGGTTGCCGAAACGATGCCGACCGCGGCCGAGTAGTCGAAGTCGTTCAGGTCACCGGCGACCACGACGTTCGCGTTCGGTGCGAGCCCGAAGACGTTGTTGACGAAGCCGGCCACCGCGGTGGCCTGCTGGGCGCGCTGGGTCTCGGTGACCGCCACCGGCGGCTGGAACCGGCCGAACAGCGGGTTGTCGCCGCCCTTGCTGTTCCAGTGGTTGGCCACCACGAACACGGTCTTGCCGCGGAACACGAACTCGGCGGCCAACGGCTTGCGGCTGTTGTCGAACGCCGTGTTGGTCGGGTCGATCCGGCCCGGGCTGCTGGTCAGCTGGACCTGCCCGGCGACCTTGACGACGCCGACCGACGTGGTCGAGCCGCCACCGGGCCGGTCGACGAACTGGAGGTCCGGGTTGTCGGTGCGGAACAGGAAGCCGACCCGGATGTTGCCGCCCGGCTGGCCGCCGTCCGCGTCGTCCACCGGGTCGATCGAGCGCCAGTCGTACGTCGGCCCGCCGACCGCGCTGATCGAGGCGATCAGGCGCGCGAATGTCTGGTCGGCCGCGACCACGGCGGTGTTCGCCGGGCCGTCGTTGTCCTGGATCTCCTCGGCGACGATGATCCCGGGCGAGCCCAGGTTGGTCACGATGATCTGGGCCAGCTCGTCGAACTTCGACGGCGGGTCGACCGAGCTGAGGTTCTCCATGTTGAACGTAGCGATCGCCAGTTCCTTGTGACTGCCGGTCGCGGTCACCTCGCGGGCCAGGCCGTTGCGCTGCGCGGTCGGCGCGCTGGTCACCAGCAGCTTGAAGTTGCCGAACGAGTAGTCGAGCACGCCGAACAGCGAGCCCGGGATCGTGTCGCCGACGTCCATGACCGGCGTGGGCGCCAGCACGTCGTCGAGGTGGATCCGCTCCGGGTTCGTGTCGTTCGAGCGCAGCAGGATGCCGCCCCGGTTGGTACGAACGCTCGCACCGGCACCGCCGCCCGGCAGCACCGGGATCTCGCCGAAGCCGGACCGCGGACCGACTGCGACCGCGTTCCGCAGCTCCAGGCGCATGCCCTCCAGCGACTCGTAGAAGTCGATGCCGTCGGTGGCCGGGTCGAACGTGCCCGAGGTCTCCACATCGCCGGTCGCGTCGTCCTCGATGACCATCGTCGGCGCGGTCCGGCCGCCGGGCCCGACCAGCGTCACCGGCAGCGTCACACCGGTAGCCTGCACGGTCACGTGCGGGGCGGTGAGCTCGGTGGTGGTGAGGTTGACCGGATCGTTGCCCGGCCGGAACTCGGCGACAGTGCCGTCGACCAGCACGTCGTCCCCGACGTTCACGGTCGGCGTGGAGCTCGTGAACACGAACAGGCCGTCGCTGGTAGCTGGATCGGCGTCCGGGGCCGGGTCCTGCATCCAGAAGCCGTTGTTGCGCTTGGCGGTGACGATGCCGTGCACGTCGGCGACCGCGAGCCCGTCCAGCGGCGAGAGGTGCGCGGCGCCCTGGATCTCGTTGATGGTCTTGACCGGTGGTGGTGGCGGTGCGCACGGCTCGCCGCAGTTCTGCGGGTTCGGTGCGCCGGCCGCGAAGTCGACCGAGTTGTTGTCGGTGTCGGTGCCGACCGAGTCCCGGCTGGCCGAGGTCGTGTTCGACAGGCCTGGGGCCGGCGCGGTCTCGAAGTCGTTGGCCGTCGATCCGTAGCCGACAAAGTCTCGGACGCCGGCGGCCGTATCGCAGTCGGCGCCGCAGGTCAGTGGCGTCTGGTTGGTGACGAGGGCGACCTTGCCGGCGGTGGCGGACATCGCGATCCCGCCGGTCGCATCGGGCGTCGGCAGCGGGGTGGTACCGCCCGCGCCCGCCGCCTCTTGGACCAGGTACGAGAGGCCCGGCGGGATGGTTCCGGTCAGGTTCGTGCGCTGCCACGTGGTGCCGGTGGCCGAGGCGTACTGGACGCTCCAGGTGGAGATGTCCACCGGCGCGTTGCCGCGGTTATACAGCTCGATGAAGTCATTGGTGAGTGTGGCGCCGGAGTTGCCGCCGCCTCCGTACACCTCACTGATGACGATGTCTGGAGAGACTGCAGTCGCCGACTGGGCGGTTGCGATGGCGACGAGGGGTGCGGCAGTCAGCAGTGCGGT